>NZ_CP073078.1:4028065-4333146 GCF_018135625.1 Phenylobacterium montanum
ATCCTAATCTTCGGCATCAGCCAGTCCGGCCGGCTGATCGGGCGCATGCTGCACGACGGACTGGATGTGGACGAGCAGGGCAAGCTGGCCTTCGACGGCGCCTATATGCAGGTGCCGGGCGCCGGCGGCTCGGCCGGGTTCAACAGCCGCTTCGTCCAGCCGACCCGCCATCCCTCGATGCTGGAGGAGCACGACTATCCCGCCGACGCCTTCCCCTTCACCTCCACGCCCGCGCGCGATCCCGTCAGCGGCCTGACCGCCTCGACCCTGGACAAGGCCCGCGACGCGCAAGGCCATCTGCCCAAGCTGTTCGTCGCCAATACCTCGACCGAGTTCTGGAACCGTGGCGCCTCGCTAGTGGCCACCACCCCGGATGGCGCGGCGGATGTTCCGCCAGCAGACGATGTGCGCCTCTACGCGTTCATGGGCGCCCAGCACTATGTCGGCCGCTCGCCCGCGCGGGCGCCTTACGTGAACTGCGTCTCCACCACCGACCACTATCTGGCCATGCGCGCCCTGATCCTGGACCTGGACCGCTGGGTCGGCGGCGAGGCTGCGCCGCCGACCAGCGCCTATCCGAGGCTGAGCGATGGGACCCTGACCACGGTCGAAGCCTATCGCACCACCTTCCCCAAGGGGATCGGGCTCTCGCCGCCGGAACAGAATCTGCGTGAGCCGCGGCTGGACTTCGGCTCCCGCTTCGCCGCCGAGGGCATAGCCGACAAGGTCCCGCCAACCCATGGCCTGGCCTATGAAACGCGCGTCCCCGCGCCGGACGCGGACGGCAACGACCGCGGCGGCGTGCGGTTGGTCGAGCTGCAGGTTCCGCTCGGAACCCATACCAGCTGGAACGAACGGGCGGCGGAAACCGGCTTTCCCTGGGCCACGGCGCGGTTCGACGGCAGCTTCCAGCCCTTCGCGCGCACTGAGGCCGAGCGCGCGGCGGCCGGCGACCCACGGCCCAGCCTTCAGACCCGCTATCCCACCCGCGCCGATCTTGAGGCCAAGCTCAGAGCCGCTGCGGCGCGCCAACTGGCGGCCGGCTTCCTGGCGCCCGAGGACGTGGAGCGGACCGTGGCCGAGAACCTCGGCCTCTACGACCGGATCCTGGCCCACGACCCGGCCGACAAGAGCTGCCGCTATCTGTTCCCATGATCGTCCGCACCCGGAGTGAAGACTTGTCCAAAGACCTCAGCGGCGCTTGCGGGCGCCTCGCCTGGGCCGCCCTGGCGCTCGGCGTCCTGATCGCCCGCCCCTCCATGGCCGCCTCGATCTGCCCGGCGCCCAGCGGAACCACGATCGAAGCCGCGACCCAGGGCCTCGAGCGCAAGGAAGGCCTGTTCCCCGTCTATCTGGACCGCGAGTGCGGGCGGGTGCTGGCGGTGCTCAAGCCCTCGGGTGGCGACGGCACCTATGGCCGCTATCTCTACCAGGTCTATCTGCGCGCCGGCCTGGGCTCGACGCCTGTGGGCCTCGACCGCTCGATGCCGGTCGACACCCAGATCCTCGCCTTCCAGCGCGCCGGCGGGCGGATCGTCGTCAATGTCGAGAACAGCGGCTTTCGCGCTGACCACGGCTCGGCCGACGAAGCCCAGGCGGTGCGGGATTCCTTCGCCTCTTCCAGCATCTGGGCGGGCGATATCCTGGCCCTGGGCGAGAACGGCGCGGCCCTGGTCGATCTCTCCTCCTTCCTGGCCCGCGACGGCTTCGGCGCCATCGACGCGCTGAAGCAGGCCGGCCAGGGCGCCTTCCACACCGATGCCGCGCTCAGCTACCCCGATGTCGGCGAAAGCCAGGTGTTCCCTGAGAATGTCGAGCTGGAGGCGCACCAGACCCTGGTCGGCGACGAACCCGGCCCCGAGGTCACCGGAATCGTGCCAGCCCCGCACAACATCACCCTGATCGAGCACTATTCGCTGATCAGGCTGCCGGAGCCGGGCTATGTCCCGCGCCTCTCCGATCCGCGCACCGGGGCCATTGCGAGCCTGGTGGCCGACTACAGCATGCCTCTGGGCCAACCCCTGGTCGCCCGGCTGGCGCACCGGTTCCGGCTGGAGAAAGTCGATCCGACCGCCGCCCGCTCGCGGGTCAAGAAGCCGATCGTCTTCTATGTCGACCGCGCTGCACCCGAGCCGATCCGCTCGGCCCTGGTCGAGGGGGCGTCCTGGTGGTCCAAGGCCTTCGAGGAGGCGGGGTTCATCGACGCCTTCCAGGTCAAGGTGCTGCCCGAGGGGATCAGCCCGCTGGACGCCCGCTACAACGTGATCAACTGGGTGCATCGCCAGACCCGTGGCTGGTCGCTGGGCATGAACATCGTCGACCCGCGCACGGGCGAGATCGTCAAGGGTGCGGTGATCCTGGGCTCGCAGAGGGTGCGCCAGGATCGGCTGATCTTCGAGGGCCTCGTGGGCGCGGACAAGACCGGCAGCGGCGCCCAGGACGATCCGATCCGCGTCTCGCTGATGCGCCTGCGCCAGCTGTCGGTGCACGAGACCGGCCACGCCCTGGGGCTGGAGCACAATTTCGCCGCCTCGAACTTCGGCGACCGGGAGTCGGTGATGGACTACCCCTCGCCGCGGGTGAAGATCGCCGGCGACAGCCTCGACTTCAGCGACGCGTATCGCGTCGGTATCGGCGCCTGGGACCGCTTCGCCATCCGCTGGCTCTATGACGAGGCCGCGCCGGGCGCGAACCAGGACGCCGAACTCGCCGCCATCGTTAGGGACGGCTACGCGCACGGCCTGAAGTTCGTCTCTGATCCCGACGCACGCCCGACCGCCTCGGCCAATCCGGCCGGCGCGCTCTGGGATGACGGGCCGGACTCGGTGGCCGAGCTGTCCCACGTGCTGGCGGTGCGCAGGATCGCCCTGGATCGCTTCGGCTTGAAGAACCTGCCGGCGGGCCAGCCGGTGGCGGACCTCAAGCGGATCATCGTGCCGATCTATCTGTTCCACCGCTACCAGGTCGACGCGGTGGCCAAGAAGGTCGGCGGGGTCGATTTCAACTATCCGGTCCAGGGCGATACGGGGCCGGTCTCGACCGTTGTTCCGGGTTCGGAGCAGAGGCGGGCGCTGGCGGCGCTGTTGGCCACCGTCGACCCGCAGGTGCTGGATCTGCCGGCGCCGCTGATCAACCTGCTCTCGGCCGGCGAGCCGATCGACCGCGACAAGGCCTTCGATGTCGAGGTGTTCGGCTCGTCGCAGACGCCGGTGTTCGACCTGGCCACGGCCGCCGAAGCCGCCGCAGATATCACCTGGGGCGACCTGCTCAATCCGTCGCGGCTGAACCGCGTCGCCGACCAGGGCGGCCGCGATCCCGGCCAGCTCGGCCTGGCGGAGTTGCTCGGCCAGTCGATCACAGCCGCTTTCCCTGGGGCGCCGGACAGCGGCTCGCGCGCGGTGATCCGCCGCCGCGTCCAGGCCCGGCTGGTCGCGCGCTTGGCCATCGACCTGCAGGACAAGACCCTCTCGCCCACCGCCGCGGCCGAGATCCGCGCCGCCCTGACCGACCTCGGCCACCGGCTGGAAGGCGGCAAAAGCGCCGACGCTCGCTGGTTCGCCGCCATGCTGCTGGACCCGGCCCCGGCGCGGCTGAAGGCCCTCGCCGAGGCGGATATGGCGCGCAAGGTCGAGCCTCCGCCCGGCATGCCGATCGGCGAGGACGACTGGTTCGCCGGGCCTGGCCAATAGATTTTCAAAGACGCCGCAAGGCGCTGTTCGCGAGGAGTTGTTTGATGCGATCCATGCTGCTGTTGGCGGGTCTGGCCCTGGGCGCCCTGCCTGGTCTCGCCCACGCCCAGTCGGCCCCAACGCCGACGCTGAGGCCTGACCAGGTCGCCTTCCACGACCTCTACAAGGAGCTGGTGGAAACCAACACTGAGCTTTCCGACGGCAGCTGCACCCTGGCGGCGGAGCGTATGGCCGCGCGTCTGAAGGCGGCCGGCTATGCCGACGCCGACATCCACCTGTTCCAGGCCGAGGGGCATCCCAAGGAAGGCGGCCTCGTGGCCGTGCTGCACGGGACCGACGCCAAGGTGAAACCCATGCTGCTGCTGGCCCACATCGACGTGGTGGAGGCCAAGCGGGCGGACTGGGTGCGCGATCCCTTCACCCTGGTGGAGGAGAACGGCTACTACTACGGGCGCGGCGCCAGCGACGACAAGGCCGAGGCCTCGGTCTGGGTCGACACCCTGGTCCGCCTCAAGACCAGCAGCTTCAAGCCCCGCCGCGACATCAAGATGGCCCTGACCTGCGGCGAGGAGACCTCGGGCGCGTTCAACGGCGCCGAATACCTCTCAAAGCACGAGCGCGGCCTGATCGACGCGGCCTTCGCCCTGAATGAGGGCGCCGGCGGGCGGCTGGACGCCGGCGGCAAGCCGATCGCGCTCAATATCGAGGCCGGCGAGAAGTTCCCCCAGGACTATCAGCTGGAGGTGACCAATCCCGGCGGCCATTCCTCCAGGCCGTCCAAGAACAACGCCATCTATCACCTGGCCGCGGCCCTGACCAAGATCAGCCAGTACGAGTTCCCGCTGGAGTTCACCGACGCTTCCAAGGCCTATTTCACCCGCATGGCCCCCCTGGTCGGTGGCGAGATGGGCCAGGCCATGGCCGCCCTGGTCAAGGACCCCGCCGACGCCAAGGCCGCCGAGACGGTGGAGAGCGACCCTGGCTATAACGGCATGTTGCACACCACCTGCGTCGCCACCATGATTGACGGCGGCCACGCGACCAACGCCCTGCCCCAGCGCGCCCGGGCCAACATCAACTGCCGCATCTTCCCCGGGACGAGCGCCCAGGCCGTCGGTGACGTGCTGACCAAGATCGTCGCCGATCCCGAGGTCAAGGTCACCCTGAAGGGCGCCCGCAGCGAGGTGACCAAGGCCCCGCCGCCCCTGACGCCCGCGATCATGCAGCCGATCGAGAGCGTGGCGGCCAAGATCTGGCCGGGAACCCCGATCATCCCCGTGCTGACCGCCGGCGCCACCGACGGCGCCTTCATGAGCCCGGTGGGCATCCCGACCTATGGCGTGACCGGCATGTTCGGTGATCCGGACGGCAACGGCGTGCATGGCCTGAACGAGCGCATCCGCATGACCTCGCTCTATAATGGCCGCGACTTCCTCTATGAGGTGGTCAAGCTCTACGCCATGCAGAAGCAGTAGAGACAGCAGAGGAGGGCGGCCGTCATGACCACACGTGAAGACTGCGCCGCCCTTGACGCCAGGGACCCCCTGGCCGGCCGCCGCGCCCTGTTCGACCTGCCGGCGGGGGTCATCTATCTGGACGGCAATTCCCTGGGCGCCCTGCCGCATGCGGCCAAGGCGCGCCTAAGGGAGGCCGCCGAGCAGGAGTGGGGCCAGGGGCTGATCCGCAGCTGGAACAGCGCCGACTGGATCAACCTGCCGGCCCGGGTAGGGGCGAAGATCGCCGCCCTGATCGGCGCCGAGGCGGACGAGGTGACTGCCGCCGACTCCACCTCGATCAACGTGTTCAAGCTGGTGGCCGGGGCCCTGGCGATGCGCCCCGAGCGTCGCGTGATCGTCACCGAGCCGGGCAATTTCCCCACCGACCTCTACATGCTGCAGGGCCTCGCAGCCTTTCTGCCAGGGGTCGAGCTTCGGGTCGTGGAGCCGGGGGCGATCCTGGCCGCCCTGGACGAGAGCGTCGCCGCCCTGCTGCTGACCCAGACCCACTATCGCTCAGGCCGGCTGCACGACATGGCCGGCCTGACCGCCAAGGCCCATGCGGCCGGGGCCCTGGCGATCTGGGACCTCAGCCACAGCGCCGGGGCCATCGAGGTCGACCTGAACGGGGCCAAGGCCGATCTCGCGGTCGGCTGCGGCTACAAGTACCTGAACGGCGGGCCGGGCGCCCCGGCCTTCGCCTTCATCGCCCGCCGGCATCAGGCGGCGTTCCGCTCGCCCCTAACCGGTTGGATGGGCCATGCCGCGCCCTTCGAGTTTTCCGATGCCTTCGCCCCGGCCAACGGGATCAAGCGCGCGCTGTGTGGCACCCCGCCGGTGCTGGGTTTATCCGCGCTGGAGGGAGCTCTGACCGCCTTCGACGGCGTCACCATGGCCGAGGTCCGGGCTAAATCAGTGGCCCTGGGCGAGCTCTTCATCGCCCTGATGGATGCGCGTTGCGCCGGCCTGGGCTTTTCCCTGGTCAGCCCGCGCAATCCGGCCGAGCGCGGCAGCCAGCTCAGCTGGACCCATCCGGAAGGCTACGCCATCGTCCAGGCCCTGATCGCCCGCGGGGTGATCCCCGACTATCGCGCGCCGCAAGTGCTGCGCTTCGGCCTGACCCCGCTCTATGTGCGCTTCCTCGACATCTGGGACGCGGTCGAGCACCTGGTGCAGGTGATGCAGCGTGAGGAATGGCGCGAAGAGCGCTTCAAACAGGTCGCCGCGGTCACCTGATCAGCCCGCCAGCTTGACAACTTGTCGCAGGCTGAGCGCCCGGCGTCGGCGATTTTCTCATCGTTAATGGCTGCTGAGGACAATGCTCCGACCGAGGGTAGGAGCTCGTACCGAGATTGGCTTTGCTGAAGGGGCTGCGCTGGCGCTCTAGCCGCACCGTCGCCGCCGCCGCCGTCCTTGCGGCCGCGGGCTTCGGCGCGGCGTGCGCGCATTGGCTTCCGGTCGCCGAAGGTCTCGGCGCAGCGGCCGCCGGCCTTGCCCTGTTCGCCGCCGGCCGCCATTTCGCCCTCTCGCCCATGCGCCGGCTGTCGCGCTTCGCCCAATCCGAGCAGACCGCGCCTCAGCCCCTGGACCTTATGGGTCGCGCCGACGACGTCGGCGAGCTGGCCCGCACCATCGACGAGCTGCGCCAGGCCGCCCACGGCGGCCTCAGCCTGAACAGCGCCCACGAGCACGAGATCAAGTGCTATCAGGCCGAACTGGAATCCCGCTCCATTGAGGCCGAACGCTCCGGCCAGGAGCGCGACATGATCATCGGCTGCTTGGGCGACGCCCTGGAGCGGCTGGCGATCGGCGACCTTTCCATCCGCCTGCACGCCCATTTCCCGGACCGGGTCGACCAGGTGCGGGTGGACTTCAACGCCTCGATGGAGGCGCTGGGCCGGGTGATGGACTCCATCCTCGAGGCCACCAAGGCGGTGGGCGAGGGCGCCATGGAGCTGTCCCGCGCCGCCGAGCAGCTGGCTTCCCGCACTGACCAGCAGGCGGTGTCGGTCCGCCATTCCGCCGGCTCGCTGGCCGAGCTGCAGGACGAGGTCGGCCGCACCCGCGGCAGCGCCGTCGAGGTCCTGGAGGTCGCAGACCTGGCCAAGGCGGCCGTGGAACGCTCCAGCGCCGTGATGCGCCTCGCCAGCGAGACCATGGTGCGCATCGAGGCCAGCTCCAGCCACATCAGCCGCATCAGCGAAGTCATCAACGACATCGCCTTCCAGACCAACATGCTGGCCCTGAACGCCGGGGTCGAGGCGGCGCGGGCCGGCGAGTCCGGCAAGGGCTTCGCCGTGGTGGCGCAGGAGGTGCGGGCGCTCGCCCAGCGCACCGCCGCCGCCGCGCGCGAGATCAGCGACCTGGCCACCACCGCCAATGACGAGGTCGCCAATGGCGGCGCCCACGTGCATGGCGCCGGCGAGCTGCTGGACGACGTGGTCCAGCGCGTCGGCCACGTCAGCGAGCTGGTGGCCGGCATCGCCCAGTCCTCGGGCGCCCAGGCCCAGTCCATCGCCGCCATCCACCAGGCGGTGCGCCAGATCGACGAGATCACCCAGAACAACGCCAGCATGGTCGCTGAGGCCAACGCCGCCAGCCAGGCCCTGGCCAGCGAAGCCGGCGGGCTGACCGCCTCCATCGCCCGCTTCAAGGGCGAGGCCGCCGGTCCTGTTTCGGAGTGGGAAGCGGCGCTGGAAGAGGCTGTCGAAGAGCAGCGCTGGAGCGCTTGAGGGGCGGTTAACGCATCTCCGCCAATATCTCCACCAGCCGCCGCCGCGCCGCCGCCTCGTCCAGGCCCATGTCGGCCAGCTCCCCCTCGGCCAGGGCGTCGCTGAGGCGTTCCAGTTCGAGCAGCCGCACAGCGATCTCCTCGCGGGTCAGTCCGGACCCGGAATGGCGGTGCAGGCGCTCGACCTGGCGCAGGCGGCTCTGGGCGCGGGCCTGGCGCACCTCGGGGTCTTCCAGAGACAGGCGGCGCAGGCTGCGGCGGAAATGGAGGTAGTCGCGGTGATGTTTCACCGCCGCCTCGACGATCGCCGCCTCGCCGGCGCCCTGGCGCACGAGTTCGCCGATGAAGCGGCGTTCCTCGTCCTCCCACAGGCGATAGACGGCGACGAAGACCTCGGTCTTGTCCTTGAACCAGCGATAGAAGGTCTGGGGCGCAAAGCCAGCCCGGCGGGCGATCTTGTTGCTGTCGGTGCCCTGGAAGCCGCGCTCGCGGAATTCCGCAGCGGCGGCTTCGGTCAAGAGGTCCTTGGTGGTGGGGGCGGGTGAATCCATCCCCGCCATTCGGCCCTAACTGGCGATCAGGGTCGAGCCGGAATCGTCCATGCGGATCGGGATCAGCTGGCGCTCGCCGAGCGCCGCGGCCACCGCGTCGCGGCGCTCAGGCGGGATCAGCAGCAGAAGGAACCCGCCGCCGCCGGCGCCGCAGAGCTTGCCGCCGAGCGCACCGGCCGCGAGGGCGGCGTCATAGAGCTCGTCGATCAGCGGGGTGGAGACGGTCTTGGACAGGCTGCGCTTGGTCGACCAGGCGTCGTGCAGCATGCCGCCCAGGTCCTTCAGCACATGGTCGCCGCGCTGGCTTTCCAGGAGGCTCTGGCCCTGGCCGACCATCGTATAGAGATGGTCCAGCGACTTTTCGATCTTGCCCGACTTGGTGTTCTCGATCTGCTCCTTCACCGTCTCGGAGGCGAAGCGGGCGATGCCGGTGTGCACCAGGTACATGGACTCGTTGATCGCATCGCGCACGTCAGCCCTCAGGCGGACTGGGGTGATGCGGTACTGCTGGCCGTCGAAATCGTAGCGGTTCAGGCTGCCGAAGGTGGCGTGCAACTGGTCCTGGACTCCGACATTCTCTTTCAGGATCTCGCGCTCGACGTGGATTGCGGTCTGGGCCAGATCGTAGCGGGTATAGCTGATGTTCTTCAGGTGCCCGATCAGCTTCAGAAGGCCCACGGTGAAACTGGACGACGAACCCAGGCCCGAGCGGCTGGGCAGGCTGGTCAGGACACCGATGTTCCAGCCGCGCTCCAGGCCCAGCATGCGGAACACCTCACGGAACACCGGGTGCTCGATCTCGTCGATCTCCTGCACCTCTTCGATGATCCGATAGGACAGGCGAAAGCCGTAGCCCATGAACCGCTCCAGCGGCACGGCGCTGATGTGCACGTACTTGTCGATCGCCGTGCCGAGGACGGCGGCGGCGTGGTTCTCGTAGTATTCCGGATAGTCGGTGCCGCCCCCAAAGAAGCTGACCCGCAGCGGCGTCCTGGTGGTGATCATCTAGCCTGCCCTTTGCAGCGTTTCTTCAGGTCTCAGCGTTTCAGGAAGGCGCCTTCGCGCCCGACCCGATCGCGCCAATAGTCCAGAAGATCGTGCATGGTCTTTTCGAACGAGATCTCAGGCGCCCATCCGGTGTGATCGCGGAACTTCCTGGTGTCGGGCACCTGCAGGTCGGCGTCGATCGGGCGCAGCCGCGCCGGATCGACCTCGACGCGGATGTTGGAGACGGTCGAATAGGACAACAGCGTGTCCAGCATCGCCCGCACCGTGGCCACGTGGTCGCCGCCGATGTTGTAGTACTCGCCGGCCTGCGGATTGTGGGTCAGCAGCATGTAGTAGGCGCGCACCGCATCGCGCACGTCGGCGAAGGTCCGAAGCGAATCCAGATTGCCGACCATCACCACCGGCTCGGACAGATTGTGCTCGATCAGGGCGATCTGCTTGGCGAAGGTCGACTCGGCGAACACGTCCCCCCGGCGCGGGCCGGTGTGGGTGAACATGCGGGTGGTCAGGGTCTTCAGCCCATAGGCCTCGGCGTAGAAGCGGCCCACCAGGTCGGTGCCGGTCTTGGAGATGGCGTAGGGCGAGGCCGGGTGGAACGAGACCTCCTCGTTGATCGGAACCTTCTCCTTCGGCACCCGGCCGAAAACTTCCGAGGACGAACAGACGTGGATCCAGGGATCGATCCCGGTTTTGCGCACCGCTTCCAGGAGGCGGCTGGTGCCCAGGATGTTGGTGTCATAGGTCTCGATCGGCGCGTCGAAGCTGGTGCGCGGGAAGCTCTGGGCCGCCAGGTGGAATACATAGTCCGGACGGACCTCATCCATCACCTGCAACAGCGAGGCGCTGTCGCGCAAGTCTCCGTGGATCAGGAATACACGGTCCTTGTCGTTGATGCGCGGGATCAGGTGGCGGATATTGTCCATGGGGCTGCGCCAGCGCGTCATGCCCCAGATTTCCCAGTCGGTGTGTTCCAGAAGATAGTCGGCCAGATGGGATCCCACCATACCGGTAATACCGGTGATCAGGGCGCGCTTGGTCATCTAGATTTCCTGCACTCTCGTTAACGACTTTGCGACCTGGGTTGCGGTCGGTATAGCGGCTGGACTTTTACAAAGACTAACTGAGACGAACAAGCGCCGACCGGTAGTAAACCCGCCGCGAAAGCGGGAAGCCTGCGATCTGCTCAGTCGGCGCCGCAAGATCGGCGCCAGCTGCGAACCGGTCTCAGGTCCGGGCGTGCTCGCGATTGGCGGCGTACCAGTCGGCGGTGATCTTCAGGCCCTCGGCCAGGGTGTATTTAGGCTTGAAGCCAGTGGTGTTCAGCCGGGTCAGGTCATAGACGCGCTTGGCCTGGCCATTGGGCTTGGAGGCGTCCCAATCCAGCCGCTCGGGGCCGAAGCCGTAGATCTCGGCCAGTCCCTCGACGATGGTTCGGATGGCGACGTGCTCGCCCATGCCGAAATTGACCGGCCCCTGGATGCCGCTGTCCAGCACCGCCAGGATCGCCCCGCCGCAGTCGTAGGAGAACAGGAAGTCGCGCACCGCGCTGCCGTTCCCCCAGATCGAGACCTTGCCGCCGGTGCGCTTGGCTTCCTCGAACTTGGCGATCAGCGAGGGGGTCACGTGGCCCTCGGCGATGTTGAAACGGTCGTGCGGGCCGAAGATGTTGCACGAGACGCAGAACGCGGAATCGAAGCCGTACTGCGTGCGATAGGCGTCCAGCTGGGCCAGCATGCCGCGCTTGGCGTGGGCGTAGCTGTCCTCCGAGCCATGCGGCGGACCGCTCCAGATGTCGTTCTCCGACAGGGGGGCGCCGCCGGCCAGCTCCGGATAGACCGCGCCGGTGCCCATGGCCACGAACCGCTTCACCCCGGCCAGGCGCGCGGCCTCGACCACATGGGTGTTGATCATGCAGTTTTCGAAATAGGACAGGCCCTTGTTGTTCAGGTTGCCCTGGATGCCATAGACCCGCGCGGCCAGATGGATCACCGCGTCGGGCCTGACCTCGGCCAGGTAGGCCTTGGTGGCGGCGAAATCCATCAGGTCGCAGTCCTCGCGCCGCTGGTAGACGCACGCCAGATCGCTGCGGTCCTTCGCCGCCTCGCGCACGCCATAGCCGACCACCCCGGTCGAGCCGGTGACCAGAACCTTCATCGTCGCGATATCTCCGTCAGGCGGTTTGGTTGAGCTGGGCGTTCAGGGTCGGCTCGAGCCGCAGCAGTTCGCTGAACGCCAGGAACACATGGTAGAGGGTGCTGGCCGGCACCTTGTCGGTGATCACCGCGCCCCGCTCGTCGAGGTGATCGACCCAGGCCCCGGGGACCGGCCTGTCCAGGAAGCGGTCCAGCAGATTGGCGACGATCCGGGCCGGGCGACCGTCGAGCGGCCGGCCGTTGAACTCGATCTCGGCCAGGTGGGCCTTCAGCGCCTCGGTCTGCGGCCAGGAACGGCTGGTGCGGTCGCACGGCGAGCCATCGTCCAGCACCCCATCCCAGGTCAGGCCGCTCGCCGGATCGACGCCATGCGCCTCGGCGAAGGCGAACAGGCCGTGCGCGGTGTCGGCGAAGTCTGCGCCGGTCAACCGGGTGAGGTGGCGCAGGATCCAGGCCCATTCGAACTGGTGGCCGGGCTCGATGATCCGCCCGCGCTCGCCCGGCTGACGGCGCCAGTTCTGGTCGAAATATTCCGCCAGGGTCGAGGTCTTGGCGTCAAAGAAGGTGGACCGCATCAGGTCGGCGATCTCGATGGCCTTGGCGGCGAAGCGCTCGGCGCCGGTGGTCTCGTAGAGCGCCAGCAGCGCCTCGACCATGTGCATGTGCGGGTTCTGCACCGCCTCGGCGGGATGCGGCGCTTCGGCGTGCCAGCCGCGGCCGTCTGAACGGGCCAGATGGGCGTCGATCGCGGCGAGGGTGCGGTCGGCCCACCCGATCGCCGCCACATCGCCGCTGGCGCGGACCCACCAGGCGATGGCGAACAGGGCGAAAGCCTGGTCGTAGAGGTCGACCGTGGGATCGACCACGCCGCCTTCGCGGCCCAGCCGGCGCGCCCAGCCCCCGTCGGCGAGCCAGCCGTGACGCAGCATGAACCGCCAGCCGTTCTCGGCGGCCACGAGCCCGTCGGCATAGCCCAGCATCGAGGCGTGGCTGTACACATAGATCTGCCGGGCCTGAACCCTCAGGCGCTTGTAGCCCACGTCAGCCGGAACGCCTTCCAGGGTGAGGTGCTCGACGAAACCTTGATCGCCATCACGCCCGACAGTGGACCAGAAGGGCAGAGCGCGCTCAAACGCCCAGCGGCGTACGTCGTCGAAGCGCGGCGCGACCGCCGTCCGGGCGGAAGGCGACTGACGATCGATCGTGGTCATGGGTGGCTCCGCGCGACAAGCATGGCGGCTATGGCCGATCGCCTCGGCGGCTGCAAGTATCGGGCCCGGCGCACGATATCTGTGTCGTCTGGCGCTTCAGTAGGAGCCACGACGCAGCAGCACTGCCGGAACGGTCATCACCAGGATGCGGGCGTCCAGCAGCACCGACTTGCGGCGCGAATAGACCACGTCGATGGCGATGCGCCGGCGATACGAGGTGTCGTTGCGCCCGCTCACCTGCCACAGGCCGGTGATGCCCGGCCGCACCGAGCAGTATTCGCGAACGCGGCGGCCATAGCGGCGCGCCTCGGCCTCCACGATCGGCCGCGGACCGACCAAGCTCATCTCGCCTCTCATGACGTTGAACAACTGCGGCAGTTCATCGAGGCTGGAGCGGCGAAGCACCTCGCCTAGGCGGGTGATCCGCGGATCATTCCTTAGCTTGTGATCTCGCTCCCACTCGGCCCTCGCCGCCGGGTCGCTGTCCAGAAGGTGTTGCAGGCGTTCCTGGGCGTCGCTGGCCATGCTGCGGAACTTGAGGCAGGGGAACATGCGCCCGCCCCTACCCACGCGCCTGTGAGCGAAAATGACTGGTCCACCGTCCTGTAGGAACACGGCGGCGGCGACCCCCAGCATCAGCGGCGCAAAGAACACCAGCAGCGCCGAGGCGAGGACGAGATTGATCAGGAATTCCAGGTCCAGGGTGGTCGAAGCGCCAGCCGCCTCCGCGGCGGGAAAGGGCGTCGGTCTTACCTCGGTCGAACCGATCTGCGACAAGCAGAGCCTCCCAGTCGTCCTCATGTTGCATCGCAACAGCGCGAACTGGATCGAAAAAGCCAGGATCGGCGAGCGCCGGTCAACCAGAATCTAGCCCGGCGCGAACTTGACCTTCGGGGGCGCCATGCCTCAGCCCTGAAAATTCAGGGAGTTGCTAAGCCCATGCAAAAAAGAAATATTTTTGAGTTTTCGCGGAACCAAGCCGCAACATTCGCGTTCAGATGCGTGCTCGCGTCACAAGTGTGACGAATCGGACAATGTCCATCCAAAGTAGAAGATTCAGCGAGAGCGCTGCAAACCGCTCCCAACGCCAGATCGGCGAGCGAACCCAATCCATATGCGTCTCCCGGGCCGGCCCCGACGCCAGCCTCCTCGTCCCGTTTTGGGATTCGCGCATGAGGCGAACCGCAAATCAAGCAAAATCAGGTCCTGCGACGCATTGTCCACATCTGAAATCTAAACTGTGGTCGCAGATCTGAGTGCGATCACACAAGCAACGCTTCCCCGCAAAGGCGGTCTGAACCCGGTACACCTGAACAAGCTTCAGCAAAAACGCCTGGAATCAGTGTCTTGATCGGAGGTCGCGCTACGGCCTAGGCCGCGCGCGCTTCCAGGAAGTCCCGCTCCCGACCAACCAGCCGCGCCGCCGACAGCAGGCCGGTGGCGTAGGCGCCAGTGTCGACGGCGATCCGCGAGCGGCCGATATAGGGCCGGTCCACCGGCGTATGGCCATGCACGATCATCTTTTCGAACCCGCCCGGGTCGTTGAGGAAGTCACCGCGGATCCAGAGCAAGTCTTGTTCGGCCTGGTCGGTCAGGGGCACGCCCGGGCGGACGCCGGCGTGGACGAACAGGTAATCGCCAACCACCAGCGACAGCTCCAGAGTCTCGAAGAACGCCAGATGGTGGGGCGGCAAGGCTGCGCGGAACGCCAGGCGGGTGGCTTCCCAGCCCTCTTCGTCCGAGCGCATCTGGGGCGGGGCGATACCGTACGACATCAGGGTGGGGCCGCCGCCGTGACCGACCCAGGCCGGGCCGAAGCCCGGGTCTTCGAGGAACTGCAGAAGCGCCTGTTCGTGGTTGCCTTTCAGGCAGCGCACCTCGAACCGGCCCTGGCGGCGCAGGGTCAGGATCTGGTCGATCACCCCGCGGGACTCGGCGCCGCGGTCGATGTAGTCGCCAAGGAACACTACGAGCGGGCGCTCATTGCTGTGCGTCTGCACCGCGTCGGCGCTGATCGCCGTAAGCAGGCGCTGCAGCAGGTCGAGCCGCCCGTGAATGTCGCCCACGGCATAGACCAGCCGTCCGCCGGTGCTCGCCGCCGGCGGGGCCTCGACCTTGGGCTGGGTGCGGAAGGGCCAGAGTTTTATGTCTTCAGCTCCTGAACATCGGTCGTCGTTCTGACGCTCGAACCCCTGTGCGCGCCGCGAGGCGCACGGCAAAGCTCGCACGGCATGATAGCGGCGAAGAGCAAGATTGGCGCCGAACAAATAACAAAAGCTCGCCCTGGCGGACAATTATCGGGCAGGTGAAAGAAGTCGCCCACCGCTTCGTGCTAGAGCCCGGCCCGGGCGACGCCAAGTCGAGTGCGAACAGACCGAGAATGCCAAAGCCAGATCAGGATCCCGGGCTTCTGCATGCTCGCTCGACGCCGGGCCTCGCCCTGAGTTTCGTCGCCGGCGTCGCCGCCGGCCTCAGCCTGATGGGACTACTGTCGGCCGCTGGCGCCTGGAGCCGGTTCCTCGACCTGTTGAACCACGTAACGCCGCTGTTCGCCCTGGGCGGGATCGCGGCGGTGGCGATCGGCTGGCTGACGCCTGGACTCCCAGGGGCCAGGGCGCTGGCCGTGCTCGGCCTGGCCGGGGCTCTGGGCGCCGGCGCGCGGGCCGCGCCGGAGTGGCTGCAGTCCCTGGATGCAGCGCCTCGCCCGGGTCCCAGCGTCACGGTGCTGACCCAGAATGTCTGGGAAGCCAACCAGGACCCGCACGCAACAGCCGCCGCCCTGGCCGGAAGCGGCGCCGACATCATCCTGCTGCAGGAACTCAACAATCCCCGGGCCCGGCTTGTGGCCCGCGACCTGGAGCGGGCCTATCCCTTTCACGCAGACTGCACCCTGGCCAATCGCTGGTGTTCGCTGGCCATCGTCTCCCGCCTGCCCATCAGCGCCTGGTCGTTCCACCAGGGTGGCTGGAAGGCGCCGGACTGGGATCGGCTGGCCATGGTGCGGGCCCAGATCGACGCTCCGGGGCTGCCGCTTTTCGACGTCGTCTCGAGCAAGCTGGCCCACCCCTGGACCGGCGACCTGCAACGGACCCAGATCCCGCGCCTCGTGGCCGTCCTGAAGACTCTGGACCAGGACCACGCGGTCCTCGGCGGCGACTTCAACCTGACGCCCTGGTCCTTCGCCCTGCGCCGGTTCGATCGCCAGGCCGGCCTGGTTCGCCGCACTCACGGCCTCGCCACCTGGCCGAATCGGCTGCCGACACGGACGGCGCCCCTGATCCCGGCGCCGCTTCTGCCCATCGATCAGGTCTATGCCGGCCGGGGATGGCGCACCGTGTCGGTGAGGCGAGGGCCGCGGACAGGATCGGACCATTTCGGCGTGCTGGTGACGCTTTCGCCGGTCGAATGAGCGCGCCGGAGGCCGTTTGTGCTGGCTTCCCGCCGAGGCCGGCGCGCACCGATCGGGAGCGCGATTTCGCTTGGCTGAATGGGATTGATTTCGTCCGAAGGATATAGACAGTCCTTCTGACGCGATGGTGTCCGAGCGGGACGCGGGGAAAGACCGCATGATGATGGTGTTCTTTGGGCTGGCCATTGCCTTTGGGTTGCTGTTTCTGCAACCCTACGTCTTCTATCCGATGTCCCTGCTGCTGTTGCCCCGCAAGCCGATCAAGCCCGATTCGTCCAAGCCCACGCCGTCTGCGACCCTGGTGTTCTGCGCTTACAACGAAGCCGCCTCGATTCCGGCCAAGCTCGAGAATCTCCGAGCGATCCGCGCCGTGGCGCCCGACATCAAGTTCGCCTGCTATGTCGATCTCAGCACAGACAACACGCTCGAGCTGCTGCGGGCGCACCCGGACCTGATCGAGGTCACCGCCGCCGAGGAGCGCACCGGCAAGGCGGCCGGCATGGCGCGGCTCGCAGCGGCCGCAAAGACCGAGGTGATGATCTTCACCGACGCCAACGTGATGGTCGAACCGGATTCGATCCCGCGTATGCTGCGCTATTTCCTGGACCCCGAGGTCGGCTGCGTCTGCGGCACGCTGATCTACACCAACCCCGAAGAGAGCGCGACGGCGGGCACCAATTCCGCCTATTGGCGGCTGGAGGAGCTGATCAAGAAGCGCGAGGCCCGCACTGGTTCGACCATGGGCGCCGACGGCTCGATCTTCGCCAGCCGGCTGGCCTATTATCCGGAGGTGCCGACGCATCTCCTGGACGACTTCATTGTCTCCATGTCCGTGCTGTTCGCGGGCCTGCGCATCATCAGCGTTCAGGACGTGGTCGCCTACGAGCGCTCGGCCGTGGCCAGCGAGGACGAGTTCCGGCGTAAGCGGCGCATCGCCTGCCGCGCCTATTCCAGCCATCGCTATCTCAGCCCGCAGCTCGCGCGGATGAGCCTGATGAACCGCTACAAGTACATCTCGCACCGGTTCCTCAGGTGGTATGGCGCCGCGACGGGGTCGCTGTGCATCCTGTTCAGCCTGATCTTCATCGCCATGGCCTGGAATGTTGTCGCAGCGCTCGTGCTCTGCCTGGCGGCGGCGGCGATCTTCTGGCTCAGCTCCAAGATCCAGGCGCCGGGGCTGAGCCATGCCTACGAGACCGTGCGGGCCATATGCGCCGCCGGACTTGGCGTGTACGACGCCTGGCGCGGACGCACCTACCAACGCTGGCAGCCGATTCAGACGCGATGACGCCTCAAGTGATGCAGGATGAGGAAAGGCCTGATCGGGCAGCGCTGTCAGGGCGACTGTTCGGTCGCGGCCCGAGGCGCCGGAAGAGGGGCGGTTGATGGCGATCCTGCTCGGCGCCTTTCTCTTGTTCATGGTGCTGGCCGCCTGGCCCTACACCCTCTACCCGCTGTCGCTGATCCTGATGACGCGGCCGTCGGCCAATCCTCGCGCCATCACCTGGACGCGCCCGCCGCTGGCGGTCTGCATGTCGGCCTTCAATGAGGAGAAGGTGATCGTCGCCAAGATCGAGAGCCTGCTGGCCATGGCGCGCGCCTATGGCCCGGCCGAAATCTACGTCTATGTCGACGGCGCCCAGGACCGCACGGCCGAACTGCTGCAACCTTATGCCGACCGCATCCACCTGACCGTCTCAACCGCCCGCGCGGGCAAGACCGCGGGGCTGAATCTTCTGGTGGCCCAGACCGAAGCGCCCCTGCTGGCCTTCACCGACGCCAATGTCGAGACGCCCGTCGATTCCCTGATCCGCCTGGCCGAGTCCTTCAAGGACCCCAATGTCTGCTGCGTCTCCGCCCGGCTGCGCTATGTGGGCGAGGACGACTCCGGCATCGCCGTGGCGGGAGCGGTCTACTGGTCGCTGGAAGAGACGATCAAGGAACTGGAAAGCCGTACGATCGGGCTGATGGGAGTCGACGGCGCCCTGTTCATGATCGACCGCGCCGCCTATGAGAACGCGCCGAACCACCTGATCGACGACCTCTATGTCTCGCTCACCGCGGTCACCACCGGCCGACGGGTGATCTCGGCTCCAGACGTCACCGTCCACGAACGCGGCGCCTCGAAATGGCGGGAGGAATTCCGGCGCAAGGCGCGGATCGCCTGCCAGGCCTGGAACGTGCACCGCACCCTTTGGCCACGCCTCCGCCGGTTGCCGCCGTCGCAGTTGTACGGATACATCTCGCACCGGGTGCTGAAGTGGATGACGCCATTCACGGCGTTGCTGGCGGGCCTGTCGGCCCTCGGCTTGATCGGACTGTGGCTGGGGCCGATCGTCACCGCGGGCCTGGTCGTGGCCTGCGTGGCCCTGTTCGCCCTCGGGGTGGCGTTTAATTTCGGCCCCGCCCGGTTCATGGCCATGGCCGCGATCTCGCTGGCAGGCGTGGCGCGGGGGATCCTGGAAGCCATCTTCACCAACCGCACCTACACGGTCTGGACTCCAGCGGCTTCGGTCCGCGAGCCTTAGGGCTTTTCAGGGTTCTCAGAACAATTCCGCCTGCCCCGCCGCCGCCTCATAGGCGGTCTCCGGCAGGTGGCAGGTGAAGGTGGCGCCGGCCCCCGGCTCGCTCTCCAGCGCCACCCAGCCGCCATGCAGTTCGATCAGCGCCTTGACCAGGGCCAGGCCCAGACCAGGCCCGCCGCGCTCGCGGCCGACGAAGCGGTCGAAGATGTGCGCCTGGACGTGGAAAGGAATGCCGCGGCCGGTGTCCGAGACCTGGATCTGCACCTCGCCGTGGGCTCGGCGCGCGCTCAGCGCCACCTTGCCGCCGGGCGGGGTCTGGTCGATGGCGTTTTCGACCAGGTGATCCAGGATCTGGCCGAGGCGGCGGTTGTCGGCGCGGATCAGGCCGATGTCCTTCTCGCAGGCGACGGTGATCGAGACCCCGACATCGGCCGCCTGCCGCGCCCAGCGGGCCTCGGCCTCGGCCAGCAGTTCCGGGATGCGCACGTCGCCCAGCTCCAGCGCCATCTCGCCGGCGTCGATCTGGGCGATGTCCAGCACGTCGTCGATCGAGCCTGCCAGCTGGTTGGCGGCCGAGCGCACCGCGGCCACATGGCCACGCGCCCGCTCGGGCAGCGCATCTCCGGCGCGGTCCAGAAGCTCGGAATAGCCGAGGATGGTGGTCAGCGGGGTGCGCAGCTCGTAGGAGACATTGCCGACGAAATCGCGTTTCAGCCGTTCGGCTTCGGCAAGGGCCGCCGAGCGGTCGGCCACCGCCCGCTCCAGCCGGCGGGTGTCGGTGATGTCGGCGAAGGCCACCAGGGTCGCCCCGTCCGGCAGGGGCCGCGACTGGTAGGAGACGATGCGGTCGTCCGAGGTCTTGGCCTCGCCGGAAATGGCGAAACGGGCGCGGGGGTCGGGATCTGTCACCCGGCCCTTCAGCTCGCGCCAGAACTGCTGGTCGTGCAGCCGCGGCATGGATAGCTCGACCACGCCGTCGAAGTCGGCGGCGGTCTCGATCTGGGCCGAGGTCACGTTCCAGAACTTGGCGAAGGCCTCGTTGTGCAGGCGCAGGCGCCCGTCAGAGCCGAACACGGCCACCGCGTCCGACAGCTTGTCCAGGGTCGCCTGCTGCACCTGGATCAGCCCGTTGTACTGCGCCTTCAGGCGAAGCTCGCCGGTGATGTCGGAAAACAGCAGGAGCAGGCCGCCCAGCGGGTGCGGCTGGCGTACGACGCGCAGGGTGCGCCCGTCCGGCAGGGTCCATAGGTCGTCCGGCGCGGGGCCCAGGGTTTCGTACCAGGCTAGCTCGCCGGTTTTCCAGCGGCTGTAGTCGGCGGTCTCGGGCAGGCGGCGGCGCTGGCGCAGGCGGTCCAGCACCTCCGCGTGGCTCGGCCCCTCGGCCAGCCAGGCCGGCTCCAGGCCCCAGAGCTGGGCGAAGGCGGTGTTGTGGAACAGGAGGCGCTTGGCGGCGGAGAAGATCGCCACCGCATCCCCCAGATGGTTCAGGGTCTCGTCGTGCGCCTCGACGTGGCGCTTGAGGGCTTCGCGGGTGTCCTCGGCCTCGGTGACGTCCTGGGCCCAGACGCCGATGTCGCCGCCCTCGAGCGGCTGGGCGGTGATGCGGAAGGCGCGACGCTGGCCCTTGACCGGCGCCCAGCGGAGGATTTGGCGCGGCTCGCCGGCGGCGGCGGCTTCGCTGACCAGGCCCACGGCGGCGCGGTCGAACACCAGCTTGCGGGTGATGGCGTCCTCGAGCGAGGCGGCTTCGGTGGCGTCCAGCCAGGCCTGGTTGGCCCAGACCAGGGCGCCGCCTGCCGAGCAGACCCAGGCGGGTTCCGGCAGGGCATCCAGGAGCACGGCGAAGCGGGCGGCCGGCGGCAGCCCGCCCTCGGCCGCCAGGATGGGCTGCAGCTTGAGCCAGGCGCAGGCGCCGGCCGAGCGGCCATCCACCGAAACCATGCCCTTGGGCCCGCGCACCTGGAAGGCGCAGGCTTCGCCCGCCTCGATCAGGGCGCCCAGCCGCCTGCGCTGGCCGGGATCGGCGGCCAGCAGGGCGTCGATCACCTGGGCCGGCGAAACCATGAGCTCGGCCTCGGGCAGGCCCAGCACCTCGGCGCACAGGCTCAGGGTGTCGCCGCCCCAGGCCAGCTTGGCCACGCCCCCCTCGATGGTGATCATGGCGCTGTCGAAGGCCTCGGCCGAGGCCTGGGTGGCGTCGGCCAGGCCCTCCAGCCGGTCGAGCCTCGAGCGGTATTCGGCGACCTGGCCGCCGGCTCTGCGGCTGACATAGAGCGCCCAGAGGGTCGCGCCTATGGCCAGGCACACAGACCCGAACAGCGCCGCCATGATCAGGTCGGTCGCCGCCATCAGCCTCGGCCGCTCCGTGGGCCGAGCGGGGGCGTCGATAGCCTCAGAATCATCAGCGTCAGCATAGACCGTTGCGCAGGCCGATGGGGAGCGGCTTGTTGCGGCGCCTTTCCTTCACCCCAGACATCTAGGTTGGGGTTCGACTCCGCCGCGCCAAGCAGCCAGAATAGACCTCGATGACCGCCGTACTCTATCCCGTCGCCCGCAACGCCGAGGCCGCCCTGTCGCGACCTCTGGGCCGCGCCGCGCGGGCCGCCGAGGCTCAGGCCCTGGCGCACAGCGGCGTCAAATTCGCCCAGGAAATGGTCGGCCCGGCCTTCGACACCCGCGAGGCGGCCCTGGCCGCTTTCAAGGGCCATATCGAGGAAGACGGGGCGGGCGGCGTCCCGCCCGAGGACCGCTATTGCCTGCTGCGCGAGGTGGTCGATGCGCCGCCCCCGCCGCCGGGACGGGGCGCTCTGCCCTTGAAGCCGGTCTATCGCGACGGCCGCCGCTGGCCGACTCCGCGCAGCCGCCCCAAGACGGTCTGGCGGTTGTCGATCAGCTATTGGCGGATCGCGCCCGAGGTCGCGGCCGAGCCGCCCCCGGCCGAGCGCAACGCCGCCTTGCTCGAGCGGATGGAGCGCCCCATGCGCGCAGCCAAGCCACAAAAGGCGCTGGACATCGGCCTGTTCGAAGTCCGCCCGCCCGAGGCGCCGCACATCCTGATGCCAGATGAGTGAGGCCGCGCCTCTGCTCGCGCCGTCGCTCGACGACCTGGCCGCCATCGCCCAGATCGCCTTCGATGAACTCCCGGCCGAGGTGCGCCGCCTGACCGGCGAGGTGGCCTTTCGTATCGAGGACTTCGCAGAGGAGGAGGTGCTGGCCGGGCTCGGCATAGAGGACCCGTTCGGGTTGACCGGCCTCTACAGCGGAATCGACCTGATCCGCCGTTCCGTGCTGGACCCGGCGCCCGAGACGGCGATGGTGTTCCTCTATCGCCGGCCGATCCTGGACGAATGGGCCGAGCGCGGCGACGTCACCCTGGCCGAACTGGTCCGCCACGTGCTGGTGCACGAGATCGGCCACCACTTTGGCCTGTCCGACGACGACATCGACGCCATCGAGGCGGCGGACTGAGGCGACCTCAGTCCGCGAACCGCGGCGCGCGCTGCTCCAGATTGGCCTTCACCGCCTCGACCTGGTTGGGCGAACCGATCAGGCTCGACTGCTCGATGGATTCGTCCATCAGCCCGTCGGCGGCCGAGCGGTAGTTCGCGGCGTTGTAGATGCGCTTGGCGGCGCGGATCGCGTCCGGGCTCTTGCCGGCGATCTCGCGCGCGACCTTCAGGGCCTCGGCGCGCGGATCGTCGCAGACGCGGGTGGCGAAGCCCATCTGTTGCGCCTCGGCGCCGGAGAAGATGCGACCTGTGTAGGTCAGCTCGCGCACCAGGTCCTCGCGCACCAGGTGGCGCATCAGCTGGGTGCCGGCCATGTCGGGGACCAGGCCCCACTTGATCTCCAGGATCGACAGCCTGGCGTCCGGGGTCACGTAACGCATGTCGGCGCCCAGCATCAGCTGGAAGCCGCCGCCATAGGCGAAGCCGTGCACCGCCGCGATCACCGGAACCTCGAGCTCGCGCCAGACCCAGACTGCGTATTGAGCGCGGTTGGAAATGCCGTGGGTGCGCGGGCCGAGGCGGGAGGTCGCATTCTCCGGTTCGCCCCCGCCGCCGCCTCCGGCCATGCGGCCGAAATTGCTGGCGTCCAGCCCGGCGCAGAAGGCGCGGCCCTCGCCGGACAGCACCACGCAGCGCACCTGCTTGTTCAGCTTCAGGGTTTCGCCGGCCTCGACCAAGCCGTCGAACATGGCGTTGTCCAGGGCGTTCATCTTGTCCGCCCGCACCAGGCGCACATCGGCCACGCCGTCAATAATCTCGATGGTCACCCGCTGGTCCATGGCCCGCGTCCCCTCCGTCTCGATCCAAACGATTGTTGGGAACCTTTCTAGATCGCCCGCCGTAAAAGGGAATGCCGTTTCGCAGCGTGAACCATGCTGGCTGGGCTTGTCCGGAATCGACCTGCGACAGCTTGGCCGCGACGCTCCGCCGCGTTCCAAAAACCGATTCGCAGGGGCTATCACTTATTCCGCCAGCGCAAACACGAATCGGACAGGCGTCGGATTCGTAAGCAGTTTCGCCAGCTGGTAGCGGGAGACTTGGGCCGCATGAAGCAGATTCTGATCGGCGCCCTGTCGGGGGACGGCGTCGTCACCGACCTCGCCGGCCGCGAGGTGCAGACCGTCCGGCTTGAATATTTCGGACAATGGTCGATGGGGCACGACGCCCTGCACCTGGATGAACTGCGCATCTTCGCCGACGGCCGCACCGAGCGGCGCAACTGGGCGATCCAGGTCGACGCCCGCGGCAAGCTGGTCGGCTACGATACCGATCGCCGCGCCAGGGTGCGGGCCGAGGTGAGCGAGAACCGCGTCCGTCTGGTCTATGACGCCCCCATGGGCGGCGGGACCGAGATCGCCGGCCCGCGCACGGTGATCGACCTGCGCCAGAACCCGGACGGCAGCGTCAGCCTGGAGGGCCGCGCCAAGCTGCTGGGCCTGCCCTATCGCCGCACCCGTGCGGTGCTGCAGCGCCTGCCCGAGGCGGCCTAAATTCCCTTCTCTCATGGGAGAGGTGTTCCGTGGCTCTCCTCAAACCTTCGCGGCGCCGTTGAACACGCACCAGGCGCCGGCGGCGATCAGGGCGAAGCCCGCGCCCTGCATCGGCGACAGCTTCTGGCCCAGATAGACCGCCGAGAACACTGCGAACACGACCAGGGTGACCACCTCCTGGATCGCCTTCAGTTCGGCCGCGGAATAGACCGCGCTGCCCCAGCGGTTGGCCGGCACGGCCAGGCAGTATTCGAACAGGGCTATGCCCCAGCTGACCGCGATCACCAGCCATAGCGGGCGGTCCTCGAACTTGAGGTGCCAGTACCAGGCTGTGGTCATGAACACGTTGGAGCATAGGAGCATGACGATCGGGGCCGTTCGGGCGAGCATCGGAGGCATGAACGACACCTCTGCCGAGCTGCTCCGAGCCGTCAAGTCTGCACCGAATCTGATGCGCCACAGCAACACTGTGGACATATATGTCACGCCGCCTGCGGCCCAATTGACCGCCCCCAAAGGCTGAGCTTCCATCGAATTCCCCTTCGGCGTGGGTCCGATTTGGGGGAGGAGACTTCCATGGATCGGAGGGTGATGATCGCCGCTGCGGTGGCGATCGCGGCGCTCGGCTTCGGCGGCGGGGCGCTGACGATGCATTTGGCGGATACGCATCGGCTGGCGACAGGCGCCGCCCCGGGCCAGGCTGCGCCGGCGGACCAGGGCTTATCGTGGCCGTTCTTCGGCAAGCCGCGCGCGGCCTCGGCGGCCCGCGCCGCCCCGCCCAAGCCAGACGGGTTCGCCGTCTGGAAGCAGCGCATCGACACCAGCCGGCCGGACGCGCAGGGCTGCATCGAGATGAGCCGGCAGCTGGACCCGACCCGCAGCTATGCCGACTTCGTGCTGGTCTCCCCCGACCTCGGCCACCCGCCGGGGGTGAAGGTCAATAATGACGAGCTCTGCGTCGGCGGGCTGAACCTGGTCGACCACCGCGTCACCCTCTTGAAGGGCCTGCCCGCCAAGACCGGCGAGACCCTGACCGCCAACGCCGACGTCGATTTCGTGTTCGGCGACAAACCGCCTTATGTCGGCTTCGCCGGCACGGGCGTGATCCTGCCCCGCGACGAGAGCGACGGGGTCGGCATCGAAACCCTGAACGTGCAGAAGCTGGCCATTGAGGTCTGGCGCGTGCCCGACCGCAACCTGGTCCGCCGCGAGATCAGCGCCCCCGACCCCACCGCCGAAGGCGAGTACGCCTATGACTACGGCGAGGACAGCCCCGACAGCGAGGGCCGCGTGGTCTGGAAGGGCGAGGTCAAGGTCCAGGGCCAGGCGGGTCAAAAGGTGACCACCGTCTTCCCGCTCGGCGCAGTGCTCAAGGAGATGAAGCCCGGCGGCTATGTGATCAAGGCGCGCGACGCCTCGGGCGGGCGCGACCTGAAGAACGAGGACGGCCGGCCGGTCGACAACAACCCGCCGGCCCAGGCGCGCCGCTGGATCATGTTCACCGACATGGGCCTGTCGGCCTATGACGGCTCCGAAGCCCTGGACGTTGTGGTCCGCTCGCTGAAGACGGCCAGGATCCTGTCCGGCGTGCGCGTGGCCCTGGTGGCCAAGAACGGCGAGGACCTGGCGAGCGCGACGAGCGACGCGCAGGGCCGCGTACGTTTCGCCCGCCCGCTTCTGAAGGGCGACGGCGCCTCGGCGGCCAAGATGGTGATGGCCTACGGCTCGCTCGGCGACCTCGCGGTGCTGGACCTCGACCGCTCGCCGGTGGACCTGTCGAGCCAGGGCGTCGGCGGCCGCAATGCGCCCGACCTCACCGGCCGCGAGGCCAAGGCCGACATCGACGCCTATCTCTACGCCGACCGCGGCATCTATCGCCCCGGCGAGACCGTGCGCCTGACCGCCCTGGTGCGCGATCGGCTGGCCCATGCGGTGGACGGCCGCAAGGGCTATCTGGTGGTCAAGCGGCCGTCGGGCGTCGAGTTCAAGAAGATCGCCTTCCAGCGCACCCCTACCGGCGTCTTGGCCCAGGACATCGTCCTGCCGGCCACCGCGCCGCGCGGTCGCTGGAGCGCCGAGCTGATGGCCGAGGGGATCGAAGAGCCGGTCGGGGCCTTGAGCTTCTCGGTCGAGGACTTCGTGCCCCAGCGCCTGGCCGTGACCCTGAACGCCAATCCCGGCGTCGCCCTCGCCGGCGGCGAGACGCGGAAGATCCCGGTCAGCGCCCGTTTCCTCTACGGCGCGCCGGGCGCGGGCCTGCAGACCCAGGGCGAGGCCCGGCTGCACGCCGACCCCAACCCTTTCCCGCAGTACAAGGACTATCAGTGGGGCGACCAGCAGAACGCCTTTGACGAGAAGCTGGTCGACCTCGGGACCACGGTCACGGACGGCTCCGGCGCGGCGGTGCTGAACCTTTCGACCGCCGAGGCCGGCGACGTCCGGGTCCCCCTGGCCGCCACCGTCACCGCCTCGGTGTTCGAGCCGGGCGGCCGGCCGGTGCGCGAGAGCGCGTCGCTGAAGATCCGCACCCTGCCGCTCTATTTCGGGGTCAAGGTCGATCAGGGCGAAATGGGAAGCGGCGAAGCCGCCCCGGTCAGCCTGGACGTGATCGCCGTCGATGCCCAGGGCCGCCGCGTGGGCGCCCAAGGGGTGGGCTGGACCCTGATCGCTGAGCGCTGGAACTACGACTGGTACCAGCAGAACGACCGCTGGCAGTGGCGGCGCACCAGCCGCGACGCGGTGGTCGACAAGGGCCTGGTCTCGATCGGGGCCAACGGCTCGCTACACCTGAACCGACGCCTGGGCTGGGGCGACTACCGGCTGGAGGTCGACAACGGCAAGGGCTCGAAGAGCCTGATCCGCTTCTCCGCCGGCTGGGGCGCCCCGGCCAAGGCAGAAGACGCGCCCGACGTCGCCCGCGTCAGCGCCGGAACCAAGACCTGGGCCCAGGGCGACACGGTCGAGGTGACCATCAAGCCGCCCTATGCCGGCGAGGCTCAGGTGGCCGTGGCTACCGACCGGCTGATCGATCTGAAGACCCTCACCATCGGCGAGGGCGGCGCCACGGTGCGGCTTAAGACCTCGGCCGCCTGGGGCGGCGGGGCCTATGTGCTGGTCAGCGTGATCCAGCCGCGCGACCCGGCCAAGACCCCCCGGCCGCGCCGGGCAATGGGTCTGGTCTATGTGCCTCTGGACCCGAAGGACCAGAAGCTGACCCTGGATCTCGGCGTTCCGGCCAAGCTGGACTCCAAGGCCGAGGTCAAGGTGCCGGTGACGGTGCATGGCCTGAAGTTCGGCCAGCGCGCCCACCTGACCATAGCCGCAGTGGACGAGGGCATCCTGCGGCTGACTAAGCAGGATTCGCCCGACCCCCTGAAGTGGTACTTCGGCAAACGGGCCCTGACCCTGAACTATCGCGACGACTATGGGCGCCTCTTGGACCCCAACCTCGGGGCCCCGGCGGCGGTCAATTTCGGCGGTGACGAGCTGGGCGGCGAGGGCCTGACCAAGACCCCGATCAAGACCGTCGCCCTGTGGTCGGGCGTCGTCGAGACCGGCGCCGACGGCAAGGCGGTGGTGCGCCTGCCGGCCGCCGACTTCAACGGCGAGCTTCGAGTGATGGCGGTGGCCTGGACCGACCTGGCGGTGGGTTCTGCGGCCCAGGCGGTGACCGTGCGCCAGCCGGTGGTGGCCGATCTGAACCTGCCGCGGTTCCTCTCGCCGGGCGATAAGGCCTTCGCCACGCTGGAGCTGCACAACCTGGAGGGCCGCGTCGGCGGCTATCTGGCCAGGCTGTTCGCCGACGGCGGCGTCCTGGCGCCGTTCCAGAAGCTGTTCCAGCTGGCCCACAATCAGCGCATCGCCGTGCATGCCCCGATCAGCGCCCCCAGCGTCTCCGGGATCAGCAATGTCGGCTTCACCGTCAGCGGACCCGGCTTCACCACCACCAAGACCTACCCGATCGAGACCCGGCTGGGCTGGGGGCCGGTCACCCGGACCTTCACCGCCCTGCAGCAGCCTGGCGAGGCCTATACGCCCTCGCCCGAGATGATGCGGGGCCTGGCGGCCGGCAGCGTCACGATGCAGGTCGGCTATTCGCCGTTCCGCGGCTTCGACCCCGGGGCCATCGCCCTGGCCCTGGCCCGCTATCCATACGGCTGCACCGAGCAGCTGACCTCGACCGCCTATCCGCTGCTCTATGCGGCCGAGCTGTCGAGTGATCCCCGGATGCGTCGCTCCACCGCCGCCCTGGACGACGCGGTGGGTCGCCTCCTGGATCGCCAGACCATGGACGGGGCCTTCGGCCTCTGGCGGGTCGGCGACGGCGAGGCCGACCCCTGGCTCGGCGCCTACGCCACCGACCTGGTGGTCGAGGCCAAGGCCCAGGGCGCGGCCATCCCCGACACCGCCTATGAGCGGGCGTTGGGCGCCATGCGCCAGATCTCCCGCCCCGAGGGCTTCGCCTCGGTCGGCTACCAGATGGCCTATCCGCCCTGGTGGCTGGCCACCGAAGACGCCTCGAAGCGGGCGAGCGAGCGGCTGCGCAGCCGCGCCTCGGCCTACGCCCTCTACGTCCTGGCCAAGGCCGGGCGCGGGGACCTGGCGCGGCTGAGGTGGTGGCACGACGTGCAAATGAAGAACGAGGCCTCGCCCCTGGCCAAGGCTCAGGTCGGCGCCGGCCTCGCCCTAATGGGCGATCGGGCCCGCGCCCACGACGCCCTGCAGCAGGCGGCCAATAGTTTGGGCTACAGCGATCCCAACGACTGGTACCAGAGCCCCCTGCGCGATCTCGCCGGCGTCATCGCCTATGCCTACGAGGCCGGCGAGATCGGCATAGCCCGCAGCCTGCAAGGCCGGCTGGAGAACGAGACCAAGGATCCCGACCGGCTGAACACCCAGGAGCAGTCCTGGCTGCTGCAGGCGGCCCACGCCATGCTCAAGGTTTCCGGGCAGCCCAGCATCCAGGCCCAGGGCGCCTACGTCATGGCCCCGGCCGCCGGCGCCCCGCGCTGGTCGGTCGGGCGGCTGGCCTCGGCCCGGTTCGTCAACGCCGGGCGCGGGGCGATCTGGCGGACGGTGACCGTCCGCGGCGTGCCGCTCGCCTCGCCGCCGGCCGAAGCCCATGGCGTCAGCGTCGAGGCCAGCTACTGGACGCTCTCGGGCGCCCATGCCGACCTGTCACGGCTGATGCAGGGCGATCGGGTGATCGTCGAGCTGTCGGGCCAGTCGCACCAGTCACGCACCACCGCCCTGGTGCTGGACGATCCCCTGCCGGCCGGGTTCGAGATCGAGACCAAGCTCGGTCCCGCCGACGGCGAGGGGAACGGCTCCAAGGGCTCGACCAACGGGCCCTACCGCTTCCTGGGCAGGATCGACGCACCCAGCGCCCAGGAGGCCCGCGACGACCGCTACGTGGCGGCCATGACCCTGGGCGGCGACAAGGGCTTCACCGTCGCCTATGTAGCCCGCGCGGTGACTCCCGGCGCCTTCTATCTGCCAGGCGTCGAGGCCCGCGACATGTACCACGCCGAGGTCTACGGCCGCTCGGCCGGCGACCGGGTGGCGATCCAGGCGGCGTCGCCGTGATCCGCGGCGCCCAAACCCTTCTCCCCTTGCGGGAGAAGGAGGGGCCCGCGGCGAAGCCGTGGGAGGATGAGGGGTCGCGCCGGCCTTTCGGGACGGGCGGCGCGGACGGACATGGGTGGATGGGGCTGTGCGACCCCTCATCCTCCCACCCGCTGCGCGGGCGGGCCCCTCCTTTCCCCGCAAGGGGGGAAGGGAAGTGGGCGTCATGATCCGCCGCCTCGTCATCGGCCTCATTGCGCTGCTCAGCCTGGAGACCACCCTCCTCGCCCTCGACCTGGCCTTTCCGCCCGACCTGTCGCGAGCGGAGCGGTCCTCAGCCGTCGTTCTCGACCATGATGGGGGCTGGCTCCGCGCCTTGCCGGTGGAGCGCGGGCGTTGGCGCATCCGGGCGGACCTGGACCGCACCGACCCGCGGTTCCTGAAGCGGGTGGTGGCGGTGGAGGACGCCCGCTTCTACGCCCATCCAGGCGTGGACCCGGTGTCGCTGGTGCGGGCAGTGGGCGCGGCGGCGGTGACCGGCCATGTCCGCTCCGGCGCCTCGACCCTGACCATGCAGACGGCGCGGCTTTTGACCCCCCACCGGCGCAGCGTGGTCGGGAAACTTATGGAGATGGCGCGTGCGGTCCAGCTCGAGGCGCGGTTCTCCAAGCGCCAGATCCTGGCCCTCTACCTGACCCTGGCGCCCTATGGCGGCAATCTGGAGGGTGTGCGGGCCGCGTCCCTGGCCTATTTCGGCCATGGCCCGGAGAGCCTGACCGATGGTGAGCAGGCCCTGCTGATCGCCTTGCCCCAGGCGCCCGAGGCTCGCCGGCCCGACCGCCGCCCCGAGGGCGCCCGCGCCGCCCGCCGGCGGGTGCTGGCCCTGCTGGCCCACCATGACGTCCTGACCCAGGCCGAGGCGGAAGAAGCGGCCGGCGAGCCAGTCCCGGGCCGCACGCCGTTCCCGGCCCTGGCCTGGCAGGTCTCGGGCGAGTTGGCCCGCGCCGCGCCGAGAGGCCAGGCCAGCGTGGTCTCGACCCTCGACGCCAGTCTGCAAACCCGGCTCGAAGCCCTGGCGGCCAGGACCGCCGCCGCGCAAGGCCCGGACGCCACCGCCGCCCTGATCGTGGTCGAGATCAGGACCCGCGCCGTGCGCGCCGCCGTGGCCTCGGCCGGGCGCGACCGGCCCGGGGGCTGGATCGACATGACCCGGGCCCTGCGCTCGCCGGGCTCGGCGCTGAAACCGTTCATCTACGCCTTCGCCTTCGACGATGGCCTGGCCGCCCCCGACACCTTGATCCAGGACCAGCCCAAGCGCTTCGCCGACTACCAGCCGGAGAATTTCGACCGCACGTTCCACGGCCCGGTCACGGCCCGCGAGGCGCTGAACTATTCGCTGAACATCCCCGCGGTCGAGACCCTGGACCGGATCGGGCCGGAGGCGTTCCAGAGCCGGCTGGAGGCGACGGGAGTCAAGCTGGTGCGCCCCGAGGCCGGCTTCGCCGATCCCGGCCTGTCCCTGGCCCTGGGCGGCGAGGGCATCTCCCTGCGCGACATGGCCACGCTCTACGCCGCCCTGGGCGACGACGGCCTGGCCAAGCCCCTGGCCTTCACCGAGGCCGAAGCAACCCAGCGGCCAAAGCAGGCGGGCATGCGCCTGGTGCGGGCCGAAACCGCGCGCCAGATCCTCGACATCCTGCGCGAGACCCCGACGCCCAAGGGCCGGGCGCCCTCGGCCCTGACCCAGGGCGCGGCGCACATGGCCTACAAGACCGGCACCTCCTACGGCTTCCGCGATGCGGTGGCGGCGGGCGTCGTCGGCGGCTACGCTCTGGTGGCCTGGACCGGCCGGGCGGACGGCGGGGCGCGGGGCGGGCTTACCGGGCGCGACGCCGCCCTGCCGCTCTTGTTCGACGCCGCCGACGTGCTGTCAGCGCCCGACGGCGCGGCCCACCCGATCGCCCCGAAACAGGCGCCCTTGGCCCTGCAGAAGCTGCAGCAGGCCAGCGACGGGCCGCGGCTGATCTTTCCGCCGGACGGAGCGGTAGTGCAGGCCGACGGCCTGGGGCCGAAATCCCGCGGCCTGGTGCTGGCTGCGGCGGGACAGCGCCTGACTTGGTACGTGGACGGCGCCGAGCAGCCGGCGGATCAGGCCAGCGGGCAGGTGGTCTGGCGGCCCGCTGCGGCCGGCTTCTACCACTTGCAGGTGGTCGACGACCAGGGTCGTGCGGTCACTGCACGGGTGCGGGTGAAAGGGGAGTGACCCCTACCCCTCGACCAGCGCCTCCAGGTCCTGCAGCCCGCTGACGGTGACGCCGAGGTCGGTGACCAGGCCGTTGGACAGAGAATAGACCCAGGCATGCACGGAAAGGGCCTGCCCGCGCGCCCAGGCGTCCTGCACGAACACGTCCGAGGCGACGTTGCGCACCTGGCGGATCACGTTCAGCTCACACAGGCGATCCAGCCGCTCGCGGCCCTCGGGCAGAGCCTCCAGTTCGTGCCGGTGCTCGGAATAGGTCTCGCGGATCGGATGCAGCCAATGGTCCACCAGGCCGCGCCGCTTGCCGTCCACCGCCGCGGCTATGCCGCCGCAGCCGTAGTGGCCGACGACCATGATGTGCTTGATCTTCAGGACCTCGACCGCGAACTGAAGCACCGATAGGTAGTTGGCGTCCTGTGGCGGGGCCAGGTTGGCCACATTGCGGTGCACGAACAGCTCGCCGGGATCGAGATCGACGATTTCGTTGGCCGGCACACGGCTGTCAGAGCAGCCGATCCACAGATAGTCGGGGGTCTGCTGCCGCTCCAGGCGGCGGAAGAAGTCGGGATCGACCGCGGTCTTTTTGGCAGACCAGGCGCGGTTGTTCTTGATCAGGTCGTCAAGCATGAGGACTCCGGGCTTACATTCAGCGTTCATCCCCGCGAAGGCGGGGATCCAGATCCATTCACCTGCCCGTGCAGGCTGCACCTGGGTCCCCGCCTTCGCGGGAATGAGAAGGGTGTGAGTTGCAGGCCTTAGTGTTCATAACCCAAGGCCTGTCAACCCGCTTGACCTTAGGTAAGTTTCACGGCTGCCCAGCGCCCAGGATGCGGCCGCCGTGCACGCCCTGGACGATCACCACCGTGCTCAGCCCGTCGGCGGTGGGATCAGGAAGTTGGAACGCCTTGGGCCGGCCGTTCCAGGCGCCGAGTCGCACCAATTCGCGCACTACATTGTGCTCGACCACGGTCTGGCCGCGGTTGTCGCCGCTCTTGACCATCACCGGCTGGTCCTTGGGGTCGTAGCGCACCAGCCAGACCTCAGCCCCGCCCTTGATCCGCCGCGCGGTGCCGATCTGGACCTTGCCCTTGGCGAAAACGATCTGAGGCGGTTTGGCGTGGGTGCGGGCGGCCTGCTTGACCAGGGGCATGACCTTGTCGACCGAGACCGCCGCGGTCTCGGCTTCGCCATCCACAACCAGTTGCGGAGTGTAGACCTCGCGAAGGGCCAGCTTCTTCATGTAGTCGCGCTGGCGGTCGGAGAATTCCGGCTTGGCGAAGGTGTCGGCCCAGCCGAGATAGTCCCAGTAGTCGACGGCGAAGGTCAGGGGCAGCACCCCCGGCTTCTGCGCCAGGCCAGCCACAACATCGCCGGATTTGACGCAGGACTGGCAGCCCTGGGCGGTGAACAACTCAACCACGACCGGCGGTCGCGCCGAGGCCGGCGCGGCCAGGGCCGCCGAGATCAGAGCCAGAATCGCAACCGTCGCCGTTCGCATTGCGCCGGACATAGCCGAGTTTTCGCCCGATGCGCCTCACGAGGCCGTGAAAAAGCCCTTCCCCGGACGGGGAAGGGCTCTCGAAGACATAGGACGTGGCCTACGCCGCGTCGCCGCGGGCCAGGTTGCGCAGCACGTAGTTGAGCACGCCGCCCTGGCGGAAATAGTCCAGCTCGGTAGGCGTATCGATGCGGCAGATCACCGGGAAGCGGGCGATGCGGCCGTCCGAGGCGCGGTAGAGCTCGACGGTCAGGGTGCGGCGGGGGCTGAGGTCGCTCAGGCCGCGGATGGAGACGATCTCCTCCCCGGTCAGGTTCAGCTTCTGCCAGCCGTCGACCTTAAACTGCAGCGGCAGGACGCCCATGCCCACCAGGTTCGAGCGGTGGATGCGCTCGAAGCTCTCGGCGATCACCGCGCGGACGCCTAGAAGCTTGGTGCCCTTGGCCGCCCAGTCACGCGACGAGCCGGTGCCATATTCCTTGCCGGCGAACACCACCAGCGGGTGGCCTTCCGACTGGTAGCGCATGGCCGCGTCGTAGATGGCCATCACCTCGCCGGACGGGAAGTGCTTGGTCACCCCGCCTTCGATCTCCGGGGTCACGCGGTTCTTGATGCGGATGTTGGCGAAGGTGCCGCGCATCATCACTTCGTGGTTGCCGCGGCGGGCGCCGTAGCTGTTGTAGTCGATTTGCGGGACCTGGTGGTCCGACAGGTAGCTGCCGGCGGGCGAGGTGGCCTTGATCGAACCGGCCGGCGAGATGTGGTCGGTGGTGATCGAGTCGCCGAAGATGGCCAGCACCCGCGCCTCGACCACATCGGTCACCGGCTTGGGCTCCATGGTCAGGTCCTGGAAGTAGGGCGGGTTCTGCACATAGGTCGAGCCCATGTCCCAGCCATAGGTCTGGCCACCGGCGACCTTGATGCCCTGCCAGTGCTTGTCGCCCTTGAACACGTCGCCATAGCGCTTGGCGAACATCTCGTTGGTCACCGCCTTGCGCTGCAGGGCCGCGACTTCCTCCGAGGTCGGCCAGATGTCCTTCAGGAACACCGGCTCGCCCTTCTTGTCGACGCCCAGGGGCTCGGTGGTCAGGTCGATCTTCATGCTGCCGGCCAGCGCATAGGCCACCACCAGCGGCGGCGAGGCCAGGTAGTTGGCGCGCACGTCGGGGTTCACGCGGCCTTCGAAGTTGCGGTTGCCGGACAGCACGCTGACCGCCACCAGGTCTGCAGCCTGCACCGCGTCGGAGATCGCCGGCGGAAGCGGGCCGGAATTGCCGATGCAGGTGGTGCAGCCATAGCCCACCAGGTTGAAGCCCAGAGCATCGAGCGACTTGGTGACGCCGGCCTTGGCCAGGTAGTCGGTGACCACCTGCGATCCGGGTGCCAGCGAGGTCTTGACCCAGGGCTTGACCTTCAGGCCCTTCTCCACCGCCTTCTTGGCCACCAGGCCCGCGGCGATCAGGACCGAGGGGTTGGAGGTGTTGGTGCAGGAGGTGATGGCGGCGATGACCACGTCGCCGTCGCCCACGTCGAAGCTCTCGCCCTGCACCGCGGTGCGGGGAGCGTCGGCCGGGCGGCCGAACTCGCCGGCCAGGGCTTCGTTGAACTTGGCCGCTGCATCGGACAGCAGCACCCGGTCCTGCGGCCGCTTCGGCCCGGCCAGGGACGGCAGCACCGAGCCGAGGTCGAGCTCCAGGGTGTCGGTGAACACCGGGTCGGCCGCGCCTTCCTCGTGCCACAGGCCCTGCGCCTTGGCGTAGGCCTCGACCAGGGCGACGCGCTCAGGCGCGCGGCCGGTGGCGGCCAGATAGTCGATGGTCGCCTTGGACACCGGGAAAAAGCCGCAGGTGGCGCCATATTCCGGGGCCATGTTGGCGATGGTGGCCTGGTCTTCCAGGGTGAGGTGCGACAGGCCCTCGCCGAAATATTCGACGAACTTGCCCACGACGCCCTTCTTGCGCAGCATCTGGGTCACGGTCAGCACCAGGTCGGTGGCCGTGGCGCCTTCGGGCAGCTTGCCGGTCAGCTTGAAGCCGATCACCTCGGGGATCAGCATCGGGATCGGCTGGCCCAACATGGCGGCTTCCGCCTCGATGCCGCCGACGCCCCAGCCCAGGACCGAGAGGCCGTTGATCATGGTGGTGTGGCTGTCGGTGCCGACCACAGTGTCAGGATAGGCGACGGTGGTGTCGCCCTCGGCCAGGGTCCAGACGGTCTGGGCCAGGTATTCCAGGTTCACCTGGTGGCAGATGCCGGTGCCCGGAGGCACCACGCGGAAGTTGTTGAAGGCCGAGGAGCCCCAGCGCAGGAAGCGGTAGCGCTCCAGGTTGCGCTCGTATTCGCGCTCGACGTTCTGGGTGAAGCTCTTGGCCGTGCCGAAATTGTCGACCATCACCGAGTGGTCGATGACAAGGTCGACCGGGTTCAGCGGGTTGATCTTCTCGGCGTCGCCGCCCAGGGCGGTCATGGCGTCGCGCATGGCCGCGAGGTCCACCACCGCCGGCACGCCGGTGAAGTCCTGCATCAGGACGCGGGCAGGGCGGAAGCTGATCTCGTGTTCCTTGGCGCCCTTGTTGTCGAGCCAGGCGGCGACCGCCTTCAGGTCTTCGGCGGTGACCGAGCGGCCGTCTTCGTTGCGCAGCAGGTTCTCGAGCAGCACCTTCATGGAGACCGGAAGGCGCGAAACGCCGGCCAAGCCGGCTTCCTCAGCGGCGGCAAGGCTGTAATAAGCATAGGTCTTGTCGCCGACCACAAGGTCGCGGCGGGTGTTCAGGCTGTCATTCGACGGCATGGAAGGGGACCTTTCTCTCTGTTCAGGGCCGTCCGAAAACCGGTCACGGGGTCGCGCGCCAGACGAGGCGGACACACAGCGTCCGTCCCTGCGCGGCGTTGTGCCCGCACGGCCGTGGGCTTCATAGCGTCCAGCTACCGCGCCGTCCATGCGGGGCGGCCGAAATCCCTTCCCCCCTTCTCCCGCAGGGGGACAAGGGTGTGATCACCGCCGTCTCCGTCACCGACCTCGCCCTGACCCGCGGCGACCGGCTGTTGTTCGAGGGGTTCGGCCTCAATCTCGCCGCGGGCGAAGCCGTGGCGCTGACCGGGCGTAACGGGGCCGGCAAGACCAGCCTGTTGCGCGCCATCGCCGGGCTGATCCGCCCCCAGGCCGGGTCGATCGCGTTCTCTTGTCCGCACGGCGCTCTCGACTCCGAAGAGGCGCGCAGCCGCGATCTGCACTATCTCGGCCACCAGGACGGCCTGAAGACCGGGCGCACGGCCTGGGACGAGCTCGTATTCCAGGCGCGCTGGACCGGCGGAAGCCTGGCCTCCGCCGAGGCCGCCTGCGAGCGGCTGGAGCTCAATCGGCTGAAGGACCTGGAGGTGCGCAAGCTCTCCGCCGGCCAGCGGCGCAGGGTGGCCCTGGCGCGGCTGCTGGCCAGCCCGCGCAGGCTGTGGCTGCTCGACGAGCCCCTGGCGCCCCTGGACGCTGACCGGCGGACGAGCGTCGGCGAAATCATGCGCGAGCACCTGGCGAGCGGCGGCCTGATCCTCGCCGCCGTCCACGACCCGCTGCCGATCTCGGCGCGCGGGGCGGAGATCGGCGCATGAGCGGGCTGGGCGTCCTGATCCGGCGGGAGTTGGCGCTGAGCTGGGGCCGCGGCGGCGGGCCGATGCTGGCGCTCGCCTTCTATCTCTGCATGGCGACCATGCTGCCGCTGGCGGCCGGACCGGAGCCGGCGCGGCTGGCGGCGGTGGCGCCGGGCTCGGCCTGGCTGGCCCTGGCGGTTTCGTCCCTGCTCAGTCTCGAGCGCCTGTTCGAGCGCGACTACGAGGACGGGGCCCTGGACCTGCTCTCGCTCGGCCCCGCCCCGCTGGAGGCGGCCTCTTTCGCCAAGTGCCTGGCGCAGTGGATCACCACCGGCGCGCCCCTGGCCCTCCTGGCGCCCGTGGTCGCCACCGCCCTCGGCGCGCCCCTGAGGCTGGCGCCGGTGACCCTGATCGCCGCCCTGGCCGGCGGGCTCGGCTTTTCCTTCTGCGGTGGGGTCGGCGCGGCGCTGAGCCTGGGCAGCCGGCGCGGCGGGGTCCTGATCGCCGTCATCGTCCTGCCCCTGTTCGCCCCGCCGGTGATCTTCGGCGCCGGGGCGATCGAGGCCTATGCGGCGGGCCTGCCGTGGGTCAACGCCCTGTTGTTCCTCGTCGCCTACAGCTTGGCCTTCGTCGGCCTCGGCCCCTTCGCCATGGCCGCGGCGTGCCGCAACGCCCTGTCATGAACTTTTCCCCGATTGCGCCAGATCAACGGCGCGCGGCGCCTGCGCGCCCAAGCCCGCTTTCGCCCGTCCATCGGAGGCTTTAGAACCGCCGCAATGATCGCCTTCCTGACCAACCCTCAGCGATTCATGGCCTTCTCGGCCTGGGCGGCGCCGCTCCTGGGCGTGTTGGCGGCGTTGGGGATCGCGGTCGGACTGTGGTTCGACTTCGCCGCTCCGCCGGACTACCAGCAGGGCTACACCGTGCATCTGATGTTCATACACGTGCCGGCGGCCTGGCTCAGCCTGTTCGTCTATGCCTGCTTAGGGATCGCAAGCTTCCTGGGCCTGGTGTTCCGCGTCGCCCTGGCCGACGCCGCCGCCCGCGCGGCCGCGCCCCTGGGCGCCGCCTTCACCCTCCTGGCCCTGGCCACCGGTTCGCTGTGGGGCCGGCCGATGTGGGGCACATGGTGGGAGTGGGACGCGCGGATGACTTCTGTGCTGGTGCTGTTCCTGTTCTACCTCGGCTACATGGCCCTGCAGGCGGCGATCGACGACGAGGCCAAGTCGGCCCGGGCCTGCGCCATCCTGGCCCTGGTGGGGCTGATCAACCTGCCGATCGTCCACTACTCGGTGAGTTGGTGGAACACCCTGCACCAGGGATCGTCCGTGTTCCGCGCCGGCGGGCCGACCATGCCGCCGGTCTATCTGATCCCGCTGCTGACCCTGGCGCTGGCCTATACCGCCGCCTTCGGCGCTCTGTGGCTGGTGCGCATCCGCGCCGAGGTCTGGCGCCGGCGGGCCAACGTTCTCGCGCTTCGGGCCGCAGGCTGACCATGCTGGATTTCAATGCCGGGAAGTACGCCCTCTTCGTCTGGTCGGCCTACGGGCTGACGGCGCTGGTGTTCGCAGGCCTGATCCTCGACAGCCTGATCGGCGCCCGCCGTTGGAAGCGCGAAGTCGAGAAGCGCGAGGAGGAGGCCCGATGAAGCGCTGGATCGCCTTCCTGCCCCTGGCCGCCCTTCTGGTCCTCGGTGGCCTGTTCGCCGCCTACGGCCTGCGCCACGACCCGCGCTATATCCCCAACGCCCGGGTCGGTCAGGCCATGCCCGACGCGGTGCTGCCGCCGCTGTCCGGCGGCGCGCCGGTGCGGCTCTCCAGCGTGGTGCAACCCGCGACGCTGGTGAACTTCTACGCCTCCTGGTGCGCGCCCTGCATCCAGGAAGAGCCGACCCTGATGGCGCTCAAGGCCGAAGGGGTGCGCATCGTCGGCGTGGCCTGGAAGGACGACCCGCAAAAGACCCGCGCCCATTTGGCGCAGCATGGCGATCCCTACGCCCTGACCCTGGTCGACCGGGACGGCAGAACCGGCGTGGATTTCGGGGTTTCCGGGGTTCCCGAGACCTATTTGATCGGGGCCGACGGCAAGATTTTGGCCAAGGTGGCCGAGCCCCTGACCGCCGACAGCGCCGAGCAACTGCTTGAGCGTAGCGGCGGCAAGCGTTAACCTCTCGCTAACCATGTCTGTTAAGTGTTGCGGGATCGCCCGCAGCCGCAGTTTGGAAAGCGAGTCTTGGCCGTTCAACCGCCCCGCCCAGGCGTCACGCCCCAGCTGCCGGCCCGCACCGGCCAGGCCGGCGGCGCGCGTGCGGCGGCCCAGCGGGCCTTCTTCGACGCGGCGCTGAACAAGACCTCGGCGACCAGCGCGCCGGTGGTGGCGCAGAAGGTCCAGGCTCCGCCGCCTCAGCCCGGCGTCACCCGCCTACGCGCCGAGACCGTGCAACAGCCTCAGGAACAGCCGACCCGCATCCTGCGGCCGGGCTCCCTGCTCGACATCAAGGTTTAAGAGCGGCTCAGGCCGCGCCGGCGGTCTCGAGAGCGGCGGCCTTTTTCGGCTTCTTGGCCTTGTCGGCCTTTTCCGGCTTCTCCGCCTTGGGCGGCTTCTCGGCCTTGGCCGGCTTGACGGGCTTTTCCGCCTTGGCCTTGGCCGCCTTTTCCGCCTTGCCCGGTTTGTCCTTCTTCTTGCCCTTGGGCGCAGCTTCCGGCTCGTCGTGCAGCTGCTCGGCGGCGTGGCTCATCTCCTTGAGCACGTCGAGGAAGGCGTCGCGCTTGCGCGAGGGCAGGAGCTTGAGGATCCGCTCGTCGGCGGCGGCCACCCGGGGCGAAGCCAGGTCCAGGGCGGCGCGGCCCTGGTCAGTCAGGCGCACGGTGTTGGCGCGGGCGTCGGTGGCCGAGCGCTGGCGAGCCAAAAGGCTCTTGCCGATCATCCGGGCAACCAGGTCGGCCAGGGTGGAGCGGTCGATGCCGGTAGTCCGCACCAGGTCGGTCTGGGTCAGGCCCTCGTGCGCCGCCACCGCCGCCAGCACCGCATATTGCCGTTGGGTCACGGCGTCGGGGCCGATCTCCTCGGCGTAGATGTCCAGGGCCACCTGCAGCGCCCGGTGCAGCAGATGACTGGGCGACCGCTCCAGCGCCTTGCTGCCGTCGAGCTTCCTGGAGCCCTTCTTGCCGTCCCCCTTGGCCTTAGCCTTAGCCATCGCTCAGGTCCCCGTGGTGGTTTGGCGGCCTTTTATCAGCCGTGTGCGTCGGTTTGACGACACAATCTTCCGTGCACGGGCAATGAAAGAGGCCCGTCAGGACTCGGACGGGGGCGGCGGAGGTTGGTGCGTGTGCAGATGCTTCATCATCAGCGGGGTCTGGGTCAGGGAGAACAGCACCGCCAGGACCCACAGGCCAGGCATGCGGAACACCACCCACACCGCATCCGGCTGGGTGCGCCAGATGATCTCGTTCAGGGCCGCCATGGACAGGAAGAACAGGGCGTAGCGCAGGGTCAGGGTCCGCCAGGCCTCGTCGGGTAGGGCGATGGCCTCGCCCAGCATCCATTTCAGCGGATTGCGGCCCAGCATCTGGCCGCCGAACAGGGCGGCGGCGAACACCAGGTTGGTGGCGGTGGGCTTGATCTTGATGAAGCGGGGGTCGTGGAACAGGAGGGTCAGGCCGCCGAACACCAGGGCGAAGCCGCCGGCGATCAGCGGCATTGGAGCGATGCGCCGCTCGGCCACCAGGCCGACCAGCAGGCTGATCGCCGAGCCGCCCACCAGCCACCAGGTGGCGGCAACCAGGTCCGGCTTGACGTGGCCGCCGATGGCCAGGCTCCAGCCGAGCGCGCCGCCGGGGACCAGCCGCAATTTGAAGAAATAGGCCGCGAGGAACGCCGCCAGGCCGCCGTAGTCGACCAGGGCGCGGACGTAAGGGTGAGTCTTGGGATTGATCGCCATCAGGCTACGTCGTCCAGGCCGACCAGCGAGCGAGAAAAGGCGCGGGCGTCGAAGGGCTGCAGGTCGTCCACCCCCTCGCCGACCCCGATCAGCTTGATCGGCGCGTCGCTGGCCTGGGCCACCGGCACCAGCACCCCGCCGCGAGCGGTGCCGTCCAGCTTGGTCATGACGATGCCGGTGACGCCGGCGGTATTGCCGAACACGTTCTCCTGCGCCAGGGCGTTGCGGCCGACCGTGGCGTCCAGCACCAGCAGCGTCTCGTGCGGCGCGTCCGGATCGAACTTTTTCAGCACCCGCACGATCTTCAAAAGCTCGTCCATCAGGGCGGTCTTGTTCTGCAGCCGGCCGGCGGTGTCGATCAGCACCACGTCATAGGCCTCGTCCCGGGCCATCTGCACCGCGTCGAAGGCCAGGCCCGCCGCGTCGGCGCCGGTGGCGCGCGACATGAAGCTGGCGCCCGCCCGCTCGGCCCAGACCTTCAGCTGCTCGACCGCGGCGGCGCGGAAGGTGTCGCCGGCCACCACCAGCACCTTGGCCCCGCGGCGGGTCAGGTCGGTGGCGATCTTGCCGAGGGTTGTGGTCTTGCCCGAGCCGTTGACGCCCACGAACAGCACCACATAGGGCCGGGCGCCGGACAGGGGGTCGAATTCGCCCTGACGCTGGGCCAGTTCGTCGCCGATGGCCTCGGCCAGGCTCTCCTTGATCTCCTGCTCGCTGGCTTCGCGGCCGAAGCGGGCCTTGCCGAAGGCCTCGGTGATGCGGGCGGCGGCCTTGGGGCCAAGGTCCGCCTCGATCAGCATCTCCTCCAGCTCGTCCAGCATGGCCTGGTCGAGCGGCTTCTTGGCGAAGACCGTCACCACCTGCTCGGTCATCTGCCGCGAGGAGCGCGACAGGCCCTCGGTCAGGCGCTTGAACCAGCCGGGCTTCTTGGGGGCGTCAGACATGGGCGAGGATCAACCCAGCTCGCGCACGTCGGCGATGCGGCCGGCGATGGCGGCGGCGGCGGCCATGGCCGGGCTCATCAGGTGGGTGCGCCCGCCGCGGCCCTGTCGGCCCTCGAAATTGCGGTTCGAGGTCGAGGCGCAGCGCTCGCCGGGCATCAGCTTGTCCGGGTTCATGGCCAGGCACATGGAACAGCCCGGCTCGCGCCAGTCGAAGCCGGCGGCCCGGAAGATCTCGTCCAGCCCCTCGGCCTCGGCCTGTTCCTTCACCAGGCCCGAGCCCGGCACCACCATGGCCGTCACGTGGCTGGCTACGGTCCGGCCTTTCGCCACCGCGGCGGCGGCGCGCAGGTCCTCGATCCGGCTGTTGGTGCAGCTGCCGATGAACACACGGTCGATCCTCGCCTCGGCGATCGGCTGTCCCGGCGCCAGACCCATATAGTCGAGGGCGCGGCGCACCTGCTCGGCCTTCTCGCCCTGATAGTCGTCCGGGCTGGGCACGGTCCCGTCGACCGGCAGCACGTCCTCGGGGCTGGTGCCCCAGGTGACCATGGGCTTCAGCGCCGCCACGTCGATCCGCTCCTCGCGGTCGAACTTCGCGTCCGCGTCGGAGAAGAAGGTCTTCCAGGCGGCCAGGGCGAGTTCCCAGGCGCCGCCCTTCGGGGCGGCGGGGCGCCCCCTCAGATAGGCGTAGGTGGTTTCGTCCGGGGCGATCAGGCCGGCGCGGGCCCCGCCCTCGATGGTCAGGTTGCAGAGCGTCATCCGCTCTTCCATCGACAGGGCCTCGATGGCCTCGCCGGCGTATTCGATGACATAGCCCGTACCGCCGCTGGTCCCGATCAGGCCGATCATGGCCAGGGCGTAGTCCTTGGCCCCGACGCCGGGCGCCGGCTGGCCGTCGAACCAGACCCGCATGTTCTTCGACTTGCGCTGGCGCAGGGTCTGGGTGGCGAAGACGTGCTCGACTTCCGAGGTGCCGATGCCGTGGGCCAGGGCTCCGAAGGCGCCGTGGGTCGAGGTGTGGCTATCGCCGCAGACGATGGTCATGCCCGGCTGGGTGCGGCCCTGCTCGGGCCCGACCACGTGCACGATGCCGTTGCGCCCGTCGCCCATCGGGAAGAACTCGATGCCGGCGTCCTTGACGTTGCGCGCCAGGGTCTGCAGCTGCACCCGCGCCTCGTCGTCGGCCACGGCGTCGACGCCCTTGGCCTGGCCTTCGGTCGGCACGTTGTGGTCGGCGACGGCGAGCGTAAGGTCCGGCCGCCGCACGGGGCGATGGCTCACGCGCAGGGCCGAGAAGGCCTGGGGCGAGGTCACCTCGTGGATCAGGTGCAGGTCGATATAGAGGATGGTCTCGCCGCTGGCGTCCTCCGCCACGCGATGCGCATCCCAGATCTTGTCGTACAGGGTCTTGCCGCTCATGGCGGGGCATGTAGGGCCGGGGGGTGGGGTAAGTCCAGAGCGCGATGGCCCGGAAAGCCCTCTGCGGCCTCAGGTCCCCGCCGTCTCGCGGAACGGGTCGGCCGGATAGACGCCCAGGATCTCGAACCGCTCGGAGAAGAAGCCCAGCTCCTCGAACGCCCGCGACACCGGCAGGTCCTCGGGCCGCCCGTCGACCTCGGCGTAGAAGAAGGTGGCGGTGAAGGCGCCGTTCTCCATGTAGCTCTCGAGCTTGGTCATGTTGACGCCGTTGGTGGCGAAGCCGCCCAGGGCCTTGTAGAGCGCAGCCGGCAGGTTGCGCACCCGGAACACGAAGCTCGTCACGCAAAGCACGCCGGCCGGCGGCCGCGGCGGATCGCGCTCGGCGGTCATGACCAGGAAGCGGGTGGTGTTGTGGTGCTCGTCCTCGATGTCCTTCAAGAGGATGTCGAGGCCATAGAGTTCCGCCGCGAGCGCCGGGGCGATGGCCGCGCGGGTGGGATCGGGATGCTCGGACAGGGCCTTGGCCGCGCCGGCGGTGTCGCCCGCGCTCTCGGTCTTCAGCCCCAGCTTGCGGATGGTCTTGCGGCATTGACCCAGCGCGATCGGCATGGAGGCCACGGTCTTGACCTGGTCGAGCGCCACGCCCCTGTTGGCCATCAGCTGGAAGCGGATCGGCTTGAACCGCTCGCCGATGATCTTCAGGCCGGAATTGGGCAAGAGGTGGTGCACATCGGCGACCCGGCCGGCGATGGAGTTCTCGACCGGGATCATGCCCAGCGCCGCCTCGCCCGACTTGATGGCCTCGAAGGCGTCTTCGAAGGTGGCGCAGGGCAGCGGCTCGAGTTGCGGGAAGTGCGTCCGGCAGGCCTCGTGGCTGTTGGCGCCGGGCTCGCCCTGAAAGGCGATCTGCAAACGGGTGGTCATGACAGGGTCTCTGCGTAGGCGCGGGCGGCGGCGAGATCGGCCGGGTTGTCGACCGAGATCGGCGCGGTGTCGGCTATGGTCGCCCAGATGGAAAGGCCCATCTCCATGGCCCGGAGCTGTTCCAGCTTCTCACGCTGCTCCAGGGGGGACGGCGGGGCGGCGTTGAAGCGCTCAAGGGCCTCGCGGCGGTAGCCATAGATGCCGATGTGGCGCCAGACGGGGCCGTCGCCATAGAGGGTGGAGCGGGTGAAATAGAGGGCGCGGCCGGCGCTGGCGCCGGCTTGCAGCGCCAGCACCGCCTTGACCACGTCCGGATTTGTGCGGTCGGCCGGCGAGCTTTCCGGGGCCACCACCGTGGCGATGTCACAGCCGGGCTGGTCCGCTATCAGCTTGACGCAGGCCTCGATCACCGTCGGCTCGACGAAGGGCATGTCGCCCTGCAGGTTGATGATGGCGTCGTGCCGCCCTTGCGGGTCCAGCACGGCCAGGGCGGCCAGGATGCGGTCGGAACCGGAGGGCAGGGCCGGGTCCGTCAGCACCGCGCGGCCGCCGGCGGCCTCGACCACATCGACGATCTCCTGGTCACCCGCCGCCACCGCCACCGGGGCCACGCCGGCCGCATTGGCCTGGCCGAAAGCGCGCAGGATCATCGGTATGCCGCCGATATCCGCGAGCGGCTTGCCCGGCAGGCGTGTCGCGGCCATGCGGGTCGGAATCAGGATGATCGGGTTCATGGGTTCCTTGCGGCCGAGGCCGCCTGATCCGGGCGGCCAAGGCAATTGGCCGGTTGCGCAAGGGCCGGTAGCGTGTCAGAGACGCGAGCGCAAGAATGGGGCGCGGGGATTCCTTTCGAAGGAACGGGCGCCGGCTTAGAGGGCTGACGGCGGGATGAGCGATTCGCTTGGCTTCAACAAGATTGCGGGCGCGTTGCTCGCGACCGGACTGGTGATCATCGGCCTCGGGGTCGGGACCAAGATCCTGTTCGAATACAAGGCCCCGGCCAAGGAAGGCTATGCGATTGCGGTGCAGGAAGAGAGCGCCGGCGGCGGCGCGGCCGTGGAGCAGCCGATCGACTGGGGGACCGAACTGCCCAAGGCCGACGTGGCGGCAGGCAAGGCCGTGGCAGCCAAGTGCCAGTCCTGCCACAACCTCGACCAAGGTGGCCCGAACCAGACCGGCCCGAACCTCTGGGGCGTCCTGGGCCGGCAGCCGGGCAGCCATCCGGGCTTCGCCTATAGCGATGGCATGAAGGCCTTCGGCGCCAAGCAGCCGACCTGGGACTATGTCCATATCAACGACTTCATCACCGCGCCGGGCAAGTACATCGACGGCACCAAGATGACCTTCGTCGGCCTAAAGCAGCGCCAGGACCGCATCAACATCATCGCCTATCTTCACACCCTGGGCTCGAACCTGCCGATCCCGGCGCCGAACCCCGCAGCCGCTGCTGCTCCGGCCGCAGCGTCTGGCGCACCGGCCAGCGGCGCCCCGGCGGCGGCTTCGGCTGCAGCCTCGGCGGCCCCGGAAAAGGGCGCTCCGGCCGAAAAGGCCGCCGCCGCGAAGTAGGCGGTTCGCTCGTCAGATATTCGCAAAGCCCGGTTCGAAGGAGCCGGGCTTTTTGCTTTTCCCTTCTCCCCTTGCGGGAGAAGGAGGGGCCCGCGGCGAAGCCGTGGGAGGATGAGGGGTCGCACCGGTCTTTCCGATAGGCAGGTGCTGCGGAGAGGGCATTTTGGAGAGGGCAGCGCGACCCCTCATCCTCCCACCCGCTACGCGGGCGGGCCCCTCCTTCCCCCGCAAGGGGGGAAGGGACTTTAGATCCGCTGATATGCGGTCGGATGGCCGCTGCCCGCCGCAGCGATACGGGCGACCGCCTCGGCCAGCGGCTCGATGGCCACGGCCATGTGGTGGGCGTTGGCGTGGATCAGGCGGGTCTGATCCAGCATCATGCCCACATGGCCGCGCCAGAAGACGAGGTCGCCGCGGGCGAGGTCGGCGGCCGCGATGGCGGCGCCCATCTCAGCCTGCTGGTCGGTGTCGCGAGGGCAGGCTCGGCCGCAGGCCAAGAGGGCCTGCTGCACCAGGCCCGAGCAGTCCAGGCCCAGGCTCTCGCGCCCGCCCCACTGATAGGCCGCACCCAGATAGCGCTCGGCGATCGCGGCCGGGTCGGTCTCGACCGAGCCGATATCAGCCAGCTGGTTCTCCACGAACCAACCGCTGCCGGCCGCCTTGGCGAAGCGACCTTCGCGGGCTTCGATGAAGACCAGAGCGTTCATCGAATAGAGGCCGATCGGGCGCGACTTGATGCTGGGTTCGGAAAAGGCGTAGGCGCGCGGCGCGGAAACACGATGGGTCGGCAGCCGCGCATAGGCTGTGAGGGCCGCGCGTTCGACGAAGCCAACATAGCCGTCGCGGCGGGCCTGGCCCCAGGCCCAGCCGGCCTTTTCCTCCAGCACTTCGAAACGTTCGCCGAACAGCAGCTGGTCCATCTGTTCCGCGGCCGGATCGGCGGCGCGACGGATCGCCGCAGCGGGAGCCGCGCAGGCCAGGGAAATCGTCTCAGCGTAACGCCCGGCCCGCACCCGACCTTCCAGCTCGGCGGCCGCGAGGTCGCCCCGGGCGAGGGTGGTGCGCGGGTCGCTCACGCCTGGCGCGCCTTCAGCACCGCATAGAGGGCGCGGATCGCCTGGGCCTCGGCCCCGGTGGGCCGGCCGGCCCCGCCCTTGGGGTTCCAGGCGAAGATGTCGAAATGCGCCCACGGCCCCTTGGGTGCGAAGCGCTGCAGGAACAGGGCGGCGGTGACCGAACCGGCCTGGGCCCAGGCGTCGGAATCGTTCTTCAGGTCGGCGATGTCGCTGTCCAGCGCCTCGTCATAGCCGGCCCACAGCGGCATGCGCCACAGAGGGTCCGCCACCGTCGTCGCGGCCTGGGCCAACTCGCCGGCCAGGGCCTCGTCGGCGGTGTAGAAGGGGATCACCTGCGGGCCCAGCGCCGCCCGCGCCGCCCCGGTGAGGGTGGCCAGATCGATGGTCAGGGCCGGCTCCAGCTCCTCGGCGCGGGTCAGGGCGTCGGCCAGGATCAGCCGCCCTTCCGCGTCGGTGTTGCCGATCTCGATCGAGAGGCCCTTGCGCGAGGCGATCACGTCGCCCGGCCGCATGGCGTCGCCGGAGACGGCGTTCTCCACCACCGGCAGCAGCACCGCCAGGCGCAGCTTCAGCCGCATGGCCATGATCATATGGGCGAGGCCCAGGGCGTGGGCGGCGCCCCCCATGTCCTTCTTCATCAGCCGCATGCCGGCCGAAGGCTTCAGGTCCAGGCCGCCGGTGTCGAACACTACCCCCTTGCCGACCAGGGCCACCAGCGGATCCTCGGGCCGACCCCAGCGGAGTTCGATCATCCGGGGCGCGCGGGTGGGGTCGGCGGCCCTGCCGACCGCATGCACCGCCGGATAGCCCTGGGTCAGAAGGGCCTCGCCGGTGATCACCGTGATCTCCGCGCCGAAGGCCTCGGCGGTCTCGCGTGCGGCCATTTCCAGCTGCACCGGGCCCATGTCGTTGGCAGGGGTGTTGACCAGGTCGCGGGCCAGGGCGCAGCCCTCGGCTATGGCCTTGACCTCGGCCAGGTCCACGCCTTGGGTCACCAGCCGCGGCCAGGGCTCCTTGCGCGGCTTCCTGTAGCGTTCGAAGGCATAGGCGCCGAGCGCCCAGGCCAGGGCGACCGCCTGGGGCGGCACGGCCGCCGGAGCCGTGGCGATATGGTAGTCGCCGGGCGGCAGCTTGCCGGGCAAGGCGCGGAAGGCCATGCCGTCGGGGCTGGCCGCGGCCCCCAGGCCGAACAGGACCATGTCGCCGCCATCGCCTGGAACCGCCAGCACCTGGCCGGCCTTGGCCTTGAACTGAGCCAGGTCGACCAGCCGTCGCTCGGGGGCGGAACGGCCGTCCATGAAGGCGGCCAGATCGGCCTCCAGGAGGGCGTGGACCGCAATTGCGGGTCCTTCGGCGACGGCGAGCAGGGTGTCGGACATGCGGCGAATGGGCCTTGCAGGCTTAAGATTATGCTTAACGCTTCGTTGACGGGCGTATCGCAGACTTTCGCCATCCTGCGCCAGAGTCGTCCGAATCGGGAAGCCTGATCCCATGTCTCGCAAGCTCATCCTCCTCGCCGCCGCCGCGGCCCTGTCCTTGGCCCCGCTGGCGGCCCAGGCCCAGCAGGCCATGAGCATGAGCCCGGTGGGCGCGCCCCAAGCCCCGCCCCCCGCCGCGCCAGCCACCGCGGCGCCGACGGCGAACGCCACCGCACCGGCCATGCGCTCCTACGCCCAGCTGCCCGCCGACAAGCCCAAGGCGCCGCCACACAAGGCCAGCGCCGCCGAGCGCGACGCCGCCGAGCGCCTCGAGCCCCTGGCCCGCGCCGCCTTCTGGGGTCGCGAGGTCGACATCGACCCGACCGACGTCGTCGCAGGGGTCAAGCTGTCTTCGGCCCTGAGGGCGGTGGGGCAGAACGGCGAGGCGATCACGGTGGCGGGCCGCGTCCTGGTGCTGGACCCGAACAATTTCGATGCCCTGATGGAGACCGCCAAGGCCTATGTGGCCGCCGGCCAGGGCTTCTACGCCATCGACCCGCTGAAGAAGGCCTCTCTGGCCCGGCCCAGGGACTGGCGGCCCATGTCGCTGCTGGGCGTGGCCTATGTGCAGGTGCAGCGTGACGACGACGCCCAGGCGATCTGGCATGACGCCCTGGCCCTGTCGCCCGAGAATCCCGCCGTGCTGTCGAACCTGGCCATGGACATGGCCGCCAAGGGCGACGCCGCCGGCGCCGAGACCCTGCTGCGCCGCGCCGTGGCCCAGCCCGGCTCTGGTCTGGTCGAGCGGCAGAACCTGTCGCTGGTGCTGGGCCTGCAGGGCAAGCTGGCCGAGGCGGAAAAAATTCTGCGCGAGGACCTGCCGCCCGAGCAGGCCAACGCCGACCTCGCCTACCTGCAGAGCCTGACCAAGGCCAAGGCGAGCATCGCCCCGGCCACCACCCGCACCTGGGCGGCGGTCAAGGGCGCGGGGAGCTGATCCCGCCCGGATCCGCGTAAAACGCAACAACCGGCTTGCAGCCGCGGCCCGGCTGTCCTTTAAGGCGTGCGCCTCTCGCCCACCCGCCCAAGGATGCCGCCATGGCCGCCCAGAGCCCCGTGAAGAAAGTCGTGCTCGCCTATTCCGGGGGCCTCGACACCTCGATCATCCTGAAATGGCTGCAGGAGACCTACGCTTGCGAGGTGGTGACCTTCACCGCCGACCTGGGCCAGGGCGAAGAGCTTGGCCCGGCCCGCGAAAAGGCTCTCCTGATGGGGGTCAAGCCCGAGAACATTTTCATCGAGGACCTGCGCGAAGAGTTCGTGCGCGACTTCGTCTTCCCCATGTTCCGCGCCAATGCGGTCTATGAGGGGATCTATCTGCTGGGCACCTCGATCGCCCGGCCGCTGATCGCCAAGACCCAGATCGACATCGCCCGCAAGGTCGGCGCCGACGCGGTCTGTCACGGCGCCACGGGCAAGGGCAACGACCAGGTGCGCTTCGAACTCGGCTACTACGCCCTCGAGCCCGACATCCGGGTGATCGCCCCCTGGCGCGAGTGGAGCTTCGCCAGCCGCGAGGCCCTGCTGGATTTCGCCGAAAAGCACCAGATCCCGATCGCCAAGGACAAGCGCGGCGAGGCGCCGTTCAGCGTCGACGCCAACCTGCTGCACTCCTCGTCGGAAGGAAAGGTGCTGGAGGACCCCTCGGTCGAGGCGCCGGAATTCGTCTATCAGCGGACCATCGCGCCTGAGGATGCCCCCGACAAGGCGCAGGTCTTCACCATGGACTTCGAGGGCGGCGACCCGGTGGCCATCGACGGCGAACGCCTGTCGCCGGCCGCCCTGCTGACCAAGCTGAACCAACTGGGCCACGACAACGGCGTCGGCCGCCTGGACCTAGTGGAAAACCGCTTCGTCGGCATGAAGTCGCGCGGCGTCTACGAGACCCCGGGCGGCACCATCCTGCTGGCCGCCCACCGCGGCATCGAGTCGATCACGCTGGACCGCGGCGCCATGCACCTGAAGGACGAGATCATGCCGCGCTATGCGAGCCTGATCTACAACGGCTTCTGGTTCTCGCCTGAGCGCGAGATGCTGCAGGCCCTGATCGACAAGAGCCAGGACCTGGTCACCGGCCAGGTGCGGGTGAAGCTCTACAAGGGCAACGTCGCCGTGATCGGCCGCACCAGCCCCTATTCGTTGTACGATCAGGAACTGGTCACCTTCGAAGAAGGCAAGGTCGCCTACGACCACCGCGACGCGGCGGGCTTCATCAAGCTCAACGCGCTGCGCCTGCGCGTGGCGGCGAAACGGGATCGGCGGGGGCGGTAAAGGCCGACCGTCCGACCGGCCATGGGAAGCATAGTCGACCCAGCTCTGAGGTTATCGGCCCAGCGCGCGCTGCTGGGTGCGATTTATCCGAATTTCCGGGCGATCAAAGTGACCGCGAATGGCTCGCAGATTGTCCTGACTGTCATCTGCGAAGCCGCGCCTGATGAGACTGAGATAGACGCAGTCTCGGCCGCTGCAGCGGAGATCGTCGCCGATTTCCCACATGCGAGCATCAGCGAACAGGTGATCGTCATCAATGGCCCGCTTCCTGTGGAAGATGCACTGGTGGCGGGATGGGTTTTTCAACGCGCCGAATAGATCTGCCCCCCAGCATTCCCTGAATGCTGATGCGCCCTGAAGCCCTTGGTCAGATTGGAGCTCTGGCGATCGGCAGGGTCAAGGACCGGCCCTTTGGGCCGGCCGCGGGGCGGCGGCGCTCCGCGCCGTCCTTGACGCGGTCGAGCGCTAGAGCAGACTCGCCTCCAAGGTCTTAGGGTGGGGTCTGGCCGTGCGTTTGGAATAACGCCCGAAGCCCCCTACGGCGCCAGCCGATACCCCCCCGCCTCGGTCAGCAGCAGCTTCGCCCCGCCGGCGTCGGGCTCGATCTTCTGCCTCAGGCGATAGACGTGGGTCTCCAGGGTGTGGGTGGTGACGCCGGCGTTGTAGCCCCACACCTCGGTCAGCAATTCCTCGCGCGTCACCGGCGTCTCGCCGGCGCGGTAGAGGTATTTCAGGATGCTGGTCTCTTTTTCCGTCAGCCGGATCTTCTTCTGCTTCTCGTCGATCAGGAGCTTGGTCGCCGGGCGGAACTCATAGGGACCGATGCGGAACACCGCGTCTTCCGACTGCTCGTGGCTGCGCAGCTGGGCGCGGATGCGGGCCAAGAGCACGGCGAACTTGAACGGCTTGGTGACATAGTCGTTGGCGCCGGCGTCCAGGCCCTGGATGGTGTCGGCGTCCTGGTCGGCGGCGGTCAGCATGATCACCGGCGCCGAGACCCCAGCGGCGCGCAGGCGCCGGCAGACCTCGCGCCCGTCGATGTCGGGCAGGTCGACGTCCAGAAGGATCAGGTCGGCCCGGCTCTTCACCGCCTCGGCGGCCCCCGCCTCGCCGGTGGCGGCGGTGTGGGTGGCGAACTCGTCGCCGATGGCCAGCTGCTCGGCCAGGCTCTCGCGAACCTCGGCGTCGTCGTCGATGATCAGGATGGTTTTACGTTGCGCCATAAGGGGGAACATGCACCGTTCCGCGCCTCGACGTAAAGCATGGGCTCAGCAGCATGGCGCAGGTCTTCACCGCCTGGTCCGACGGCCGGTTCGATCTCGGCGGGCGCAAGGTCGCCTGCGCGCTGGGCCGTTCGGGGGTGATCGCAGCCGAGGACAAGCGCGAGGGCGATGGGGCGAGCCCCTTGGGGATGTGGCCGGTGCGCCGGCTGCTCTATCGCCCGGATCGGGTCGGCAGACCGGTCACCGCCCTGCCAACCCAGGCCCTGGAGCCGGACGACGGCTGGTGCGACGCGCCTGGCGATCCCGCCTACAACCGGCCGGTCAAGCGGCCCTACCCCGCCAGCCATGAGGCGCTATGGCGCGAGGACCACCTCTACGATCTGGTCGTGGTGCTGGGCCACAATGACGATCCGCCGGTCGCGCCCATGGGCTCGGCCATCTTCCTGCACTTGGCGCGGGAGGGATACGCGCCGACCGAAGGCTGCGTGGCCCTGAGCCGGCCGGACATGGAAGCCTTTCTCGCCCAGGCGCAGCCGGGCGCGGTCTTGGAGATCAAGCGGGCGGAGTGAGCTACGCCTTCGGGACCCGCGCCCCGAACAGGGCCGAGCCGACCCGGACCGAGGTGGCGCCGAAACGGATCGCGGTCTCGAAATCGTCGCTCATGCCCATGGACAGGCGCTCCAGCCCATTGCGGGCGGCGATCTTGGCCAGCAGCGCGAAGTGCATGGCCGGCTCCTCGTCCGACGGCGGGATGCACATCAGGCCCTCGGGCTGCAGGCCGTAGTCGTCGCGGCAGGCGGCGATGAAGGCGTCGGCCTCGGCGGGGATCACGCCCGCCTTCTGCGGCTCCTCGCCGGTATTGACCTGGACATAGAGGCGCGGGCTCTTGCCGGCGCGCTGGATCTCCTCGGCCAGCACCCGGGCCAGCTTGGGTCGGTCCAGGGTCTCGATCACGTCGAAGAAGGCGACCGCCTCGCGCGCCTTGTTGGTCTGCAGGGGGCCGATCAGGTGCAGGGTCAGGCCGGCCCGGTGCGGCGTCCAGCGCTCCATGGCCTCCTGCACGCGGTTTTCGCCGAAGGTGGTTTGGCCGGCGGCGAGCACCGGCTCTATGTTGGCCCAGGGCTGGGTCTTGCTGACCGCGACCAGCCTGACGCCCTCGGGATCGCGCCCGGCGGCGCGGGCGGCCCGGGCCATGCGGTCCAGGATCTCGGTGAGCGGGGCGTAGGGGGCGGGCGTCGTCATCGTGAGCGTGCATACAAGACTTTCCCCCCTGGCCGCCACAGCGCGTCTGCTGTCACGGCGTGCGAACCCCGGGCTGCCGGGGCTGTGGTTCGTCACCGATCCGGCGCGGACGCCCGATCCTGTCGCCACGGTCGCTCAGTTGCCGCGGGGCTCGGCGGTGATCTTCCGCGCTTTCGGCGCCACTGACGCGGTGGAGCTAGGACGGGCGCTGCGCCAGGCGACGCGCAAGGCCGGGGTGCTGCTGCTGGCCGGTGCCGACTCGGCCCTGGCCCGGCGAATCGGGGCGGACGGGATTCACCTGCCGGAGCGGCTGGCGCACCGCGCCGGCCAGCTGAGGCGCGCGCGGCCCGGCTCGCTGGTCACCGCCGCGGCCCACGACGCGGCCGCCATCCGCAAGGCCCGGCGGGCCGGCGCTCAAGCCGTGCTGGTCTCGCCGGTGTTTCCAAGCCGCAGCCCCTCGGCGGGCCGTCCCTTGGGCGTGCTGCGCTTTCAGGCCCTGGCGCGCGGCGCCGGCGTGCCGGTGGTCGCTCTCGGCGGGATCAATTCGCGCACGGCGCGGCGGCTGAAGGGGACGTGCGCGGCGGGGCTTGCTGCGGTTGAGGGGGTGACCGCCCCCTAACCCGCCCGCCTCTGCGCGTACATGGCGTGGTCGGCCTGGCCCAGGGCCTCCTCGGCGGTCATGCCGGGGTCCAGCTGGCGCACGCCATAGGTGATCTTCAGCGGCACCAGCCAGTCGCCGCAGGCCACCGGCTGGGTTTCGATCGCCGCGGCCATGGCGCCGGCGCGGGCCAGGGCGGCGCCCAGGTCGGCCTGGACCAGGATCACACCGAATTCGTCGCCGCCGATGCGGCCGATCACGTCGCCCTCGCGCACATGGGCGGCCAGGCGCTCGGCCACGCCCTTCAGCGCCTCGTCGCCCGCGGCGTGACCGAAGCGGTCGTTGACCGCCTTGAAGCCTTCCAGATCGAAATAGACCAGGCTGCAGGGGCCGCCAAAGCGTTGGCTGAACGCCAAGATCCGCTTCAGTTCGCGCAGGAAGGCGCGGCGGTTCAGGAGCGGGGTCAGGGCGTCCAGGTCGGCCAGGTCTTCGGCCTCGTTCAGCCGCGCCTTCAGCCGCCCCACCTCGCCGCGCAACTCGTCGATCTCGCTGATCAGCCGGGTCAGGGCCGCGCGCACCGCCGGGGTCAGCTCGGCCTCGACGATTCCCAGGAATGAGGCGCTGTCGGGGGCCTGCACGGCGCCCGGCATCTGCGCGGCCTCGGCCACCAGCGCCGCTCGCCGGCGCACTGCGGAGAGGGGATCAGCCCTCACGCCCAGAAGCTTCATGTGGCTTCATCCGCGCCTGGCTTTCCGTCCCCCGAGGCCGGAATCGCCAAGCTTGCCCCGAATCCTAGCTGTGATTCGGTTGCGGCCGTAAAGCGCAGCCCTATACTCCGCGCCTTTCCGCGTGGGACTGCCCAAGCTTTTCCCGGAATCACAAAGGGATGCGAGATGAACGCTGAGTCGGCGCCGGTCGCCATCATCATGGGCAGCCGCTCCGACTGGCCCACCATGAAGGCCGCCGCCGACGCGCTGGAGGCGCTGGGCGTGGCCTATCATGCCAAGGTGGTCTCGGCGCACCGCACCCCGGACCGCATGTACGCCTTCGCCAAGGGGGCCAAGGCGGCCGGCTACAAGGTGATCATCGCCGGCGCCGGCGGGGCGGCGCACCTGCCCGGCATGACCGCGTCGATGACCGAGCTGCCGGTCCTGGGCGTGCCGGTGGAGTCCAAGGCGCTGAAGGGCATGGATTCGCTGTTGTCGATCGTGCAGATGCCGGGCGGAATTCCGGTCGCCACCCTGGCGATCGGCGAGGCCGGCGCCCGCAACGCCGGACTGCTGGCTGCGCGGATCCTAGCCCTGGGCGATGCGGACCTGGCCCAGCGCGTTGCCGAGTATGCCGCCCGCCAGAGTGATATGGTGTCCGAAAGCGTCGAGGACTGAGCCTTAATGCCTGAATTTCCGCTGCCGCCCGGTTCGACCATCGGCATTCTCGGTGGCGGCCAGTTGGGCCGGATGCTGGCCTTGGCGGCCGCGCGGCTGGGCTTCGACACCCTGATCCTGTCGCCGGAGCCGGACGGCATCGCCGGGCGTGTGGCTACACACAATATCGTCGCGCCCTATGACGACCGCGACGCGCTCGAGGCCGTCGCCCAGATGGCGAGCCTTGTGACCTTCGAGTTCGAGAACGTGCCGGCCCAGGTGGTCCAGACCTTGACCGGCCTCGGCGTCGAGGTGGCGCCGGGCGCCCTGGCCCTGGCCACCGCTCAGGACCGGGTGGTGGAGAAGACCTTCCTCAATGAATGCGGCGTCCCGACCGTGGCCTTCGCCGCGGTTGACGACCTTGCGAGCCTTGCCGAGGCCATCGACCGGATCGGCGCGCCGTCGCTGCTGAAGACCCGGCGCGAGGGCTATGACGGCAAGGGCCAGACCTGGGTCGAGAGCCACGCCGACGCAGCCGCCGCCTGGGAGCGGATCGGCCGGGCCCCGGCGATCCTGGAGGCGCCCGCCGACTTCACACGCGAGCTGTCGGTGATCGCGGCCCGCAGCCGCTCGGGCGACGTCGTGGCCTATCCGGTGGGCGAGAATCACCACCAGGACGGCATCCTGCGCCGCACCCGCGCCCCGGCCGATCTGAGCAAGGCCGCTCGCGAGCAGGCCGAGACCATCGCCGCCCGGATCCTGACGCGCCTCGACTATGTCGGGGTGATGGGGGTCGAACTGTTCGAGTTGAAGGACGGACGGCTGGTGGTCAACGAATTCGCGCCGCGGGTGCACAATTCCGGCCACTGGACCCTGGACGGCTGCGAGGTCGATCAGTTCGAGCAACACATCCGCGCCGTGGCCGGCTGGCCGCTGGGGCCGGTCACGCCCCTGGCCCGGGTGGAGATGGAAAACCTGATCGGCGACGAGATCCACACTTGGCCCAGGCTCGCCGCCGAGCTGGAGGCGCGCCTTTGGCATTACGGCAAGGCCGAGGCGCGTCCCGGCCGCAAGATGGGCCACGTCAACCGGCTGTGGCCGCTGAAGGATTGAGAACCGGGGGTCAGGCCCGGCCGTAACGCATCCGGCCAAGGGTCTCGGCTACGTCGCGCAACAGGGTCGATGGTTTCAGTCCCGCCTTCCAGGTCTCGAAGGCCATGACGTTCTCGATCCGCGCCGACAGATAGGCGCTGGCCGCCGGACGACCGGAGGAGAGCCGCACGGCCAGGGTCGAGGCGAGGATGCCCGACAGGATGGCGCGCTTGGAATAGTGGTTCTCGTCGGTGGCCGTATCGCCGGCCCAGCGCCAGATGATGTCGGCGCTGTCCCAGGTCAGGCGCAGGCCCAGGGGCGCATTGCCGGGCAGGGCCAGGAAGCCGGCGCAGCGGCGCACCGCCGCCTCGTCCGCCATGGCCGCGTCCAGCCGCGCCTCGACGGCTCTCTGGATTCGCTGGCGGATCTTCAGCGACTTGGGGTCGACGCCCGAAAGCGCCGCCAGGGCCGCCGCGTCATGGCGCCGCGAGAGCAGGGCGGCCAGGTCGCGGGGGCCATTGGGCAGCAGAAGCTCGGCCTCGCCGTCGGACAGGCCCGCCTCGCGTGCGGCCTCGGCGATTAGGCGCTCGCCCCAGCCAAGCCTTGGAGCGAGGCTCAAGGCCGAGTTCAGCAGGCGCTGTTCGGCGAGGTCGGCCCAGTCGGCTTCCGGTTGGTTCATGAGCGCCTCTATACACGCAAGCTGTGGCCGACTCACCATGGACATTCGGGTGCGCCTCTGGTATCTGCGCGCCCAACATTCGGAAGGGTTCCTTCCGGTGGCGGTTTCGTGTTCGCTGTCACGCCCTTGCAGCCCCGCTTTCGGGCCAGCGCCAGCGATCTAGGAGGACTTGGTCATCGTTCAGATTTTCGTGCGCGACAACAATGTCGACCAGGCGCTCAAGGCCCTGAAAAAGAAGATGCAGCGCGAAGGCTCGTTCCGCGAAATGAAGCGGCACGTGCATTATGAAAAGCCGTCGGAGAAGCGTGCTCGCCAGAAGGCCGAGGCCGTCCGCCGCGCCCGCAAGCTGGCCCGCAAGCGCGCCCAGCGCGAAGGCCTGATCGCCGCGCCAAAGAAGCCCGCCCGCACTTAAGAGTCGGACTGGCTACGAGAGTTTCAGGCCGCGCAGGATCGCCTGCGCGGCCTTTGTCGTGTCGGGACCGTTCCCTTCTCCCCCTCCTTCCCCCGCAAGGGGGGAAGGGATTTTACTCCGCTCTTCCCGCCAAACTCGCGAAGAAGTGCCTAGGCTCGAACCGTGAGTTCGACAGCGCCCCGGCCCGGAACGCCCGTCCGGCGACCCAGAGCTCCAGGCCCGTCAGGGCGAACATCAGAGCCCCCGAACCCACCACCTGCCACCAGGGCGGCCCGCTGGCGGCTCTCGCGGCCATCATGAACGGGGTGAAGGGCGGGAACCAGGACAGGGCCTGCACCAGGGGCGCGTCGGGGTGCAGCATGGCCTGGTTCATGAACACCAGGGGCACGCTGAGCAGGATCATCATCGGCCCCAGGAGGGTCTGCGCCTCGCGGCTGGTCTCGCAGAAGGCGCCGATGGTGGTGAACAGGGTCGCGTACATCAGATAGCCGCCGATGAAATAGACGGCGAAATAGATGATGAGGCCCTTGGACAGCATCACCTCGACCAGGGTCTTGACGATCCCGGCGTCGACCTTGAGCAGGATGGCGAGGCCGATGGTGAGCCAGACCCCAAGCACGGTCGAGGTCACCGCCGCCACGCCAAGGATCTTGCCGCCCATGATCTCGGGCACCGAGGCCGAGGTCAGCAGCACCTCGAGGATGCGGCTCGACTTCTCCTCGATCACGCTGTTGAGCAGGATGCCGGCGCCGGTCAGCACCACCATCCACAGCAGAAGGCCCATGGCCAGGCCAATGGCCATCTGCAGCCGCTCGCGATCGTCCACCCGCCCGCCGGCGGCCTTGGGCGAATAGCTGGTGAGATGCGGCTGCAAGGCGTCGATCGCCGCCAGGGTCTTGGCGTCAACCCCGGCCTTGGCCAGCCGGTCCTGGCGCATCAGGTCCGAGAGGGCGTTCGAGATCGCGTTCTCCACCGAGCGGTCGGCCGGGTTGCGGCTCCAGGCATCGACGGCGACGCCCTCGCCCTCCGGACGGATGATCGCGGCGACGTCGAGCCGCCGGCCGTCTGCCAGCTCCGCATCGCCGCCGACAAGGCCGCGCAGGGCGCCGGCCGGATCCGCGCCCAGGGATGCGGGATGCTCGACCACGGCGACGGGCCGTGTGGAAGGGCCGTGGCGCTCGGCCAGGGCCGGTTCGATCCGTTCGGCATAGGCGCGGCCCGTCTGGTCCAGCATGGCCACGGTCGGCACCGGGGCCACCGAGTTCGTCTGGCTGGAGGCGAACACCGCCAGGATCAGGCCCACCGGCATCAGGCCCATGGACAGCCAGAAGCCGATGGTGCGGACATAGGCGGCGTATTCGCGGCCCGCGATGCGCAAAAGGCGCTTCATGCCGCTTCTCCCGCGCTGGTCAGGACGATGAAGGCGTCGTGCAGGTGCGGCTCCTTCAGCTCGAAGCGGGTGATGTCCAGCCCTTGCGCGAAGGCGGCGCGCAGGGCGTCCTGGGCCGGGGCGCCGTTCACCAGGGTCGCCGTCACCTTCAACCCGCCGCCCTCCAGCGGCTCGGCGACGAGGTCGGCCAGGCCCGGCAGGGCGCCGACCTGGCCGGGGTCCAGGGCGCCCTCCAGCACCAGCTTGCGCGGCGCGGCGGCCCGGGCGGCCTCGACCCGGCCGTCGAACACCTTGCGCCCCTTGGCGATCAGGACCACCTGCTCGCACAGCCGCTCGGCGTGCTGCATGACGTGGGTGGAGAACAGGACCGTCGCGCCGCGCTGGGCGAGGCCGCGGATCATGGTCTCCAGCTCCTGCTGATTGACCGGGTCGAGGCCGGAAAAGGGTTCGTCCAGGATCACCAGTTCGGGTTCGTGGGTCAGGGCCGAGAGCAGCTGGACCTTCTGCGCCATGCCCTTGGAGAGGCTGCGGATCTGGCGGTTCATGGCGTGGCCCAGGCCGTGCGCCTCAAGGAGCTGCTTGGCCCGCCGCTTCGCCTCGCCGGTGGAGAGGCCTTTCAGGCTGGACAGGAAGGCGATGGCGCCGATCGGGGTCATGCGGCGATAGAGGCCGCGCTCCTCCGGCAAAAAGCCGATCTTCTCGCGGATCAGGCGCCCATCCGGCGCGCCCAGCACGCTGATGCGCCCCGCCGTGGGCTCCACCAGGCCCAGGATCATGCGGATGGTCGAGGTCTTGCCGGCGCCGTTCGGCCCAAGGAAGCCGCAGATGCGTCCCTGCGCCGCCTCGAAGCTCAAATCCCGGACCGCCTCGAAGTCGCCATAGCGCTTGGTGACCCCCTCCAGCCTCAGCGCCGCCTGCATGCCTGCTCCCAAGCCTGTCGTTGTTGGTCCAGAGCCTTACGCGGCTTTCGTCAACGCCTGGCAAACGTGGAGAATTCCATCGACGATCGCGTCGGCGTGCCGACGGCCGAGCAGATTGGCGTGGCTGGCCGTGGCGACGTTGGCCACATGGCCGTGGCGCGAAGCCTGGGCGGGCCTGGCCTGGATCGCCTTCGACCAGGCGAAGCCGCGCACCGATCCGGCGGTCACCACGGCCACCGGCCAGGCTGGATCCAAGGCGCCCGCCTGGCGCGCCTGGCGGGCGGCGGCCTCCCAGTGCTGCACCTCCTCCGAGGCGGCTCTATTGTGCGGGCCGTGGGCGAAGGCCCAGCGCTTTTGCGGCGCGGCCTCCTCGGTCAGCTCGATACGGTCGCCCAGGGCCGCCGTCAGCGGCTTGAACAGGCCCAGGCTCGCCGCCCCCGCGGCCAGGTGCGACAGGCGGCCGAAATGGACCGCATAGCGCCGAACCATCGGGTGGGTGGCGCCCTCCGGGTCGATAGCGTCGACCAGCACCAACCCCGCCACTTGGCGTGGATTTCGGCCGGCGAACAGGTGCACGTGCAGCCCGGCCATGGAGTGGCCGACCAGGATGAAGGGTCCACCCTCGCCGATCGCGGCAAGGAGCTTTTCCAGGTCCTCGGCTATGGCCAGGCCGTCGCGGGGCGAGGGGCCGCGGTCGGAGAGGCCGAGGCCCGCGCGGTCATAGGCTATCGACCTCAGGCCCCGGGCGGCCAGGCGCTCCTGCACCACCGCCCAGTCGGCGGAAAAGCCGAACGAGCCGGCCTCGAACACGATCAAGGGGGCTGTGGACTTGGGCGGGCCGGCCTCGACCCAGTGCATTCGCCGGCCGCCGATATCGGCGAACCGGCCGCGTGGATCCAAGGCGGCGCGACCCAAACCCATGCCGACTCCCTATCCGGCGAGACTTTACACTGGGAGACTAGCTGCGGATGAAAAGTCCGATCAAGTCAGGGGTTCGTAGCGCGGCTTTGCGCGACCTGCTGTGGCGGCGATTCTGGCTGGCCGGCGACCGCTTGGCGCACGAAGGTGACACCTCGAACGACCGAGTCGGCATGGCTGACGCCCAACAGGGTGGCGTGGCTGGCGGCCGCTACGTGGTCGATATAGCCATGCTGCGAACGCCGGGCCGGGGTGGCCTGCAGGTCTTTCCAGGCCTCGCGCCCGGCGACCGGCCCGGCGGTGATCACGGCCACCGGCCAGGCGGGGTCCAGGGGGCCGGCGGCCTTGGCCTCCGCGGCGGTGTTCATCCACTGGTCGACCTCGGCCGAGGCCCAGCGGTTGTGGGTCGGCGAGGCGAAGGCGCGGCGCTTTTCCGCCGAAGCGACCGGGGTAAGGCCGATCTTGTCGCCGAACCAGGTGCCGGCCAGGGGCTGGTAGAGACCGATCCGAGCCCCCCTCGCCGCCCAACGCGAGGCGGCGGCGAACTTCTCTACGAAGGCTCTCACCTGCGGCTGGTCGATTGCTTCGGGCGGCGCCGCGTCGATGAAGACCAGGCCGCGGATGCGGTCATGGTTGCGGGCGGCGAACAGCGGCATGTAGGTCCCGGCCATGGAATGGCCGACCATGATGAAAGGCCCGTCCTCGCCGGCGGCTTTCAGCAGGGCCTCGAGGTCCTTGGCCGCGGCCAGGCCGTCGCGAGGGCCGGGACCGGGATCGGAAAGGCCGAGCCCCGCGCGGTCGTAGGAGCAGGTGTGCAGGCCTTGCGCGGTGACGCGATCCTGGACTACGCCCCAGTCGGCGGAAAAGCCAAAGGCGCCGGCTTCGAACAGGACGGTGGGCTCGGCGTTCCGCTCGCCCTCGCAGACGAGGTGCATCCGCCGCCCGCCGATATCGACCAACCGTCCGCGCATGGGGTGAGAGGCCTCCGCGGCGACCAGGGCGCCGCCGGCTGCGATATAGGCCAGGATCGCCAGGATCAGGCCCGCAAGGATCTTGGAGCCGCGCCGCATGGGCCGGGATGTAGGTGAGTCGGATGTCGTTTGTAAGACGGCCGTCGGGAGGCGCGTAGTCGCAGGGAGCAAATGCGCCACTCCCCTGCGGGGTCGTATGGTGGAGGGCGCGCCAAGGCTGCGCTTGTTTTGACGATAACGTCAAAATTCTAACGCTGCGGTGCGGAAAAAACTTGAGCCCGCCGCGGGGGATAACGCGGCGGGCTCCGAAGCCTGATGATGGCAGGCGTTTCCTCCCCGAAACGCCGGAGACCGTGGGTATCTGACGACCCTCTTGTCTCTCGCAGGGTTAGAAGAACCGTATTTTGGCGGGGCTGTCAATCTTTCGACGACTTTGCAGCCATCGTCCAAAGTCACGTCGCCGTGATTTTTGACGAAAATGTCAAAACCCATATATGGTAAGGGATTGCGCGTTTCTGACAGCGCTGTAACAGTTCACAAAAGGTGAAAAATTGGGCTCGGGCCGCCCCATTTTGTGGCGCCGCACAAAAATATTTCACCGTTATTTTGCATGAACCCGACGCGATCTTGGTGAATCGGGAGGCGCTGCGGCCGCGGATCAGGGCTTCAGGCGGGCTTCCAGGGCGTCGGCGGCGGGGCTGGCCGGCTCGAAGGCGAATTCCGGCCGGGTCACCGACACCGGTCCGACGCCCTCGGCGCTCAAGGCCGCGGCGATGTCGAACAGGTCGCTGGTCTGGGCCAGGAGGCCATTGGCCCGCCGCGAGGCGCCGCGCGCCAGGAACGGCTCGGTCGCCGCCTCCGCCCTGACAGACTGTTCCGGCGGCCAGGCCATGAGGCTCAGGCGCCGCGCCCGGGCCCGGGCCTCGACCACGCCCAACAGGCGCCGCACCGAACCCAACTGGCCCGCAGTCCAGGCCGTCTTCAGGCTGGCGGCGAGCTGGGCCTGGCTCTTCAGGATCACCCCGTCCGACAGGATCTTCAGCCCGTTGGCGCGCAGGGTGGCGCCGGTGGTGGTGATGTCGACCACCAGCTCGGCCGCCCCGGCCGCGGGCGCGCCCTCGGTGGCCCCGCCGGACTCGACGATGCGGTAGTCGACGATGCCCAGCCGGGCGAAGAAGGCGCGGGTCTGGGCGGTGTATTTGGTCGCCACACGCAGGCGCCGGCCGGTGCGCGCCGCATAGTGGGCGGCGACCTCGTCCACATCGGCCATGGTCTCGACGTCGATCCAGCTCTTGGGCGCGGCCACCACCAGGTCGGCGCGGCCAAACCCTAACGCGCGCAGCAGCATGACCTGGTCGGCCACGTGCTCCCCGCGCTCGCGCAGCAGGTCCTCGCCGGTGACGCCCAGGTGGATGTCGCCGGCGTCGAGCGCCGCGGCGATGTCGCTGGCCGAGAGCAACTGCACCACCACGTCAGGCAGGCCGACGATCTCGGCTCTGTAGCCGCGCTCGCCGCCCTCGACCTCCAGGCGGAAGCCGCTGTCCGACAGCCAGGCCTCGCACTGTTCCTTCAGCCGCCCCTTGGAGGGCAGACCCATGATCAGGGGCGCCGTGCTCATGACAGGGCTCCCGACCAGGCCCGCGCTGGGCGCACCATGCAGCCGACCGCTCCGGTCTGGCCGCCGCCCAGCCGCACCGGCAGGGCGTCGTAGCGACCGCCGCCGGCGACCGAGAAGCCTTCGCCCAGGGCGGCGCTGCGCACCTCGAACAGCATGCCGTCGTAGTAGCCGAAGGCGCGGCCGAAGCCGGTGGCGAAGCTCATGCGCTCGCGCGGCGCGCCGGCCGCCTCCAGGGCGTCGAGCCGCTGCGACCAGGCGCCTAGCGGACCGTCGAGGTTCACGCCAAGGGCGGCGATCTGCGCCAAGGCCGCGCGCGGCTCGCCGGAAATCTCCAGATAGCGGCGGATCAGCCCGGCCTCGGCCTCGGTCAGGCGCGGGGCGCTGGCGGCGGCGGAACGCTCGATCAGCCGATGGGCGATCTCGCCGGCGCTGCGCCCGCCGACCTGCTGCACCCCGGCCAGGGCCCAGAGGTCCTGCAGAACGGCCACCGCCTCGGTCTCGGGCAGGCCCGCCAGCAGCGAGGCGATGCGGTCGCCCTGGCGCTCGGCGACGTCGCCCGACTGGGCGCGCTCCAGCTCTGCGCCCATGGTGCGTGGGCGGGAAAAGGCGCGGATCAGACGCTGGGTCAGTGGCGCGGCCAGGCCCAGGGCGGCGACGAAGGCGCGGTAGAGGCCGACATCGCCCAGAAGCAGGGAAAGATCGTCCCGCCCCCCGGCGCTGGCTGAGCGCCAGGCCAGGCTCGCGACCTCGGCGTCGGCCGCGGCCAGGTCGGCGCCGCCGAAGGCTTCCAGGCCGACCTGCAGGAATTCCTCGGGATGGTCCGCCCCCGCCGGCGAGACGCGGAAGGCGCGGCCCTCATAGGTGTAGCGGCCGGCAGCGGCGCCTGAGGCGATGTGCTCGCGGGCCACGGCGATGGTGAAGTCGGGACGCAGGCAGCTCTCCTCGCCGCCCTGGCCCTGCACCACGAACAGGCGTGCGTGCATGGCCTCGCCGGCCAGGTCCAGGATCAGGCCCAGGGGCTGGATCACCGCCGGGTCGATGGCGGCGCCGGCGCCGGCGAAGGGCGCGCGAATGGCGGCCCGCACGCTGTCGGGAACGGCCGGCTCCAGGCGCATCAGCCAGCGTCCACGATACGGCGGACGACCGAGACCAACTCGTCCCGCGAGACGGTCACCTGCCCCGGCCGCTCGGCGCGCCAAGCCTGGTTGTCGGTGACGCCCGCGGCCAGTTCGCGGCCGAGGTCCAGGTCCTTGATGGTCACCTGGCCGGCGGCGATCTCGTCCCCGCCCATGATCACGGCCGCCGGCGATAGGCGCCGGTCGGCGTATTTCATCTGCGCCTTCATCCCCGAGGTCCCCAGATAGACCTCGGCGGCGATCCCGGCGGCGCGCAGCTCGCCGGCGGCGGCGAAATAGTGGGCCATGGCGGCCTGGTCGAAGGCGATCACCACCACCGGGCCGCGCGCTTTCTCAGCGGAATCGCGGCCGGCGGCGCGCAGGGCCGCGATGAGGCGCGAGACGCCGAAGGAAAAGCCCGTGGCCGGGGTCCGTTCGCCGGTGAAGCGGGCCACCAGGTCGTCATAGCGCCCGCCGCCGCCCACCGAGCCGAAGCGCATCGGCTGGCCGCGCTCGTCGGTGGTGTCCAGCAGCAGCTCGGCCTCGAAAACCGCGCCCGTATAGTATTCAAGCCCGCGCACGATCGAGGGATCGAAGCTCGCCCGGTCCGCGCCGACGCCCAGGCTGGTCAGGGCGGCGTCGATCTTCGCCAACTCCTCCAGCCCCTCGTCGCCCTCGGCCGAGCCGCCAATGGCCTCGGCGATGCTGGAAAGCGTCCCGGCTCGGTCGGGCTGGCCGGCGGTGACGAAGGCCAGCACCCGCTCGGCCGCCGAGGCCGAGATCCTGGCCCCGACCGTGAAAGCGCCCGACTCGTCCTTGCGCCCTTCGCCCAACAGGTGGCGCACTCCGTCCGGCCCCAGCCGGTCCAGCTTGTCCACCGCACGCAGCACCGCCAGGCGCTGGCCCGCATCCTCGACCCCGGCGGCGCTCAGAAGGCCGTTCAGGAGCTTGCGATTGTTGATCTTGACCACCGCCTGGCCGGGCTGAAGGCCGATCGCCTCCAGCCCCTGGCTCATCATGGCGATCATCTCGGCGTCGGCCTCGGGACGGGCCGAGCCCACCGTGTCGGCGTCGCACTGGATGAATTCGCGGAAGCGGCCAGGCCCCGGCTTCTCGTTGCGCCAGACCGGGCCGACAGCATAGCGGCGGAATGGCTTGGGCAGGGTCTCCCAGTGCTGGGCGGAAAAACGGGCGAGGGGCGCGGTCAGGTCATAGCGCAGCGCCATCCACTGCTCGTCATCGTCCTGCAGGGCGAAAACGCCCTCGTTCGGCCGGTCGCTGTCGGGCAGGAACTTGCCGAGCGCGTCGGCATATTCGAACGCGCCGGTGTCCAGCCGCTCGAAACCGCAGCGCTCATAGACTTCCGCGATCGCCTCGATGATCCGGCGCTCTGCGCGCAGGTCGGCGGCGCGCTTGTCGGCGAAGCCGCGCGGCGTGCGGGCGATGGGTCGGAAGGTCTCGCTCATGCTGCGGCGCATAAAGGATCGCGCGCGCGGGGGCAAGAAAGCCGCTCGCCGCCGGGGCTGGAACCAGCGGAACGGGCGCCCTATCTCTCCCGTTCGCCCCAGGATCGAAAACGACGGGCGCAGGAGCCTCGAACACCATGAGCAAGGCTGCAGCATCCGAGGCTGAGTCCCCGTCGCGCCTGATCGACGCTCGCATCGCCGAGCTGGGCGACTGGCGCGGCGAGACCCTCGCCCGCGTCCGGGCCCTGATCAAGGAAGCCGAGCCCGAGGTGGTCGAGACCTGGAAATGGCGCGGGGTGCCGGTCTGGGAACGCGACGGCATGATCTGCACTGGCGAGACCTACAAGGCCGCCGTCAAGCTGACCTTCGCCAAGGGTGCGGCGCTGGACGACCCGGCAGGCCTGTTCAACTCCAGCCTGGACGGCAACGTCCGGCGCGCCATCGACCTCCACGAGGGCGAGCCGGTCAACGGCGAGGCGCTGAAGGCGCTGGTGCGGGCGGCCGTGGCCCTGAACCGGTCGAAGGGTAAGAAGTAGCGAGCATCGGGCGGTAGCACCCCGTTTACCGGATCGGGTTAACACCGGGGAAACCACGTTCGCGCTCACGAGGCCGTCCATGTCCTGCGATGTCGCCGTCGCCGCCTTTTTAATGTTCGCCTCCGCTGGCGACGCCCAGCAGGCGCGGCTGATCCTGGCCGACGCCGCGGCGCCGGCCTCGGTGGCTGGCGAGCCGCTGTTCCACGACATCGTGCTGAGGGCGGCCGGGCTGAAGTCCCAGGTCGAAACCTGGCGCGCCGGCATCGGCCAGGCCGCGGGCCCCGTGCCGCTTAGCGGCTTTGAGGCCTTCAGCGCCCGTATCGGCGAGCTTTCGGCCCTCGACGAGAACGGCCACAAGCTACTGGTCTCGCGCGGCGCGGCCGACGACCTCAAGTGCATCCTGCACGGCATCGCCCAGGACCTGCCGGCCAAGCTCGAAGCGGTGAAGGCGGCCAAGACCGGTCATGAGGAAGACCTGGCCCTGCGCGACATTGCCTATCTGCTCAACGACAATGTCGAGGTGATCACCGCCCCGCCGCAGCCGCCGGCCTGATGGACTTCAAGGTCACCGCGATCGTCGCCGCCGCCGCCCTGGCCGCGACGCTCTTCTTCGGCTGGCGCGGGGCGCGGCCGCCCAACCTGATCAAGGGGCCGCGCATGATACCGCACCGGTTCCTGATGGTGCTGTCGGCGGCGGTGCTGCTCTTGATGCTGGTGCATCTGGTCAACCTGGCCGGCATCCACACCGGCGGGACCACCCGCTGATCTAGACTTCGGTCTTGGTGATCTTGCCGGTGGCCAGGCGGCGGTCGGCGGCGCCCGAATATTCCGTGCCCAGATAGGTAGCCCGGGCCCGGTCCAGGGTCTCCTTGCCGCCGCGCAGGCCGCGCTTGTGGCCGCCCTGGCCCATCATCTGGGCGGCGTAGGCCGCTTCGCTGACCTTGGGCGGTTCCGGCTCCTCGCGGACGGGCGTGGTGGCGATGGCCGGCAGGTTGGGCTGGGCCGGTTCGGCCTCATGCGTCTCCTGCGCTTCGGCGCCCGAGACGCCGCCCACGCGCACCACCCGGCTGACGCCGGAGACGGGTCTCAAGGGGCGGATCGGGTCGGTCATCGCGCGGCCAGCCTAGATTGCGCCGGTTAAGAAGCCGTGGCCGGTTCCGCGGGCCTATTCCTTCGCCGCCAGCTTGGCGATCTGCTGCTGCATTTCCTCGATGCGCTTCTTCAGGTCGTCCAGGCCGGTGTCGGCCGGCGGGGGCGTTTCGGCGGCCGGCTCCGCCGCCGGGGCCGCAGCGGCGGGCTCGTCCGGGCGGCCGAAGGCGAATGGGGTGAACATCTTCATTGCCCGGTCGAACATGGCCATGTTCTGACGGACCTGCTCCTCCATGAAGCCCATGCCTGGCGGAACCGAAAGCCCGGCCGCGCCCATCTGCCCGCGCATCCGCTCCTGCTGGCGGGTGAAGTTGTCCAGGGACAACTCCAGGAAGCTCGGCACAAACGCCTGCATGCTGTCGCCATAGAAGCGGATCAGCTGGCGCAGGAACTGGATGGGCAGCAGGTTCTGTCCCCGGCTCTCTTCGTCGAAGATGATCTGGGTCAGGACGGACCTGGTGATGTCCTCGTTGGTCTTGGCGTCGTAGACGACGAAATCGACGCCCTCCTTGACCATCTCGGCCAGGTGCTCGAGCGTCACATAGGCGCTGGAGCGGGTGTTGTAGAGCCGCCGGTTGGCGTACTTCTTGATGACCACGCGCTCACCGGTTTGGTCGGCTTCTGCCATCGGGTTCCTCAGGGCGGCGCCACTCAAGGGCAATGGAATCGTTGTTTTCCGCGCTGCAGTATCGCGGATGCAGCAGACAAGCGCCAGTCGTCGATTTGACACTCGAAATCGGCATGATCGCGTGACGAACCCGCCCGGTTGGGGCAATGGTTAGGAGAGCCGCGCCCGCGGCCGCACGGCCGGTATCGTTTGGGCGCACACTTGTGGAGCAAGGTTCATGAGCAAAGTCGTCATCGTCTCCGCCGCCCGCACGCCGGTCGGTTCTTTCAACGGCGCCCTCTCGAGCCTGCCCGCCCATGAGTTGGGCGCGATCGCCATCAGGGCCGCGGTCGAGCGCGCCGGGGTCGACGCCAAGGAGGTGGACGAGGTGGTGATGGGCCAGGTGCTGCAGGCCGGCGCCGGCCAGGGCCCCGCTCGCCAAGCCTCGATCAAGGCTGGCGTGCCGGTGGAGAGCCCGGCCTGGAGCCTGAACCAGCTCTGCGGCTCGGGCCTGCGCGCCGTGGCCCTGGGCGCCCAGCAGATTCTGGAAGGCGACGCCAAGATCGTCGTCGCCGGCGGCCAGGAGAGCATGAGCCAGTCGCCCCACGCCGCGAACCTGAGGAACGGCCAGAAGATGGGCGACCTCGGCTTCGTCGACACCATGATCAAGGATGGCTTGTGGGACGCCTTCCACGGCTATCACATGGGCCAGACCGCCGAGAACATAGCCGCCCGCTGGCAGATCACCCGCGAAGACCAGGACAAGTTCGCGGTCGCCTCGCAGAACAAGGCCGAGGCCGCCCAGAAGGCCGGCCGCTTCAAGGACGAGATCGCCCCCGTCACCATCAAGGGCCGCAAGGGTGACACCGTGGTCGACCAGGACGAATATATCCGCCACGGCGCGACCTACGACAGCGTCTCGGGCCTGCGCCCGGCCTTCACCAAGGACGGCTCAGTCACCGCCGCCAACGCCTCGGGCCTCAATGACGGAGCCGCAGCCCTGGTGCTGATGAGCGAGGACGAGGCCAAGAAACGGGGGCTCAAGCCCTTGGCCCGCATCGCGTCCTGGGCCCATGCCGGGGTCGAGCCGGAGATCATGGGCACCGGCCCGATCCCCGCCAGCCGCAAGGCCCTGGCAAAGGCCGGCTGGTCGATCGGCGACCTGGATCTGATCGAATCCAACGAGGCCTTCGCCGCCCAGTCGCTGAGCGTGGTGCGCGAGCTGGGCCTGGATCCCGACAAGGTCAACGTCAACGGCGGCGCCATCGCCATCGGCCATCCGATCGGCGCCTCGGGTGCGCGGATCCTGACCACCCTGCTGCACGAGATGGGCAAGCGCGACGCCAAGAAGGGCCTGGCGACCTTGTGCGTCGGGGGCGGCATGGGCGTGGCGCTCTGCGTCGAGCGAGACTGAACTAGAAACGGCGAGGCTTGGGCGAGGAGACGGCAGCATGAGCAGAGTTGCTATGGTCACGGGTGGGACCCGCGGCATCGGACGGGCGATCGTCGAGCGGCTGAAGAACGACGGCTTCAAGGTCGCGGCCGGCTACGCCGGCAACGAGGAGGCCGCCAAGGGCTGTAGCGACGAGTTGGGCGTGATGATCGTCAAGGGCAATGTCGGCGACTTCGCCGACTGCAAGCGGGCGGTGGCCGAGGTCGAGGCCGAACTCGGACCCATCGACGTGCTGGTCAACAACGCCGGCATCACCCGCGACGCCATGTTGCACAAGATGACCTTCGAGCAGTGGAACGAGGTGATCTTCGTCAACCTGGCCTCGATCTTCAACATGAGCCGCCAGGTGATCGAGGGCATGCGCGAGCGCGGCTACGGCCGCATCATCAATGTCTCTTCGATCAACGGCCAGAAGGGCCAGATGGGCCAGACCAACTATTCCGCCGCCAAGGCCGGAGTGATCGGTTTCTCCAAGGCCCTGGCCCAGGAGACGGCCTCCAAGGGCATCACGGTCAACACCGTGGCGCCCGGCTATATCGACACCGAAATGATGTCGACCATTCCCCAGCAAGTGCTGGACAGAATCGTCGGCGGCATTCCGGTCGGGCGGCTGGGCAAGGCCGAGGAGATCGCGGCCTGCGTCGCCTTCCTGGCCCGCGAGGACGCCTCCTTCATCACCGGGGCCACCCTCACGGTCAACGGCGGCCAGTATATGGCCGGTTGAGCGTCTAAAAAGCGCCCTAGTCCGAGTGCATTCGCAAGGAATGCATAGTCTAGTCCTGCCACCGCCGAAGCAGGCGTCCGCGCGGCGCGGTCGCGGCTGTCGCGCGGACAGGGCTCGGACGGCGTGCAGCGTCGCCGAACGTCGTTCTTCGGGCGCGCGGCTCGTGGCCTATGCTTGGCTGATGCTTGGCCTGCTCTTCTGCGCCGATCCAGCGGCGGCCGGCGGGGTCAATCTGCACAGCATGCTCTTCGGCGGCCACGGCCAACCGCAGCAGCACCCGGACGCGCCGCCGGTGGGCCGCTACCAGCCGGAACGCGGCGAGGGCTTCGTGCTCGACCAGTCCGGCACCCCCACCCTGCTGCGTTTCGAGGGCAGTCCGGAGGTCTGGGTGCTGCGCGCCCAGCCAGGTCCGCGGGGCGACACCATCTATCGCAACGACATGGGCCAGCCGGTGCTGAGGGCGACCAAGCTCGGCGGCATGACCCTGTTCACCCTGGACAATCCGGACGGCTCGGCGGTGGCCTATGACGGCGAGGCCGGCTCCCTGCGCCTGCCTTCGATCATGTCGGCCAGCGTGCTGTTCCAGCACATGTACCAAGCCAGCGTTCGCTCCAGCCACGCGGCCCAGCGGGTGATCCCGTTCATCTCCGTCGACGACGCCACGCCCGAGACCGCCAGCCTGATCGCCGATTCGGCCACCGTCACCGCCGAGGCCATCACTCGCGTCTCGCGCCTGGCCAACGGCCACGTCACCCTGACCCGCGTGGTCAAGGTGCTGCTGGCCAAGGGCCGCAAGCCCGACGCCCAGATCAATTCCGGCGGGGCCTTGACGGTGTTCTACACCCCGGAGGCGGGGGTCGAAGGCCGCCCCTCGTCGGAGCGGATCTTCCACATCATCGTCAAATAGGGCTCACCCGGCGATGTAGTCGTCGATCACCCGGGCCAGCACGGTCAGCGGCACCGTGCCGGCGGTGACCACCACGTCGTTGAAGTCGCGCAGGTCGAAGCGAGCGCCCATGGCCTTCTTGGCCTTCTCGCGCAGGCGCACGATCTCGGTGTGGCCGACCTTGTAGCCGCAGGCCTGGCCGGGGCCGGAACAGTAGCGGTCGACCTCGCTGGTGATGGCGGCCTTTGAGCGACCGGTGGCGCCCACCATCCACTCCACCGCCTGTTCGCGGGTCCAGCGCTCGGCGTGCAGCCCGGTGTCGACCACCAGGCGGCAGGCGCGGAACTTCTGCCCCTGCAGATAGCCCAGCCGGCCCAGCGGATCGTCGTCGTACAGACCGACCTCGTCGGCCAGTTGCTCGGCATAGAGCGCCCAGCCCTCCACATAGGCGTTGAAGCCCAGCATGGTGTTGATCAGCGGCAGGGTGTGCCGCTCGGTGACGAAGGCCCCCTGCCAGACGTGGCCGGGAATCGTCTCGTGATAGGTCAGGGATGGCAGCGAGAAGCGCGGCCAGTTGGCCGTGTCATGCAGGTTTATGTAGTAGGTCGAGGGCCGCGAGCCGTCGAGCGCGCCGGGGTTCATGTAGCCCAGGCCCTGGCCCAGCTCGATATCCACCGGCACCCGCTTGACCACCACGTCGGCCCTCAGGTGCATCCTGGACAGCTTCGGCATCAGCGGCCGTACGGCGGCGATGCGGCCGCTGAGATAGTCCAGAAGCTGGGCGCGCCCATCGTCGGTATTCGGGTAGAGGTTCTTGGGGTCCTTGCCGAGCGCGGCCATCCGCTGGCCCACCGTGCCCTGGTTCAGGCCCTGGGCGCGGAGCAGGGCGTCCATCCGGGCCTCGATCGCCTTGTTCTGCTCGATCCCCATCAGGTGAACCTCGTGGGGGGTGAGGGGCGTCGAGGTGCCCACCTTGAGGCACCAGGCGTAGTAGGCTTCGCCATCGGGCAGCCGCCAGACGCCGGCGTCATGGCCGGCCTTGGCCGCATTGGCGTCCAGGGCTGCGATCTGCCGGTCCAGCGCCGGGAACACCTTGTCCTCGACAAGCTTGGCGCAGCGTGTGGCGTAATCGGCCGAGAGCCCCTTGGCCGCCGCGCGCTTGGCCAGCGAGGCGACCAGGCCCGTCTCGGCCGCGGGCGTGGCGCGATAACCCTTCATCTGGGTCAGGGTCGTGGCCAGGATGAAGTCCGGCGGGATCACGCCCAGGCCCGCGTCCTTCTTCACCCGCTCGGTCTGCTGGTCCAGCTGCGCGGCCATGGCCTCGACCCGGGTCAGATAGGCGTCGGCGTCGGCTGCCTCGTCGATCTTGTGCTGCGAATTGAGGAATTCCGGCACGCCGCTGAAGGCGCCGGTCTGCTGGCTGACCACATAGGGCGTTGCCGCCTCGCCCATGGCGGTGATCAGGGTGTTGTCGCCGTACTGGAACTTGGCCGCCGCCGCGCCCAGCTCGTTGGCGTAGACCACGGCGTCATAGTTGGTGGCGTCCGCGCCCTTCAGGGACGCCCGGTCGATCGCCTTCAGCTCCTTCAGGCGCGCCGCGCTGCGGGCGTTGGCCGCTTCCACTGCCGCCCAGCTGGCATCGTCCAATTTGCTCTTCAGCGCCGCATGCGGGCCCTTGTCGAGGCCGAGGGCTGTGGCGCCTTGCGGGCTCTCCTGCAGCAGTTCTTCCGCGTAGCCGTCGAACAGGACGCTCAGGGGGCTGGCGGCCCAACCCTGGCCGGGCTCCAAGCCCACGCCCAGCGCCAGGCCCGCGGCCCCGGTGGAAAGCAGGAAATCGCGGCGATTCAACATGGAAAGACCCTGGCTACGCTCGAAACAGGGCCAAGGGGTAGGCCGGGATGGAAATTTCGGCAAGCGGGGGAATAAAATCGCGCCCCGCCCGTCTGGAGAAGGGAGAACCCTTCCCAGACCCGCGAGGCGCCATGTCCGACCCGTCCCTCAATCCCGAAGCCGAAGGGCAGGGCCTTGCCCGCCGCGGCCTCCTGAAGTGCATGGCCTGGGCCGGGACCGGCATGGTCTGGTCCTTCAGCGGGGGGGTCGCCGCCTCCAGCCTTCTGGGCGCTGGCCCGGCCGTTGCGGCGCCGGCCGCCGGCCTTTCCTTCGTGCAGATCAGCGACAGCCACATAGGCTTCAGGAAGCCGGCCAATCCCGACCCCATGGCCACCCTGCGCGAGACTATCTCCAAGATCAAAGCCCTGCCGGTGCGGCCCGATTTCGTGCTGCACACCGGCGACATCACCCACCTGGCGACGCCGGACCAATTCGACACCGCCTATCAGGCCATTTCCGAAATCGGCCTGCCGATCCATTTCGTCCCCGGCGAGCACGACATTGTCGGCGGGACCGATCCCGGTCCCTATCGCGATAAATTCGCGCCCCAGTCCAAGGGGAACGGCTGGTACAGTTTCGACGCCGGCGGCGCGCACTTCATCGCACTGGTCAATGTGGTCACCCTGGGCGACCGCGGCATGGGGACCCTCGGCGCCGATCAGCTCGCCTGGCTGAAGGACGACGTGTCGGGGCTCTCGGCTTCGACCCCGATCGTGGTCTTCTCGCATTTCCCGATGTGGGCGCTTTTTCCCGACTGGGGCTGGGGCACGGCCGACTCCGCTGAGGCGCTCAACACCCTGTCCCGGTTCGGCTCGGTCACGGTGCTGAACGGCCACATCCACCAGGTGCAGCAGAAGGTCGAGGGCAAGGTCACCTTCCACACCGCCCGCTCGACCGCCTATCCCCAGCCCGCCCCCGGCGAAGGCGCGGGACCCGGCCCTCTGGTGGTGCCCCCTGAACAGCTTCACGGCGTCATCGGCCTGACCGAGGTGCGGGTGCAGCCGGGTTCGGGCCCCCTGGCCATCGTCGATCAGTCGCTCGCCTAGAAGGTCCGTTCCATGTTTGCTTTCCGCCTTCTCCCGCCCCTGGCGACGGGCTTCGCCGTGCTCGCCCTGGCCGGCGCAGCCGAGGCCAGCGACGCGTTCGCCGCCCTGCACGGCGATCCGGTTCACGGCAAGACGCTCTACCAGGCCTGTTCCGGCTGCCATTCGCTGGACGAGAACGACGTCGGCCCCAAGCACCGCGGCGTGGTGGGCCGGCACGCGGCGATCGTGCCCGGCTACAACTATTCGCCGGCGCTGAAAGCCTCGGGCCTCACCTGGACCAAGGCCAATCTCGATCGCTGGCTGACCAATCCGCAAGGGCTGGTCCCCGGCGCCCGCATGTTCTTTTCGGTGAAGGACCCTCAGTCCCGCGCCGACATCATCGCCTATCTCAGCGAGCAGCGTTAGCATGGGCCTCCCTTAGCCGACGCCGCCCGCCCAAGGACAAAGTTGAACCCGAGGCCGCCCACAAAGGACGAGACCGCGCGCTTTTCGGCCCTCGCCCTGCCGCACACCGACGCAGCCTACAACCTCGCCCTGCGCCTGACGCGGCAGGCCGAGGCGGCGGAGGACGTGACGCACGACGCCTTCGTCAGCGCGCTGGCGGGGTTTGCGGCCTATCGCGGCGGCGACGCGCGGGCCTGGATCCTGACCATCGTGCGGCGCAAGGCCTATGACTGGCTGCGGGCTAGGGCGCGGGTCGTGCCGCTGCACGGCGGCGCCGAGGGCGAGGAGGAGCTGGAGTTCGACATGGCCGACCCCGACCAGGAGAGCCCCGAACAGGCGCTGATCCGCAAGGGCGAGGCGGCCGGGGTGCATGCGGCGCTGGATTGCCTGCCGCCCCGCCTGCGCGAGGTCTTGGTGCTGCGCGAGATGGAGGAGCTGAGCTATCGCGAGATCGCCGAGGTCACCGACGCCCCGATCGGCTCGGTGATGTCGCGCCTGGCGCGGGCCCGCGGCCAGCTGGCCGAGGCCTGGCGGCGGCTGCAGGGGCAGAAGGAGGGCGCGGCATGAGCGACTGCGGCCACGATCCCCTGATGATCCAGGCCCTGGCGGACGGCGAGCTTGACGCGGTCCACGCCGCCGAGATCGAACGCCGCATCGGAGCCTGCCCCGACTGCGCCGCCCTGCACGCCGAGATCCTGGCCCTGCGCGACGCCCTGGCCACGGACGGCATGCGGGTCGCCGCGCCGGACCGGCTGAAGCGGCGCATCGCCGAGAGCCTCGCGGCGGCTGCGCCGGCCGAGGCTATGCCGCGGATGACTCGCCGCCCTCGCCATTGGGCCTGGCTGGGCGCCGGCGCTGGTGTGGCGGCTGCCGCCTCGATTGGCCTGTTCGCCGTGGTGGGCGCCTTCCAAGAGGACGTGGCCCTGACCGCCGACCTGGTCGGCGGCCATGTGCGCTCGCTGCAGGCCTCGCACCTAGTGGACGTGGAAACCTCGGACCACCATGTGGTCAAGCCGTGGTTCGACGGCCGGCTGACCTTCTCTCCGCCGGTGATCGACCTGAAGGACCAGGGCTTCCCACTGGTCGGCGGGCGGCTGGACTATGTGGCCGGCCGGCCCGCGGCGGCGGTCGTCTATCGGCGCGGTCGCCACCTGATCAACCTGTTCGTCTGGCCGGACGCTTCGGCCGGGGGCCTGGAGCGTTCAACCGAAGCCGACGGCTATGCCGTACGCCGCTGGCGCGCCCACGGCATGGCCTTCGCTGCGGTTTCCGACGTCAATCCGGCCGACTTGGCGCTGTTCGAGACGGATCTGAAGGCCAGCGGCGGCTGAGGGCGGCAGGCCCCTGTTTGCGTGGTTCGAGACGCTCGCTTTCGCGAGCCCTCACCATGACGAAGATGGGGGATTGCTAAGCCTGGTCATGGTGAGGAGCGACCCGCCAGGGTCGCGTCTCGAACCACGCAGCGGCGGCTGAAATCCTAACGCCGCCGCAGCCACAGCAGCATCAGCACCGGCGGCAGGGCCAGCTCTATGATCATCAGGCTGAGGAAGACCGGGTGCGGCGGCCCGACCCGCCACCAGGCGATCGCCCGGCCCACCCCACCGGCGAAGAACACGGCGGCCAACAGAGGCACGCGGTGGCGCTCGCGGCGCAGGTCGCGGGCGGTCATGACGGCGAATCCGCCATAGACCACCCAGAAGGGCGCGTAGAAGCGCAGCTCGCTGTCGGCGGTCGGGGTGAAGGGCTCGGTGAGCAGGGGCGGCGCGCGGCTGATTAAACCGAACAGGGTTTCGGCCGAATGGGCCGTTGGGGTCGGGCCCAGGAGGACGATCGACAGCCCGATCGCCACCGCTGCGACCCCCAACGCCATCAGAAGGCCGCTCAGAATCCGCACGCCGGCCATGGCCGATCTTCCCTATCCGAAGGCCCTGCGCACCTTCAGGCTCAGGATCGGTCCGAACTGCATGCGGCGATAGTCGAATTCGTAGGGCGTGGGGGTCAGCGCCCGGTCGGTCGCATAGAGGGCGAAGGTGCGGACAAAGCCGCCAGAGAACAGGTTGCCGGCCTCGGCGCGCATGCTGAGACGGTCGGTGGGCTTGTATTCGATGAAAGCGGTCAGGCGCGGGGCATAGTGCAGCAGGTCGACCTCGTCGAACCGGTAGTAGGTTTCCTTCCAGCCATAGAGGAAATCCAGGCCCCAACTGGCGCGCCAGGACGGTATGTCCTGGGTGAAATGCGCCTCGGCTTCCAAGGGATGAACCTGGGTCTGGGCGCGGACCAGGTGGGTGGTGGGGTCGGTGACCTCCGCGTCGCGCCAGGTGGCGGTGGCCTTGAACTGCCCATGTTTGATGGCCAGGCGGTCGAGCGGCACGGTCACATCGACGATCAGGTCGTTCTCGCGTCCCCTCGGCAGGTTGCCGCCTTCGTCGAACTGCTCGCCGCTATTCGGATCGAGGCCGACGATCCGGTCGACCGCGGCCTTGATATCCAGATGGCGCAGGGTGACGGTGGCGTCTCCGCCGCCCCAGAAGCGCCGCTCGAGGGCGATTTCCGACACCCAGGACTGCTGCGGCAAGGCCTGGGGATTGCCGGCATGCACCCCGCCGGCGTTCAGCGAGCCGGAGGCGGAGAAGGCGGCGAAGTCCAACTGGCCGACCTCGCGTTCGCCGCGGATGCGGATCTGGTCCTTGGGATCCGGCGACCAGGTGAACACGGCCCTGGGCTTGGCGTAGAACAGGGTCTTGCTGGCGGTCACCCCGCCGGTGGCTGCGACGGTGGACTCTTCGAGCCTTATCCCGGTCTCCAGCGTGTAGTGCGCGTTCGGGCTCCAGGTGGCCGACAGCGCCTCGTCGCCGCGCTTTTCCGAGACGTGTTCGTTGGCCGCCGGCAGTTGCACCGGCGACAGGTTGACCACGTAGGATGTCTCGGATCCCAGGGTGTTGTAGGCAGCCTCCAGGGCGCCTTCGATGGTCAGGGTCGGCGTCGGCCGATAGCGCAGGGTGCTGCGGGCGATGCTTTCGGCGGTGACATTGGAGATCGAATACACCTCGTCGTCGTGGCCCGGCTGCCCGTCGAAGGCGTTGTAGAAGGCGTGCTCGTGCGAGCGTGAAAGCTGCTGGATGGCCAGGGCCTCCCAGGTCAGCTTGGGGCCGAAATTACGCTCGTAATGCAGCCCCAGTTCGCTCTTCAGCGTGTCGTTGGCGTCCTTATAGGTGTCGTCCGCCGACGGGCCGGGGAAGTAGGCGGCGTCGACCTCGTGGTCGAGATAGGTCTCCAGGCTGACCTGGCCGTTGATCTTGAACTTGCCGCCCGCCAGCGGGCCCTGATAGGCCACGGTCAGGCTGGACTGCTGGTCTCGCCCCTTGGCCGAAAGATGGTAGGCGTCCAGCAGGTTTCCGGCGCCATCCCTCAGGCTGTGCGGCCCCGAGCCCAGGCCGTCGTCGACGAAGCGGCCCGAGAACAGGCCGATCTCCAGGCTGTGGTCGTCGAGCCGCTTGCTCCACTCGATCCGGATCGCCGGCAACGCGCCGCTGCCCTCGACCAGAACCTTGTCCTGCAAGGTCACGGCGCCGACCGCCGCGCCGGAGCCGGTCTTGCGCACGATGTTGGCCACCAGGGTGCGGCCCTGCATGTCGATGCCCGGTGCGCCGCCGCGGATGATGTCGATATGGTCCACCTGGGTGGCGGGGATGCGCTTCAGCGCCTGTTCCAGGTCGTCCTGTTTGCTGGTCGGCCGCTCGCCGTCGATCAGCACATTGCCCGCCCCGTCGGCGAAGCCGCGCACCTGCGCCCCGCCATCGAAGGTGAAGCCCGGCAGGCGCAGGATCATGTCATAGGCGGTGGCCGGCCGCGCGGCGGCGAAGAAGTCAGCATTGTAGCTGGTCACGCCCCGGCTAGGGGTCTTGGCCTCGGCGTCGGTGATGATCGGGGCGGCCGCCGTCGTCGCCAGCGCCGGCGCCGGGGCGACCACCACCGCCAATATGCTCGCCGCCGCGCCGCTGCGCCAATCCATGCCCGTCGTCTCCCCGCTTCGGCCTCTTTGTCTGCGCGGTCGGGGCCCCAGGGCCAGTTAAATTTCGGACATGCAACAAGGCCATTTTGCGGCGAACTTGGCTGGGTGCTAGAGCGAGGCCATGGCCTGGACCCGCCGCTACGACGACGCCGAACCGCAACGGATCAACAAGTGGCTGGCCCAGAGCGGGGTCTGCTCCCGCCGCGAGGCCGAGGCCCTGATCGCCCGGGGGCTCGTGAGCATCGACGGCGAGACGGTCAGCGACCCCGGGCGCAAGATCACGGCCGGCCAGACCCTGGTGCTGGCCGATGAGGCCACGGGCGAGTTGGGCTCGACCCTGACCGCGGTGCTGCACAAGCCGGTGGGGGTGGTCTCGGCCCAGCCGGAGCCCGGCCAGGTTCCCGCCGTCCGCCTCCTGACCCGCGCGACCCTGGTGGGCGAGAGCCCGAGCATCCCGGGCCGCGACACCAGCCTCGCGCCGCTCGGCCGGCTGGACATGGACTCCCGCGGGCTTCTGATCCTCTCCGAGGACGGGGTGCTGGCCAAGGCGGTGATCGGCCCGACCTCGACCCTGGACAAGGAATACCGGGTGCGGGTGGCGGGCGAGATTACCGAGCGCAAGCTGGAGCGCCTGCGCCACGGCCTGTCGCTGGACGGCCGTCAGCTCCGCCCGGCCAAGGTGACGCGGACTGGAGACCAGGCCCTGACCTTCGTGCTCAAGGAAGGCCGCAACCGCCAGATCCGGCGCATGTGCGACCTCGTCGAGCTGAAGGTCGTCGACCTGTTCCGCGTCCGCATCGGCCCCCTGCGCCTGGGCGACCTGAAGGAAGGCCGCTGGCGGGCCCTGACGCCCGAAGAGCGCGCCGCCATGCTGGCCTGGCGGTAAGGATCAGTCGCTCGACAGCGCCTCGACCAGCCGGGCCATGAAGGCGGCGCCGCGCTCCATCTGGGCGATCTCGACATATTCGTCCGGCTGGTGCGCCTGGTCGATCGAACCGGGGCCGCAGATCACGCTGGAAAAGCCGGCCTGCTGGAACTGGCCGGCCTCGGCGGCGTAGGGCACGGCGCGCGGCGGGCCGTTGTCGCCGGCCAGGCGCCGGGCGAAGGCCTCTGCGGCGCCGCCTTCTTCCATCGCCAGGGCGGGGGTCATGGCTCGGGTCTCGATCCTGGCGCCCGCGTCCGGGAAGCGGGCCTTGAGTTCGGCGTCCATGGCCTCGACCTCGGCCCGGAAATCGGCCAGCAGGGCCAGGGGGTCCATGCCGGACGGGGTGCGCAGGTCGAAATAGAAGACACACTCGCGGGCCAGGATATTGACCGCCGTGCCGCCGTTGATCAGGCCGATGGTCAGGGACGCGCCCTTGGGCGTGAACGGCGAGGCCGGGTCGGCGTCCCTCGCCAGGCGCTCGGCCAGGGCCGACAGCGACCCCATCAGCCGGATCGCCGCCATGTTGGCCGAGGCGCCAAGGTGGGTCTGGCTGGAATGGGCCTCGTGGCCGTTCACGGTGACGCGGAAGCTGGCGATGCCCTTGTGCGCGCTGACCGCCTCCATGTCGGTGGGTTCGCCGACGATCACCAGGCCTGGCCGCGGCAGGCTCCTGACGATCTCCGCGATCAGGTGCGGCGCGCCCAGGCAGCCCACCTCCTCGTCATAGGAGAAGGCCAGATGCGCCGGCCGCTTCAGGGCGGCGGCCTTGAACTGTGGCGCAGCCGCCAGGGCCAGGGCCAGAAACCCCTTCATGTCGCAGGTTCCGCGGCCGTAGAGCCGCTGGCCCTTGCGCGTCAGGGTCCAGGGATCGCTGGTCCAGGGCTGGCCGTCCACCGGCACCACGTCGGTATGGCCTGACAGCACCACACCGCCTTCCACAGCCGGGCCGATGCTGGCCAGAAGGTTGGCCTTGGTCCCGTCGGGACTGACCACGCGGCGGGACTCGATCCCGAGCTTGGCCAGCTCGGCCTCGACATAGGCGATCAGTTCCAGGTTCGAATTGCGCGAGGTGGTGTCGAACGCAACCAGGCGGGCCAGTTCTTTGGTCGCTCGGGCGGCGAGGTCTTCGGTGCTCAGCATGGGGCGACCCTAGCCTTGTGCGCGCCCCAGCCCAAGGGGCGGGATCTCAGCTAGGCCAGGTCTCTTCGCTCATGGCCAAGGCTTCACCGGCGAAATGCAGCCCGCCGCACAGGATGACGTGCGGGGCCGGCCCGTCGACGCGCAGGGCGCGGTCCAGGGCGGCAGGGATGTCGGCGGCCACGTGCGGCTCCAACCCGACCTGGGCGGCGGCCTCGGCCAGCTCTTCGCGGCTGGCGGCGTTGGGCGAGTCGAAGGTCGTCACGAACACGGCCGGCTTCAGCGAGGCGAAGGGCTCGAAGAAGCCGCGGGCGTCCTTGCGGGCGAACATGCCTACGATCAGAGTCACCGGGCGGCCGTCCTTGGCGGAGAGCCGGCGGACGGCGTCGGCCAGGGCGCGGCCGGCGTGCGGGTTGTGGCCGCCGTCGATCCAGAGGTCGGCGCCGCGCGCCTGGGCCCTCTCGCCGAGCGGCCCCTTGATCAGGCGCTGGAAGCGAGCCGGCCAGACGGCAGAGGCGACACCCTTGGCTATGGCTTCGTCGGTGATGCGCGGATCGCCGAGCTTGACGATCGCCGCCACCGCCAGGCCGGCGTTGTCGAACTGGTGCTGGCCGAACAGGCTGGGCGGGGGCAGGTCGAGCAGGCGATCCTCCAGCTGCACCCGAAGGCGGCCCTGGTCTTCGAAAGCGTCGAAGTCGCGGCCCATCAGGGTGATCGGCGCGCCGACCAGCTCGGATTCGGCCTCGATCACGCCGAGAGCCTCCTCCATCTGCCGGGCGCAGACGCAGGGGCGGCCGGCGCGCAGGATGCCGGCCTTCTCCCAGGCGATCTTGCCGAGCTCTGGGCCCAGCAGCTCCAGGTGGTCGTAGTCGACCGGGGTGATCACGGTCACCGCCGGGCTGTCGAACACATTGGTGGCGTCGAAGCGCCCGCCCAGACCTACCTCGATGATGCAGAGGTCGGCGGGCGTATCGGCGAAGGCCTTCAGCGCAATGGCCGTGGTCATTTCGAAGAAGCTGATCGGCTCGCCGGCGTTGGCGGTTTCGGCCTGTTCGATCAGATTTTCCAGCTGGGCTTCGGTCAGCAGGGTCCCGGCGACGCGGATGCGCTCGACAAAGCGGACCAGGTGCGGCGAGGTCAGGACGTGGACCTTCAACCCGGCCGCCTCGGCCATGGCGCGCAGGAAGGCGGTGGTCGAGCCCTTGCCGTTGGTGCCGGCCACGTGGATCACCGGCGGCAGCTTGTCCTGCGGCCGCCCGAGAGCGTCCAGCAGGCGCAGGATGCGGCCGGTGGTCAGGTCGATCAGCGAGGGGTGCAGGGCGCGAAGGCGCTCGACCAGCACGTCCTGGGCGCGCAAGGGGTCATACATGGCTTAGATGATGGCCTTAAGCGGCGGGGCGGCGAGCGCGCCCCATCAGAAGCGTGGTCATGATCGAGCCCAACGTGGCCGGCAGCTCGCGTCGCCCCACAACCCGGTCGACCATGCCCTTTTCCACCAGGTATTCCGAGCGCTGGAAGCCGGGCGGCAGGGTCTCGCGGATGGTCTGCTCGATCACGCGGGGGCCGGTGAAGCCGATCAGGGCGCCGGGCTCGGCCAGGTGGATGTCGCCCAGCATGGCATAGCTGGCCGTCACCCCACCGGTGGTGGGATCGGTCAGGACCACGATATAGGGCAGGCGGGCCTTCTTCAGCTCCTGGATGGCCAGGGTGGTGCGGGCCATCTGCATCAGGGCGATAGCGCCCTCCTGCATTCGCGCCCCGCCCGAGGCGGTGAAGGCCACCAGGGGAACTTCGCGCTTCAGCGCCTCTTCAGCCGCGGCGATGAAGCCTTCGCCGGCCGCCATGCCCAGGGACCCGCCCATGAAGGCGAAGTCCTGCACCATGACCACGGACTTGACGCCCTTGATCTCGCCGGCCGCGACGGCCACCGCGTCGGTCTCGCCGGTGGACTTGCGGGCCGCCGCCAGGGCGTCCTTGTAGGGCTTGCCCTCGACGAACTTCAGCGGGTCGTCATTGGTCTTGCGGATCGCGACCACATCGTGGGCGCCGCCGTCGAAAGTATAGGCGAAGCGCAGCTTCGGCCCGATGCGCATGTGCCGGCCGGCCGGAGTGACCCAGAGGGCCGCCTCCAGGTCGGGCCGATAGATCATCTCGCCGGTGTCGGGGCACTTGACCCACAGGTTCTCGGGCGTGTCGCGCTTGGCGACCAGGTTGCGCACGCCAGGCGCGATCTTGGCCAGCCAGCCGCCCCGTTCCCGGGCCGGGCGTTGGTTGGAAGTCGATGCGCCCGGAGGGACGCCCTGTCCCCCGCGGGGGCCTTTGGCTTCGGACATGCTCATGCCGGGACGGAACCTTGGTCGATTCTCGCGCGACGCACAGCCTGGGCCAGGGCGCGCGCGGTATCCAGAACTCGCGTAGTCACATTTTCGTTTGGCGCGGCTTCGGCGATCTGTTCGACCAGGGCCGAGCCCACCACCACCGCGTCGGCCACACGGGCGACCGCGGCGGCGCGCTCAGGCGTCTTGACGCCGAAACCGACCGCGACCGGCAGGCCCGAGGCCTTGCGCACCCGCGCCACGGCTGGCGCCACGGCGTCCGCGTCGGCTTCCTTGACCCCGGTCACCCCGGCGACCGAAACATAGTAGACGAAGCCCGACGTGCGCCGGACCACCACCTGCAGCCGCGCATCGTCCGAGGTCGGGGTCGCCAGGCGGATCAGGGCGACCGCTTCCTGGTCCAGGGCGTCCAGCAATGGATCGGCCTCTTCCGGCGGGCAATCGACCACGATCAGCCCGTCGACCCCGGCCGCCGCCGCATCGGCCGCGAAGGCCTCGAGACCGTAGGACAGAAGCGGGTTCAGATAGCCCATCAGGATGATCGGGGTGTCCTGGTCGCCCTTACGGAACGCATGGGCGAGGGCCAGGGTCCCGCTCAGGGTCATGCCGGCGGCGAGGCCCCGCTGGGCGGCGCGCTGGATCGGCGGCCCCTCGGCCATGGGATCGGAAAAGGGATAGCCCAGCTCGATCAGGTCGGCCCCGGCGGCGGGCAGGCCCTTCAGGATGGCCAGAGCCGTTTCCCGGTCGGGATCGCCCGCCATGACGTAGGCGACGAAGCCGGCGCGGCCTTCGGCCTTCAGCGCGGCGAAGCGCCGTTCGATACGTTGAACCGTCAAATCTTACGTCCCAGGTGATCGGCGACCGTGGCCACGTCCTTGTCGCCGCGGCCAGACAGCAGCAGCACCACGATCCCGTCCTTGCCGACCTCGCGCACCACGTCGGGCAGACGGGCCATGGCGTGGGCGGGTTCGAGCGCGGGGATGATGCCTTCCAGCTCGGCGCAGCGCTGGAACCACTCCAGGGCTTCGTCGTCGGTGGCCGAAAGGTACTGGGCCCGGCCGATGTCGTGCAGGAAGGCGTGCTCCGGCCCGATGCCGGGATAGTCCAGGCCCGCCGAGATCGAGTGGGCGTCGGTGATCTGCCCGTCCTCGTTCTGCAGCAGATAGGTCTTGTTGCCGTGCAGCACGCCCGGGCGGCCGCCGGTCAGGGAGGCGGCATGCAGGCCGGTGGAGATGCCGTGGCCGGCGGCCTCGACCCCGACCAGGCGCACGCCCTCGTCGGCCAGGAACGGGTGGAAGATGCCGATCGCGTTCGAGCCGCCGCCGATGCAGGCCACCACCGCGTCGGGAAGGCGTCCCTCTGCTTCCAGAATCTGGGCTCGCGTCTCGTGGCCGATCACCGCCTGGAAGTCGCGCACCATGGCCGGATAGGGGTGCGGGCCGGCCGCTGTGCCGATGATGTAGTAGGTGTCGTGCACGTTGGTGACCCAATCGCGCATGGCCTCGTTCATGGCGTCCTTCAGCGTGCCGGTGCCGCTGGTGACGGGGCGGACCTCGGCGCCCAAAAGGTTCATGCGGAACACGTTGGGCTTTTGCCGCTCGACGTCGGTCGAGCCCATATAGACCACGCAGGGCAGGCCGAAGCGGGCGCAGACCGTCGCCGTGGCCACGCCATGCTGACCGGCGCCGGTCTCGGCGATGATGCGGGTCTTGCCCATGCGCATGGCCAGCAGGATCTGGCCCATGCAATTGTTGATCTTGTGCGCGCCGGTGTGGTTCAGCTCTTCGCGCTTGAAATAGATCTTGGCGCCGCCGAGGTGGGCGGTCAGCCGCTCGGCGAAATAGAGCGGGCTGGGCCGGCCGACATAGTGGGTCAGGAAACCCTTCAGTTCGGCCTGGAACTCGGGATCGGCCTTGGCCGCGGCATAGGCCCGGTCCAGGTCCAGCACCAGCGGCATCAGGGTTTCGGCCACATAGCGGCCGCCATAGTCGCCGAAGCGGCCCACGGCGTCCGGATAGGCGCTGTAGTCGTTTGGTTTGGCGGTGACGTTCACTGAATGACCTAAAAGGTTAAACGCGGCGTACGGCGTCCAGGAAGGCGGAAATGAGGCCGGGGTCCTTTAGCCCCGGGCCGCGCTCCACGCCAGAGGAAACATCCACCAGCGGGGCGCCGGAGGCCTTTGCGGCCTCGCGCACGTTCCAGGGATCGAGCCCGCCGGCCAGGAAATGCGGCCGCTGAAAGCGCCGACCGGCCAGGATCGTCCAGTCGAAGCTGGCGCCCATGCCGCCGGGCAGGTCCGCGCCCTTGGGCGGCTTGGCGTCGAACATCAGGTGCTCGACAAGGCCGTCATAGCCGCCGGCGGCCTCCAGGTCTGGGCTTTCCGAGACCGGCAAGGCCTTGATCAGGCCGGCGCCGGTGCGCGCGGCGATCGCGGCGGCGCGCTGGGGGCTCTCCTTGCCGTGCAGCTGGATCAGGTCCGGCTTCAGGCTGGCCATGATCCGATCGAGGACCTCATCGTCGGGATCGACAGTGACGGCGACCACGCCCGCCTTGCCCCGGGCCGGCTCGGCCAGGCGCGCAGCCAGTTCGGGCCGCACGTTGCGTGGACTCCTGTCGAAGAACACAAATCCGATATAGGCCGCGCCCCCCTCCAGCGCCGCCTTGACGCTGTCAGGCGTCGACAGGCCACAGATCTTGGCGGCGAGGGGTTCGGGGCGCATGAGCGGGGATTAGGGGGCGTTGGGCGACAAGATCAAGGCCCACATATACCGCTCATCCCCGCGAAGGCGATGGCGCCTACCCCCGGCTCTTCAAGAGATCCCGAATTTCGCCCAACAGGGCCTCGGTCGGTGTCGGCCCCGCCGGCGGAGCCTCTTCCCCGGCCTTCTCCCGCTTCAGGCTGTTCACCCCCTTGACGATCAGGAAGATCACGAAGGCGACGATGACGAACTGGATCACGGTGTTGATGAAGGCGCCGTAGAGAATGGCCACCTCCGGCTTCTTGGCGGCCTCGTCGGCGGCCTTCAGCACGATCTTCAACTGAGAGAAATCGATGCCGCCGGTGACCAGGCCGATGGGCGGCATGATCACCTGGTCGACCAGGCTCTTGACGATGGCGCCGAACGAGGCGCCGATGATCACGCCGACGGCGAGATCGACAACATTGCCGCGCGCGATGAACTCCCGGAATTCCTTGAACATCTCAGGTCCCTCCAACCCCGCCCTCTGGTGGCCAGGGTTGAACGGCTCAGCAGCGCCCGTCAACCGGATATGTGAGGGGCCTATTCGTCCTCGGCGTTCAGCCGCTCGCGCAATTCCTTGCCGCTCTTGAAGAAGGGCACGTGCTTGGCCTTCACCGCCACGGTTTCGCCGGTGCGAGGATTGCGGCCGTTGCGGGCGGGCCGGGAGCGAACAGAAAAGGCGCCGAACCCGCGCAATTCCACCCGGCCGCCGCTCTCCAGGGCCTGGGTCATCCGGTCGAGGATCACCGCCACGACCTTCTCCACGTCCTTTTGCGTCAGGTGCGGATTTTCGCTCGCGAGCTTGGCGATCAACTCGGACTTAATCATAGGCAGCCCACCCCCCCTTTGACCGCGCGGACCATGACCAACTCGCGCAGGATGTTCAAGGGCTTAGCCGTCAAATTGTTGCGGGAGCCGCCTCCTGAAGCGCAAGTTTTCGCCAAGCTTGACCGAAACGCCAAAGAAAACGGCGGCCGAGCTTGCGCCCAGCCGCCGCGATGGTCTCTCGAATTCGCCCGCCGGAACGGGCGAAGGCGAGCCTTATTCCTTGTTGGCCTTCTCGCGCAGGGCGGCGCCCAGGATGTCGCCCAGCGAGGCGCCCGAGTCGGAAGAGCCGAACTTTTCGATGGCTTCCTTGTCCTCGGCCATTTCCAGGGCCTTGACCGACAGCGACACGCGGCGGGCCGCCTTGTCGATATTGGTCACCTGGGCGTCCAGGCGGTCGCCGACGGCGAAGCGTTCCGGGCGTTGCTCGGAGCGGTCGCGCGACAGGTCCGACTTGCGGATGAAGGCGGTCATCGGCGCTTCGTCTTCACCGAACTTCACCTCGATACCGCCGGAGGTCACATCGACCACCGTAACGGTGACCGTCTGGCCCTTGCGGTAGGTGTCTTCGGCCATCGGGTCGCCGGCCAACTGCTTGATGCCGAGCGAGATGCGCTCCTTCTCGATGTCGACGTCGAGCACCTTGGCGCGGACCATCTCGCCCTTCTTGTAGCGCTGGATGGCTTCTTCGCCGGGGGCGTTCCAGTCGATGTCCGACAGGTGCACCATGCCGTCGATGTCGTTGTCCAGGCCGATGAACAGGCCGAACTCGGTGGCGTTCTTGACTTCGCCCTCGACGGTCGAACCGACCGGATGATTGACCAGGAACGAATCCCAGGGGTTGTCCATCGCCTGCTTCAGGCCGAGCGAGACGCGGCGCTTGGACGAATCGACGTCCAGAACCACCACATCGACTTCCTGGCTGGTGGAGACGATCTTGCCGGGGTGGACGTTCTTCTTGGTCCACGACATTTCCGACACGTGCACCAGGCCCTCGACCCCGGCTTCCAGCTCCACAAAGGCGCCGTAGTCGGTGATGTTGGTGATGCGGCCGGTGAACTTGGCGCCGACCGGATACTTGGCCTCGACGCCATCCCACGGGTCGGACTGCAGCTGCTTCATGCCGAGGCTGATGCGCTGGGTGTCCGGGTTGATCTTGACGATCTGCACCTTGACGGTGTCGCCCACGGCCAGGACTTGGCTCGGATGCGAGACACGCTTCCAGGACATGTCGGTGACGTGCAGCAGCCCGTCGATGCCGCCCAGGTCCACGAACGCGCCGTAGTCGGTGATGTTCTTGACCACGCCTTCGCGGATTTCGCCTTCCTGCAGCTGGCTGACCAGCTCGGTGCGCTGTTCGGCGCGGGCTTCTTCCAGGATGGCGCGGCGCGAGACGACGATGTTGCCGCGCGGGCGGTCCATCTTGAGGATGGCGAAGGGCTGTTCCTTGCCCATCAGCGGGCCGACGTCGCGCACGGGGCGGATGTCGACCTGCGAGCCGGGCAGGAAGGCCGAGGCGCCGCCGAGGTCGACGGTGAAGCCGCCCTTCACGCGGCCGACGATCGAGCCCATCACCGGCTCGTTCTTGGCGAACACGCCTTCCAGGCGGGTCCAGGCCTCTTCGCGGCGGGCCTTGTCGCGGCTGATCACCGCTTCGCCGAGGGCGTTCTCGACGCGCTCCAGATAGACTTCGACGGTGTCGCCGACCTTGACGGTCGCCTTGCCGTCCTCGCCGACGCCGAATTCCTTGACCTGGATGCGGCCTTCGGTCTTCAGACCGACGTCGATGATCGCAAAGTCCTTTTCGATCCCGACAACCTGGCCCTTGACCACGGAGCCTTCCAGGAAGTGGCGGCCGCCGAGGGCCTCGTCGAGCAGCGCGGCGAAATCGTCGCGGGTGGGGTTCATGCTGGCGTCGTCAGCCATGGGTGTCTTTCTTGCAGGTTTTCGGAAAGCGCCTTCCGGCCCACGCGCGAACGGCGTCGGCGCGTCTATGCGCGTCCCTTTGGGTTAGGGGTTGAACCGAAGAGCGCGAGGCGGGGTCTTTTGGGTCCCGTATCGCACCGGATTAGTCGCCCGCGGCCGTCTGAGGGGAAAGGCGCGGTTGGATTAGCCCTTCTGAGAAGCTTCCCCTTTTAGAGAGGTTTCCCAGCGGGCGCGCGCCGCCTCGACGATGCGGCGGGCCGCATCGGCGGCCTGCTCTATAGTCATTTCGCTCGTATCGAGCAAGACCGCGTCCTTGGCCTGGACCAGGGGGGCGGTCGAGCGGGCGCTGTCGCGTTCATCTCTCAAGGCGATATCGGCCAGGATCTCGTCCAGGCTGACGCCCTGGTCCTTCAGCTGCAGCCAGCGGCGATGGGCGCGCACCTCGGGGCTGGCGGTGACGAACAGCTTGGCCGGCGCGTCCGGCGCGATCACCGTGCCGATGTCGCGGCCATCGATGACCGCACCGGGCTCCTGGGCGGCGAAGGCGTGCTGGAAGTCCAAGAGCGCCGCGCGCACGCCGGCGTGCACAGCCACGCGGCTGGCGGCCTCGCCGGCCTCGCGGGTGCGCAGGGCGGGGTCTTCCAGGTCGTGCGGGTCGAGCCGGCGCGCGGTCTCGGTCGCGGCCGCGGCGTCGTCCGGGTCTCCGCCGGCGACCTGCAGCGCCCGGCCCACCGCTCTATAGAGAAGGCCGCTGTCCAGGTGGGGCAGGCCGAGTTCGCGGGCCAGGCCCGACGCCACCGTGCCCTTGCCCGAGGCGGCCGGGCCATCGACGGCGATGACGAAACTCATCCCAGGTCCGCTCCCAGCCCGCGCATCAGCTCGACAAAGCCGGGGAAGCTGGTGGCGATCATGCCGGGCTCGTCCACCTCGACGGCTTCCTGCGCGGCCAGGGCCAGGACCAGGTGTGACATGGCGATGCGGTGATCGCCGTGGGTGACGACCCGGGCGCCGCCTCGGACGGGATGGTTGGCGCGGGCGGAACCGATCACGGTCAGGGCCTCGGGCTCCTCCTCGACGCCGACGCCGCAGGCGGAAAGGCCGGCGGCCATCAGGGCCACGCGGTCGCTCTCCTTGACCCGCATCTCGCCGATGCCGCGCATGACCGTGCGGCCCTCGGCGAAGGCCGCGGCCACGGCCAGGATCGGATATTCGTCGATCATCGAGGGCGCGCGCTCGGGCGGCACCTCGACGCCCTTCAGCGCCGAATGGCGGGCGGTCACGTCGCCGACGCTCTCGCCGCCGGCGTCGCGCTCGTTCGAGATGGTCAGGTCCGCGCCCATCTCGCGCAGGGTTTCGAACAGGCCGGTGCGCAGGGGATTGAGCAGCACGCCCTTGACCGTCACCTCGGAGCTCGGCGTGACCAGGGCCGCGACCAGGGGGAAGGCGGCGGAGGACGGATCGCCCGGCACCTCGATCGTGGTCGCCATCAGGCTTTGGCCCGCGGCCAGCCGGATGACGCGGACCCCGTCCTCGTCCATGACCTCGACCACGGCGCCGAAGGCCCGCAGCATGCGCTCGGTGTGGTCGCGGGTCGGCTCCGGCTCGCGGACCGTGACGCCACCCTTTGCGTTCAGCCCGGCCAGCAGCACGGCCGACTTCACCTGGGCCGAGGCCATTGGCAGGCGATAGTCGATCCCTTCCAGCGCTCCGCCTTTCAAGGTCAGGGGCAGTCGCCCGCCGGCGCGGCCCAGGAAGCGGGCGCCCATCTGCGACAGAGGCTCAAGCACCCGGCCCATCGGCCGCTTTCTCAGCGAGCCGTCGCCGGTGAAGGTGGCGGCGAGGTCGAAGCCCGCGGCGGCGCCCATGATCAGGCGCACGCCCGTGCCGGCGTTGCCGCAGTCGACCACATCGGCCGGCTCGGAAAATCCGCCCTGGCCGACCACCCGCCAGGCGCCTTCGCCCAGCCGTTCGACTTCGGCCCCGAAGGCGCGCATGGCTGCGGCGGTTCTCAGCACGTCGTCGCCTTCCAGAAGCCCGCTCACCCGGGTCTCGCCACGCGCCAGGGCCCCCAGGATCAGCGAGCGGTGCGAGATCGACTTGTCGCCCGGCGCGCGGACTTCGCCTCGCAACGGGCCGCCAGGCCGAGCTTTCAGAGCCTCCGTGGCCATGCCGCGAACCAAACCTTTTCGACTGGGGGCGAAAATAAGGGGATCAGCTTTTGACAGCGGCCTTCCCGCGTGGCAAGGGAGCCGCCGCTTTCGCACAGCATTCAAGAAGGTCACGCCTTGGCCAATCCCGAACTGGGCGCCAAACAGATCTGCCCCAATTGTCAGAGCAAGTTCTACGACCTGGGCAAGCGCCCGGCCGTCTGCCCCAAGTGCGGCACGTCCTTTGATCCCGAAGAAGCCCTGAAGACCCGCCGCGTGCGGGCCCGCTCGGCTGCGCCGGATTACGAGGACGAGGTCGAAAAGCCGGCCAAGGTGGTCACCGAGGCCGACAGCGACGGCTTCGAGGACGAGGTCGACGAAACCCCCGAGATCGACGAAGCCGCCGACGAGGTCATCGAGACCGACGACGACAGCGAAGCCGTCGAGGGCGGGCCGACCAGTCCGGCCGACGACCTGGGCGTGGATTTCGCCGAGGACGAAGAGCTGGACGATGAAGGCGACGACGTTCCGTTCCTTGAGGATGAGGACGACGACGACAATTTCGAAGACGAGATCGAGGGCCTGCCCGACGATCGCGACGAGTAGAAAAGGCGCGACAAAAAATGCTGTCGGGGTGGCTTGATCCGCCGATCCTCTCAGCATAGTGTCCGCCGCCTCGCCGGAGGGGGTCCTTCAAGCCTCCTCCCGCGAAACCCGAGACCTCGGGGCTATAGCTCAGCTGGTAGAGCGCTTGAATGGCATTCAAGAGGTCAGCGGTTCGACTCCGCTTAGCTCCACCATGGAGGCCCGCAGTTCAAAGCTGCGGGCCTTCGCCTTTTCGGCGGGTCGGTTCGAGACGTCGCCGCATGCCAAGCCCCTGACCTGTCTCAAATGTGGCTCGATTGTGACGGGGACCGACCGAGTCGCGCCCCTGTCAGCCCCATTCTCCCGCAAAGCGGGCTGCGACATGGGCGCGCGGCGACGGCAAGCCTTTGTGATCTAGATCAATTTCCACGCCAGATAGCGGCATGTTGCATTCTTGAAAAGTTTGCGGGGCGGTGCTCCACTCGCCCTGTCCGCGCAATCGCTCGACTTCGGTCGCGCCGTGCGTGGCGAAGGCCGGGGGTATTGCGGCATAGTGGACAGGGCCCATGCGCAGACGAGCCATTGTGAGGCTGACCACCCGGTTCATCCTCGACTACATCGCCATCCTCTCGCAGATGTTCGACCACGACATCGTCAAGGGCTTGGTCTATCTGGCCATCTGCGACGCCAACATCGGCTATATCGATGGCCAGGCGGACTTCTCGGAGTACTACGGCCGGCTGGAGCGCACTGCGCCCGATGAGATGCGCCGGCCGATTCGCCCGCACAAGCTGGCCATGTCCTTAGGGATTCCCCGTGAGACCGTGCGGCGCAAAGTCACCGCCTTGATCAAGGCGGGCTGGGTCGTGGAGACCGACCAGGGCGTCTATGTGCCGACCGAGGTTCTTACCAGCGACCAGGTCAAGGCCACGCTCATCCAGAATTCGCGCCTGCTCGTCGAACTCTATGCGCGCCTGGCCAAGGCCGCGGTTCCTGGCGCCGTCGCGCCGCCGGCGACGATCGACGACCTGCCGCACCGGGCGATGGCGCGCGTCGCCGCAGGCTACTGCCTGCGCAGCCTGGAGGAGATGCGCGGCCTGTTCGAAGGCGATCTGCTGACCGGTTTCGTCTATCTGTCGGTGGTCGACGCCAATACCAGCTATCTCGATGACCTGCCGGTCCGCGCCTATATGAACCTCGAGGACCACGTTCCGGACGAGGCGCGGCGGCCGGTGTCGGCCCTGGCCCTGGCTGCACGCACCGGACTGCCGCGCGAGACCGTGCGCCGCCATGTGCGCAAGCTCGAGGCGCTGGGAGTGGTGCGCAGTGTTCACGGGGGGCTGATCGCGCATCAGGAGCATCTTCGCAGCGAGACCGTCATGGCCGCCGCTGCGCGCAACGCCGGCAATCTTCGCCTGCTGATACAGGAACTGCAGGCGGTCGGCTTCCCCCACCCGGTTCCGCACGCTCAGGCGCGGGTCGCCGGGCGCTAGAGCATCGCGAAAGCGGTCCTCAATACTGGACAGGGAACCGGCGTTTCCGCCTCTCAGTGGCTGAACAGCACGCAGCGCGGCGAGGCGGCCAGCAGGTCTTCGGTCACGCCGCCAAGCGCCCATTCCTGCAGGCGGGAACGGCCATAGGCGCCGGCTACGATGAGGTCGGCCTGCAGGCGGTTTGCGGTTCGCTCGATCGCCTCGGCCGCGGTGCCTTGGCCCTTCGGGGCAACCAGGGTGTCGGCGTCGACGCCGTGGCGCGCCAGGCGGGCGGTCACTTCATGCAAACCCACCTGCTCAACCTCTTCGCTCTCGCCGCTGACCACCAGCACGGTGACCTTGTCGGCCCGCATCAGGAAGGGCAGGGCGTCGGCCAGGGCGCGCCGGGATTCGCGGGTATTCTTCCAGGCCACCAGCACCTTTTCCGCCTTCAGCGGCGCGCCGGTGTCGCCTGCCAGCAGCACCGGCGTCCCCGCCTCAAGCACCACGTCGGCGACCGGGGCGGCGAAGGCCGCGGCGGCGCCACGTGGCGGCCGGCTGAGCACGACGAGATCGGCTCCCCGGGCGTGTCGGACGAGTTCGACCGCGGGATAGTCGTAGCCGGTCAGCCAGTCCACGCCCTCGGCGCAGCCCTCGGTCAGCCGGCGAAAGCGCTGTTCGGCCAGCGGCAGGTCTGCGGCGATTCGCTCCCGCACGGCCTCGATCACCATGCCGTCGGCGGCGGCGAACCCCGAGGTCATCAGCGGGAAGAAGCCTTCGGCGCCAAGGCCGACAATCCTGGCCCCGAACATCCGGGCGACACCGCCCGCCAGCGCCAGGCGCGCATCTGCGGCATCGCCGGCCTCAGCGTGGACCAGAAGGGTCTTATAGGACATGGCTCCCCTCCCTTTTCCCGGAGCGCGCCCCGGCAAAGACCAAGCTCCAGCTAACCCAGAGGAAGGCTATGGCGCGCTGACTCAGATCAAATCGACAATGCCTCGCTGCGCGGGATCGTTCAGGGCGCTTTCGGCTTGCGCCGGCCGGCCCCGATCAGCACGCCGGCGCCGAAGCCGGCGAACACCAGCCCCAGCACCACCCCGGCCAGCCAGTTGGGCAGGGTGGGCAGGGCCAGGGACAGGACGACGCCGAACGCCGCCGCCGCCGCTCCGCCGACCACCAGGGCGATCCGGGGCGCACTGTGCGGCTTGAACCGTTCCAGCCCGAACACGATCTCCGCGACGCCCAGCATGATGAAGCCGACCGTGAGCGTCAGGGCCAGTTGCTCCATCGACACGGCGGCATGCCAGACCAGTTGCAGGCCGAGACCCAGACACAGCACCACCCAGCCCACCGCCGCGAAGAAACCGCGCGGCGAGCGGTCCAGCAGCAGCCAGCAACCGCCCCCCAGTCCGGCGAGGCTAAGGCCCCAGGCCAGTTCGGCCCCGCCGAAGGCCGGAGCCAGGGCCGACAGCAGGCCCAGAAGGATCAGGAACACCCCATAGAAGCGGTCGGCCGCACGGGCCCGCTCGAGGGTTTCTGGGCTTTGCATGCTCAATCTCCGCAAGGCTCCCCAGCCTCGGGGCCGGTCAAGCGTCGCTTTCGGCGCCAAGGTTCGCGAGACGGCCTTCACCGTCAACCCCGCACGGCTACGGACCCGGGCGCTGCTTGAACAGCCCCGGCCCGATCTCCACATATGGTGTGTTCCGTCAGGGGCAGGCGCCGCATCAGGGCCTGACCAGGGCGGACGAAGTCGCTTGACCAGTGAGGACTTCGCGATGAACCGCACGCTGATGTTCGACAGCCCGTTTCTGCTCGGCTTCGAGCATACCCGGAACCTGATCGAACGGGCGGCCAAGGCCGCTTCGGAGAGCTATCCGCCCTACAATGTCGAGGAGACCGGCATGGGGCAGGTGCGCATCACCCTGGCGGTGGCGGGCTTTTCGCCCGACCAGCTGCAGGTCACCGTCGAAGACAACCAGCTGATCGTCGCCGGCCGCAAGGACGCCGATCCCAAGAGCGCCGAGGAAAAGGCTTTCCTGCATCGCGGGATCGCAGCCCGGGGCTTCATCCGGACCTTCGTCCTGGCCGATGGCATGGAGGTGGATCAGGCCATACTCGAACACGGCCTGTTGCATATCGATGTCGTGCGGCCCGAGCCGGCCAGGCTGGTCAAGCGCATCCCGATCCGTACGGCCGGCTGAACCCAGCGGCTCGACGGCAGTTGTAGTCATTGGAGGTGGTCAGATGACACCGCATTTCACCAACGAAGCTTTCGCGGCCCTCGGCGCGCCGAACCTGGTCTATGTCCGGCCGATCAAGGCCGGCGAAGTGATCGGCGCCGCGCCGGTGCTGACCGAAGACGGCGTCCGGCTCGAGCCGGACCAGATCCTCTATGCCGTGCACAGCGCCAACGGCGCGCGCATCGCCGTCCTGGCGGACCGCGACAGCGCCATTGCGGCGGCCATGGCCAATGAAATGGCCCCGGTCTCGGTCCACTGACCTACTCGGACAAGTCCTGCGGCCGGTCGATGTCGTAGAGCACCCCGTCGTCGGCCGCCTGGACCGTCGCCAGCGCCGGACCCAACTCCGAGAGCAAGGGCCCGGCGCCGCGGTCGCCCTCCAGCGCCGCGACCGCTCGGAACAGCCCGCTTCCCAGCAGCACCGGATGGCCGCGCCGGCCCTCGAACACCGGCGCAGCGGCGGCCGCGCCCGTGGCCAGGGCCTGGGCCAGGGGTTGCAGGATTTCGGCGGATACGCGCGGCATGTCGCCCAGGAAGACGAAGGCGCCGCCGCAGTCCGCCGGCAGGCTGGCCAGGCCGGCTTGCAACGAGGCCGACAGGCCCTGGGCGTGGGCCTTCGCTTCCACGAGCCGCAAACGCGACTGCTCGCCGTGCGCCGTCGCCCAGGCCTGGGCGGCTTCGGCGACGCGGGGATCCGCGCCCCAGACCAGGGTGACCGTTCGAGTTGGCGCTGCAAAGGCCGCCGCCAGCGCGCCGTGAAGCAACAAGCCGTCGCGCCAGGGCGCCAGCAGCTTGCCGCCGCCGAAGCGGGAGCCGGCGCCAGCGGCCAGGACCAGGGCCTCCAAGGCTTCCAAGGCCGATGTCGGGTCTACCCCTGTCGCCACGCACGTTTCCTGACTATCTTGTGGGGTCCATGACCCCGTTCGACGCCGCCATAGTTCATAGCAGCCCCAACGCCCAGCGGCCCGCCCTGGTCGACGGATTCGGCCGCAAGGTGACCTATCTGCGCGTTTCGGTCACCGACCGCTGCGATTTGCGCTGCGTCTATTGCATGGCGGAGCGGATGACCTTCCTGCCCAAGGCCGAGGTGCTGTCGCTGGAGGAGCTGGACCAGGTCTCCACCGCCTTCATCGAGATGGGGGTCAAAAAGCTGCGCCTGACCGGCGGCGAGCCCTTGGTTCGCAAGGGCTTTCTCGAGCTCGTGGCGGGTCTGGCCCGGCACCTGAAGACCGGCGCCCTGGACGAGCTGACCCTGACCACCAACGGCACGCACCTGGCGCAGTACGCCGCCGACCTGGCCGCTCTTGGCGTACGGCGGGTTAATGTTTCCCTGGACACGCTGGACGCGGACCTCTTCGGCCGCCTGACCCGCGGGGGTCGCCTGGATCAGGTGCTCGAGGGCATAGAGGCGGCCCAGGCCGCGGGCCTTGCGGTCAAGATCAACACCGTGGCCCTGGCCTCGGACAATGCCGCCGAGTTGCCTAGCCTGATCCAATGGGCGCATGGCCGCGACATGGCCATCACCCTGATCGAGACCATGCCGCTGGGCGAGACCGGCGAGGACCGTACTGACCAGTTCCTGTCGCTTCAGGCCGTGCGCCGCGAGCTGGAGAGCTACTGGACCCTGACCGAGCTCGACATGACCACCGGCGGTCCTGCGCGCTACGTACGGGTGGAGGAGACCGGCGGGCGGCTCGGCCTTATCACCCCGCTGACGCACAATTTCTGCGAAAGCTGCAATCGCGTGCGGTTGACCTGCACCGGCACCCTGCACACTTGCCTCGGCCGCGAGGACGCCAGCGACCTGCGGGCGGTGATGCGCGGCGGCGCCTCGTCCGACGAGTTGAAGGCTGCCATTCGCTTGGCCATAGACGGCAAGCCCCAGGGCCACGACTTCCACATCGAGCGCGGCTCGGCGCCGGCCCTCGCCCGGCACATGTCGACCACCGGAGGCTGACGGCCATGGCCCGCGTGCTGCTGTTCGGGCGCCTGGCCGACATAGCCGGCTGGCGCGAGCGGGTATTCGAGCCAACTCCTGCCAGCCTTTCCGCTCTCAAGGCGCTGGTCGCAGCCCTTGATCCCGCCCTGGCTGAGGCCCTGGACGGCAAGGGCGTGACCGCGGCGGTGGCGCGGGTGGCGGTGCGCGGCGACGTGGCTCTCTCCCCCGGCGTCGAGGTCGCCTTCATGCCGCCCATGAGCGGGGGGTGAGGCTTGCGTGTGCTGTTGCAGGCCGAGCCGTTCGATCCGGGCCAACTCCTGACCGGTTTCTCTACGGGCCGCGCCGAGACCGGCGCCGTCGTCAGCTTCACCGGCCTGGCGCGCGCCGGCGAGGGGGCGGTCGAGCGGCTGGTGCTGGAGGCCTATCCCGGCTTCACCGACGCCGAGATCGTCCGCATGGCCGAGGCGGCTGTGGCGCGGTTCTCGCTGCAGGACGTGCTGGTGGTCCACCGCACCGGCGAGATCGCGCCGGGCGAGGCGATCGTGTTCGTGGCCACGGCCGCCGCCCATCGGCGCGAGGCCTTCGAGGCCGCCGACCACCTGATGGACTATCTGAAGTCCCGCGCTCCGTTCTGGAAGAAGGAGCGCGGCCCGGACGGCGAGCGCTGGATCGAGCCGACCGAGCGGGACCTGAAGGACGCCGAGCGGTGGACGTGACGCCGCTCCTTCGATCCCCTAGATAGGCCGCAAGTTCCCGCAACCCGCGAGGCCCGCCATGACCGCCCCCTTTTCCGCCCCAGGCGGCAGAATCGACGAGAGCCTGAACTTCAAGCCGGTACGAGTGGCGGTGCTAACCGTCTCCGACACCCGCGACGAAAGCAATGACACCTCTGGCGATCTCTTGGCCGAACGCGTTGTGGCGGCCGGCCACGTCCTGGCCGCTCGCGCCATCGTCCGGGACGACCGGGCTGCCATCCGGGCCAAGGTGACGGGGTGGATCGCGGCCGGCGAGGTCGACGCCATCGTCACCACCGGCGGCACGGGCCTGACCGGTCGCGACATCACGCCCGAGGCGCTGGAGCCGCTGTTCGACAAGGTGATCGACGGCTTTTCGGTGGTGTTCCACATGGTCAGCTATCAGTCGGTGGGACTCTCGACCCTGCAGTCCCGGGCTACGGCCGGGCTGATCGGCGGGGTGATCGTGTTCTGCCTGCCGGGCTCCAACGGGGCGGTGCGCGACGGCTGGGACAAGGTGATCGCCGCCCAGCTCGACAGCCGGCACAAGCCCTGCAACATGGTCGAGCTGATGCCGCGGCTGAACGAGGTCTGAGCGGCGTGGCCAAACTCACCCACATCGACGACCAGGGCCGCGCGCGGATGGTCGACGTCTCGGACAAGCCCGCCACCGCGCGCGAAGCGGTGGCCGCGGGCCTGGTTCGCATGGCGCCCGAAACCCTGGCCCTGGCGCTCGGCGGCGGGGGCAAGAAAGGCGATGTGCGGGCTGTGGCCGAGATCGCCGGCGTGATGGCCGCCAAGCGGACCAGCGAGTTGATCCCCATGTGCCACCCGCTTGTGCTGTCGAAGGTCGCGGTGGAGGTGGTCGAGGCGCCGGAGGGCCTGGCCGTGACGGCCCGGGTCAAGACCACTGGCCCAACGGGTGTCGAGATGGAGGCCCTGACCGCTGTCTCGGTGGCCTGCCTGACCATCTACGACATGCTGAAGGCGGCCGACAAAGCCATGACCATCGAGGCGGTGCGCCTGTTGGAAAAGAGCGGCGGCGCTTCCGGTGATTTCCGGCGGGACGGGCCATGAAGAACCTAGCGGTCGAGGACGCCCGCGCCCTGGTGCTGAAGGGCCTGCCGCCTGTCGGCGCTGAGACCGTTTTGCTTGCTGAGTGTCCCGGCCGGGTGCTCGCCGAAGCGGTCGTCGCCGCGCGCGACCAGCCGCCATTTGACGCCTCGGCCATGGACGGCTGGGCGGTTCGCGGCCCTGGGCCATACTACCGCATCGTCGGAGAGAGCGCGGCCGGCCACCGTTATCCCCGGCCCCTGGCGGCGGGCGAAGCGGTTCGCATCTTCACCGGCGCGCCGGTCCCGGCGGGCGCCGACAGGGTCGTGCTGCAGGAGGACTGCGCGCGCGCCGGCGACGATGTGAATGCGCCCGCTGCGGAGCCGGGCGCGACCACCAACATTCGCCCAGCCGGCGGTGATTTTCGCGCCGGCGATATGCTGCTCTCGGCGGGCCAGCGGCTCGACGCTTGGCGGCTCGGCCTGGCCGCCGCGGCGGGGCGGGCGAACCTGCTGGTCGCGCGGCGGCCCAAGGTTGCGATCCTCTCCACCGGTGAGGAGATCGTTCCGATCGGCTCGGTCCCGGGGCCGGATCAGATCTTCAATTCCGGCGGCCCGACCCTGGCCAGCCTGGTCGAGCGCTGGGGCGGCGAGGTGGTCCATCTGGGCCAGGCGGGCGACGACGAGACGGCCATCGCCGACGCGGTATCGGCCTGTGGCGGCGAGGTGGTGGTGACCCTGGGCGGCGCCTCGGTCGGCGACCACGATCTGGTCAAGCCGGCCCTGACGCGGCTTGGCCTCGATCTCCGTTTCATCACCATCAAGCTGCGCCCCGGCAAGCCGACCTGGTTCGGGATCCTGGACGACGGTCGGCGCGTGCTGGGCCTGCCCGGCAATCCGGCCTCGGGCCTGGTCTGCGCCGAACTGTTCCTGCGTCCGCTCCTCAACGCCCTGCAGGGCGCGGCGCCGGGCCCAAAACTCGAGACTGCGCAATTGATGCGGCCTGCGCCCGCCAACGGCCCGCGCGAGCACTGGGCCAGGGGCCGCCTCGCGACGGTCGGCGGCATCCTGCAGGCGGACATCATGGGCGACCAGGACAGCTCCCTGGTCTCGGTCTTCGCCCACGCGGACGCCCTGATCCGCCGTCCGGCCGGCGCGCCGGCGGCTGAAGCGGGCGCGGTGGTCGAGGTCCTGCGGTTGGATCGGCTCTAAGCCCTCGCGGCGTGGCCTTCGCGCTCGCCGATAATCTCGGCGATGACCGCCACCGCCACTTCCCAGGGCGCCTTGCCGCCGAGGTCGAGGCCGATCGGGCCTTTCAGCCGGGTCAGGGCGGCCTCACCGACGCCGGCTGCGCGCAGGCGCGCCAGGCGCTCGGGCAGGCGCCGGCGCGCGCCCAGCACGCCCACATAGCCGGCGGCTGAGGGCAGGGCGGCCAGCAACGCAGCCTGGTCGGTGTCCCAATCGTGCGTGGCCACCGCCACCGCGGTCCAGGGGTCGGGGTTCAGCGCCGCCAGGGCTTCGGCAGATTCGCTGCGGCTGTAGGCCACGTCGCCGATCGCTGGGGCCTCGGCCGGACCCTTGGGGCGGATCAGATGAGTCTCGAAGCCGGCCTGGGCGCCAAGCTGGGCGATGGCGAGGGCGATCGGGTCGGCCCCGACCACCGCCAGGCGCGGGACCGGCAGGTAAAGGCGGCGCACCTCGAATGGCTCGGCCGAGATCGCGCACGCCGGCGCCTCGCCATTGGGCTCGATCAAATCGCGACGTTCCCCGTCGGTGCGCCAGAGGGCGGGGCGGCGGGCGGTGGCCAGCTCAAGCAGCCGGCCCACAGCTGGGTCATCCGGCGCCAAGCGCTCCACCAAGAGCTCGATCCGCGCCCCGCAGAGCAGGCGGATGTCCGGCCAGGGACCGCCTTCGCCATAGACCAGCCGCCGCGGCCGTCCATCCGCCAGGGTCTCGGCCGCATGCAGGGCCACGTCGCCCTCGACGCAGCCGCCGGACAGGAACCCGGAGACGATCCCCTCGGCGAACAGCATCTGGGCGCCGGGCGGGCGCGGGCCGCCGCCCTCGACCGTGTGCAGGGTGACCAGGGCGGCGGGAAGGCCGCGCGCGCGGGCGTCGGCCAGGGCTGGCCGCATGTCGTCGGCATAGCCGAACAGCGGCCAGTCGGGGAGGGAGGAAAGCATCGCTGTGAAGTTGGGGGCGAGTCGCCGCGCGTCAAGCAATTATCGCTACCAGTTCTTTAATGGTTTTCGGCGCAGGGTAGCGAAACGACAAGAACAATCCGGTGTGATGTCTTATGAGTTCGCCGCTCGCCAGGCTTGGATTCGGGGCTGCGCAGTTTCCGCTGGATGGCGCTGCCCCGGCGCGTGGACGCCCGCCCGAGGCGGAAGTGGCCGAGATCATGAGCCTGGCCGCGCGCTCGGGCCTTTCGGTGTTCGACACCACCCATGGCGCCCCGCACGCCGAGCAGGTGATCGGCGAGCGCATGCCGCGCCCGGCCCCCTATCGCGTGATGGTCAAGACCTCGCGCGCCGATCGCGGCGGCGACTATATCGAGGACGCCGCCCGCGCCAGCCTGCGACGGCTGGGCATGCGCGGCGCCGACGCCATCGTCGTCCAGGTCGCCGGCGACCTGATGAGCCCCTATGGCGGCGACAGCTGGAACCGGCTCTGCGCCCTGCGCGACGAGGGCGTGTTCAAGAAGATCGGCATTTCGGTGTTCGCCTCGGACGACCCGGTGGGCCTGGTCAAGCGCTTCAAGCCCGATATCGTCCAGGCTCCGGCGAGCCTTCTGGACCAGCGCCTGCTGGCGGACGGGTCCCTGGCGCGCATCGCCGAGATGGGGATCGAGGTGCAGCTGCGCTCGATCTTCCTGCAAGGGCTGCTGTTCCTGCCGCCGGACCGCGTGCCGGGGCCGATGAAGAACGCCGCCTCGATGATCTCGCGGGTTCGCCGCATGATCGCCGAGGGCCGCTCCGATCCGCTGCAGGCCGCCCTGGGCTTCGCCCTCTCGCGGCCCGAGGCCTCCAGCGTGCTGGTAGGCGTGACCTCGGCGGCGGAGCTGCAGGCGATCATCGCTGCGGCCAACCGCCCGCCGCCGGACCTCGACTGGAACGAGATGGCTCTGGCCGACGCCAGCGCCCTCGATGGCAAGGGCTACGCGGCCTAGGGGCTACACTCGCAGCCGGCTCTCCACCACCGTCACGGCCTGACCGCGCAGCAGCACGCGTGCGCCCTTCAGCTCGACCTCCAGGTCGCCGCCGCGGCCGGGGTAGGCCTGGTGGCAGCGGAAAGCGGGGCGACCAAGCTTCTCCGCATAGAGCGGGGCTAACATGCAGTGGGCCGAGCCGGTGGTCGGGTCCTCCGGTATGCCTGAGCCCGGCGCGAAGAACCGGCTGACCACCTGATAGGGACGGCCCGCGTCGGCGGTAGCGACTACAGAAACGTTGCCGCAGCCTGCACTGGCCTCGGCGCCGATCGGCTCCAGTTTGCTGAGATTGGGCGTCAGCGCGCGCAGCGTTTCTTCGCTGTCGAGCACCGCAATCAGGTACTGGCCGACCCAGACCTCGGCCGGTTTCACGCCCAGGGCCTCGGCCAGGCCCTCGGGCTCGACGGTGCGGCGGGGCGGGTCGGCGGGAAAGTCCATCTCGATCCCCGCCTCGGTCCGGCGCACGGTCAGGACTCCGGACTTCAAGGTCTCGAAGGCGATCTCGGCGGCCTGGACGCCCAGCTCGTTCAGCAGCACGTGCGAAGAGGCGAGGGTGGCGTGGCCGCACAGCGGGACCTCCACCGCCGGGGTGAACCAGCGCAGCCCGAACCGGGCGGGGTCCGCCGTCTTGAGCAGGAACGCGGTCTCGGCCTGATTGTTCTCCGCCGCCAGGGCCTGCATCCAGCGGGCTTCGGGCCAGGCCTCGAAGGGCTCGACCACACAGGCGGGATTGCCCTTGAACGGGGCGGCGGCGAAGGCGTCGACGGTCCATTGGCGCATGGGAGGGGCTCCAAATTCAGCAATGGACAGAGACATCTCGCGAGATTATCACTATGTCAAAATCAATATTGTCATAGATACAATCATGCAGGCAAGCTGGAGCCCGACCCTGCCGGAGGGCGAGACACCGGTCTACGAGCGTCTGGTCGGGGCGCTGGCGAACGATATCGCCACCGGGGCGCTGGCGCCGGGCGATCGCCTGCCGCCGCAACGCGACCTGGCCTATCGCCTGGGCCTGGGCGTCGGCACCGTCACCCGCGCCTATGCCGAGGCCGAGCAGCGGGGACTGCTGTCCTGCCAGGTCGGTCGCGGCAGTTTCGTCGCCTCCCGGCTGAGCGAGACCCCGGCCGATGGCCCCATCGACCTGACCCGCAGCCTGCCACCCATGGCCGCATCCTCGGCGCGGCTGTCGGCGGCCTTGGCGCGGGCCGCGCGTGATCCCAAGGCGGTTGAGCGACTGGCCTACGCCCCGCCGGCCGGGTTCGCCGAGGACCTGGAGGCGGGCGCTGCCTGGCTGAAGCAGATCCACCGGTGGGACGAACTGGAGCCTGGGCGGTTGCTTACCTGCTCGGGCGCGCAGCAGGCGGTTGCGGTGGCTCTGGGCGTCGCCGCGCGGCCGGGCGAGGCGGTTATCGGCGAGGCCGCGAGCTTCGCGGGCCTCAAGTCCCTGGCCGGTCTGATGGGCTATCGGCTCATCCCCGCCGGCATGGATCGCGAAGGCTTGACGCCCGAGGGGCTGGCGCAAGCGGCCAGGGAAAGCGGCGCGCGGGTCGCCTATGTGCTGCCGACCCAGAACCCCACCGCCCGGCTGATGAGCGAGGCGCGCCGGCGCGAGATCGTCGAAGTCGCGCGATGGCTGGACCTGATCCTGATCGAGGACGACCTCTACGGCGCCTATGCCGGCGGTTTCGGCCTGCCGCGCCTGGCCCCGCTGGCGGCGCTGGCGCCCGAGCGCACCCTGTTCGTCAGCGCTCTATCCAAGTCGGTGGCCCCAGGGCTCCGGCTGGGCTGGCTGGCCCTGCCCGAGGGCGGCGATTGGGCCGACCGGGCCTATTCGGCCCTGCATGCGGTGGCACTGGGCGGGCCGACCCTGGGCGGGCTGATCGCCTGCCGCTGGATCGCCGACGGGACCGCAGAGACCATCCTGGCCGAGAACCGGCTGGAGCTGGAGGCGCGCGTGGACCTGGCGGCGGAGGCGCTGGGCCCGGCGATGGAACGCCCGACCATGGCCGCCTTCCCCCACGTCTGGCTGCCCCTGGCGGAACTGGAGGCCGAGCGGGTGGGAAGCCGGGCGCTGAGGGCCGGGGTGGAACTGACCCCCGCCGATGGGCCGATCCTGCCGGGCGGCGGCATGTCGGGGCTCAGGCTTTGCCTGGGCGGCGCGCCCGACCGGGCCAGCCTGGCCCGCGCCCTCGCCGTCGTGCGCGACGCCCTGGCGCCTGCGGCTGCACGGACCCTGGTCTAGCCATGGCGCAGGTCGTGCAAGCCCCAGCTGGATATGAGTTGAGCGACGATCCCGAGCGGTTCGACTTCGACCGGGGCTGGCGCTGGATCGGCCAGGAGAGCTACTGGGCGGCCGGCATTCCGTGCGACCTGTTCGAGAAGGCGCTACGAAACAGCCTGACCGTCGGCGCCTATGCGCCGGACGGAGCCATGGCGGCCATGGCGCGGGTGGTGACCGACCGGGCGACCTTTGGCTGGGTCTGCGATGTGTTCGTGGACGAGGCGCATCGCGGCGCGGGGCTCGGCAAGGCGCTGATGAACTATCTGAAGGCCCACCCCGACCTGCAGGGCTTTCGGCGGCTGCTGTTGGCCACGCGCGACGCTCACGGCCTCTATGCCGGCTTCGGCTTCAGGCCGCTATCGGCCGTGGAGACCTGGATGGAGATCCGCGAGCCGGACGTCTACCGGCGTTAAGCCACCATTGCTTCGGCCTGCTTCAGGTCAACCGAGACCAGTTGCGAGACCCCGCGCTCGGGCATGGTGACGCCGAACAGCCGGTCCATGCGGGCCATGGTCACCGGGTTGTGGGTGATGGCGATGAAGCGGGTCTGGGTGCGCTGGGTCATCTCGGCCAGCATGTTGCAGAAGCGATCGACATTGGCGTCGTCCAGCGGCGCGTCGACCTCGTCCAGCACGCAGATCGGGGCCGGGTTGGCCAGGAACACGCCGAAGATCAGGGCCGCGGCGGTCAGGGCCTGCTCGCCGCCGGACATCAGGCTCATGGTCGAGAGCCGCTTGCCGGGCGGACAGGCGAAAATCTCCAGGCCCGCCTCCAGCGGGTCGTCGGACTCGATCAAGCGCAGTTCGGCCTGGCCACCGCCGAACAGGGCCAGGAACAGGCTCTTGAAGTGCTCATTGATCACCTCGAAGGCGGCCAGCAGACGTTCGCGCCCCTCGGCGTTCAGGGCCTCGATGCCCTCGCGCAGGCGGGAAATGGCGCCGGAGAGGTCGCCGCGCTCGGTCTTCAGGGTGTGCAGGCGGGTTTCGTACTCGACCATTTCTTCCTCGGCCCGCAGGTTGACCGGGCCGATGGCGTCGCGGTCGCGCTCCAGGTTGGACAGGTGCTGCTCGACCCCGGCCGGATCGGCCGGCACAGCCACGGCGTCGTCGCTGAGCCGGCGGCCGAGCTCCTCCGGCTCCATGCGGACAGCTTCGCGTAAGGCTCCGGCGATCTCCACCAGGCGCTCGCGCCCCGCCTCGTGGCGGGCGGCGGAGGCGGCGCGCAGCTCGCGGGCTTCGCCGGCGGCGGCCTCTGCGGCTCTGGCGGCCTTGTCCGCATCGGTGCGGGCGGTTTCGGCGGCGGTGAGGGCGTCGGCGGCCTTGACCTGGCGGGCCTCAGCGGCGGCCAGCTGGTCGAACAGGTCGGCCCTGCGGCTCTCCAGCCCGCGCGGCGCCTCGCGCGCAGCGTCGAGGGCGATGACGGCCTTGTCGAGATCCAGGCTGAGGGTCTCCAGCCGCTTGGCGGCGGCTTCGGCCCGGCGCGTCCAGTCGGCGCGGTCGCGCTGGGCGCGCTCCAGCCGGGCGGCGCGGCCGGCGCGCTCGCGGGTCTCGGCGTCCAGGGCGGCGCGGGCCCGGGCGGCGGCCTCGCGAGCGGCTGTGACGGCGGCGCGGGTCTCGGTCAGGCGCACGGCGGCCGTGTCATCGGCGCTGAGACCCTGGAAGGCGGTTCTAGCGGCCTCGGCGGCGGCTTCGGCCTCGGCGCGCTCGGCGTCGAAGCGGGCGATGGTCTCGTCCAACGACTGAGCGCGAGCCTCGCGGCGGGCGATCTCGCGGGCCCAGCGGTCGGCTTCGTCGCGGGCGACGCCGACGGCGCGCTCGGCCGCTTCCGGAGCTTTGCGGGCGCTGCGCAGGGCCTCTTCCGCGGCCCGCAGCCCCGTGGTCGCCGCCTGGTGCGCCTTAGCGGCCTCGGCGGCTTCCGGGGTCAGGCTTTCGATCTCGGCCTCCAGGCCCGCGAGGCGGCGGCGCTGCTCCAGGCGCACGGCCGCCGGCCGCGGCGCCTCGGCGCGGGCGACAAAGCCGTCCCAGCGCCAGAGGTCGCCCTCGCGGGAGACCAGGCGCGCGCCTGGCGGGATCAGGGCTTGCAAGCGCTCGCCATCGGCGCGGGCGACCACGGCGGTCAGGGCCAGGCGCGCGGCCAACTCCGCCGGCGCCTTGACCTGCGGCGCGAGAGGTTCGGCGCCCTCGGGCCAGACAATGCTGACGGCCGGATCGCGGCCGGCCCAGTGGGCGGCGGCGCGCTTGTCTAGCGCCGCGTTCAGGTCGTCTCCCAGGGCTGCAGCCAGGGCGGCTTCGTAGCCGGCGTCTGGGGAAACCTGATCCAGGGCCGGCGGGTAGGGGCTCTTGGCCGAAGTCTGGGTCAGCTGGGCGAGGCCCCGGGCCTCGGTCTTCAGCCGGCCCAGGCGGTCCTCGGCCTTGCGCGTAGCGTCGCGGGCGGCGGCCTCGGCGGCGGCGGCTTCGCCTTGCGCCTTCTCCGCGGCGGTCAGGACTTCACGAGCTTCGCGCAGGGCGGCCAGCGCGGCCTCGAAGCGGGCCTTGGCCGCCTCGGCCTCGGGTGCGGCGACGGGGCCCAGGGCCTCGCGGTCGGCCTTGGCGGTGTCAAGCGCCCGGCGGCTGCGGGCCAGGCGCGCTTCGGCCTCGGTCTGGCGCTGCTCGGCGGCGCGGCGCTCGGCTTCTTGCGCGGCGACCTGGGCGGCCAGGGCCTCAAGCCCGCCCTCGGCCTCGGCTCTAGCCGCTTCGGCCGCCTTCACCTGCTCAGTCAGCTCCGGCACACGTTCGGGCGCAGCCTCGGCGGCGGCGTCGAGCTCGGCCAGCTCGGCCTCGATGCGTGAGAGGGCGATCTTGGCGTCCTGGGCGATCTGCTCTTCCCGCTCCTGATCGGCGGTGAAGCGCTCGACGTCGGCGGCGTGGCGGTCGACCTCGGCCTGGGCCTGCTCGACCTCACGCTCCAGCCGGTCGTTCTCGATCGCCAGGCGATGCAGCACGGCGCCGGCGATCTGCGCCTCCTCGCGCAAGGCGGGCAAGCCGGTCTCGGCCTCCGCCGCGGCGGCCTGGGCCGACGCCGACGCGCGTGCGGTTTCCTCGACCCGCGCCAGGGCGTCGCGCGCCTCGGCCTCGGCCCTGGTCAGGGCGGCCAGGGCGTCGCGCCAGCGGGCGTAGTGCAAAGCGCCCTGCAACGCGCGGATCTCGGCCGACAGGCGCTTGAACTTCTCGGCCTGACGCGCCTCGCGCTTCAGCCGGGCCAGGGCCGTTTCCAGCTCCTTGGCCACGTCGTCCAGCCGGTCGAGGTTGGTCTCGGCCGCTCTGAGGCGCAGCTCGGCCTCGTGCCGGCGGGTGTGTAGGCCGGAGACGCCGCCGGCCTCCTCCAGGATCATGCGCCGGTTCTGCGGCTTGGCGGCGATCAGCTCGCTGATCTGGCCCTGGCGAACCAGGGCCGGAGAATTGGCCCCGGTGGAGGCGTCGGCGAACAAGAGCTGCACGTCGCGGGCCCGCAGTTCGCGCCCATTGACCCTGTAGGTGGAGCCGGCCCCCTTATCGATCCGCCGCACCACCTCCAGCACCGGCTCATTGGCGAACTGGGCCGGCGCCGTACGGTCGGCGTTGTCGATGGTCAGGGTGACTTCGGCGTGGTTGCGCGAGGGGCGATTGCCCGAGCCGGCGAAGATCACATCGTCCATGCCGCCGGCCCGCATGGCCTTGGCCGAGGTCGCGCCCATCACCCAGCGCAGGGCTTCCAGAAGGTTGGACTTGCCGCAGCCGTTCGGACCCACGACCCCCGTCAGGCCCGGCTCGATGCGAAACTCGGTCGGCTCGACGAAGGATTTGAATCCGGAAAGGCGCAGCTTCTGGAAGTGCAAGGCGGCCCTAGTGCGCCTTTCGCGCCGCGGCTATGGCGGCGTCCAGCTCGGCGAGAGTCATCTCGCCGGAATCGTAGCGCTTGCCGTTGATGATGAAGGTGGGCGTGCCGGTGATCTCGTCCCGCCTGGAATAGAGGTCCACACGGGCGTCGAGGTCGGCCAGGCCCTTGCCGTCGAATACGCAGGCTTCGAACTGCTGCTGGGTCAGGCCCTGGGACTTGGCCGCCGCGCCCAGCACGCCCTGGATGTCGCCATTCTGATAGATTTCATGCTGGTGGCGGAAGACCTGGTCCAGGATGGGAAAATACTTGGCCTTGCCGCCGCAACGGGCGGTCAGGAACCCCGCCGCCGCAACCTCCGTCGGCGCGGTCAGGATCTCGCGCATCACATAGCGCACCTTGCCGGTGTCGATGTACTTGGCCTTGAATTCGGGGAAAATTTCGTTGTTGAACCGGGCGCAGTGTGGACAGCTGGCCGAGGCGTACTCGATCACCGTCACCTTGGCCTTGGGGTTGCCCAGGGTCATGTCGTCAGGCTTGACCGTGAAGTCCGGCGCAGCCGTGGCGCCAGTCGCCAGGGCTATGACGAACAGGCCCGCCAGGGCGGCGGCTCTGCGATTGAACAGGCGCACCTCGAGGGTCCTTTCGGAAGTCGCGCTACGGATTAAAGCCCGATTCTGGCCTTACGGGCGCCCTTCACCCTATTTCCCCGCCTGGGCGGCGGCGATGGCGGCGTCGAGGCTGGCCAGTGTCTGCTCGCCGTCCAGCTTCTTGCCGTTGACGAAGAAGGTCGGGGTGCCGGTGATACCGTCCTGCTTGGCGTAGCGCTCGACCCGGTCCTGCAGCTGGTTGATGGCTTTTTCGTCGTTGACGCAGTTGTTGAACTGGCTTTCCGACAGGCCGGCGGACTGGGCGATGCGCAAGAGGCCGCCGTGGAAGTCGCCGGACTGATAGATGGCTGTCTGGTCGTGATAGATGGTGTCCAGAACTTTGAAATAATTATCCTTTCCGGCGCAGCGCGCGGTCAGGAAGCCGGCGGCGGCGAAGTTTTCCGGCGGGGTCAGGAACTCGCGGAACACATAGTTGATCTTGCCCGTGTCGATGTACTTGGCCTTGAAGGCCGGGAAGACGTCGTCGTTGAACCGGGCGCAGTGCGGGCAGCTGGCCGAGGCGTACTCGATCACCGTCACCTTGGCGGCGGGGTTGCCCATGCTCATGTCGTCGGCGGTGGCGGCGGCCTTGTTGCCGAACAGTTTGTCGCAGCCCGCCAGGCTGACCGACAGGGCGGCGGCGAGGACGAGGACGCGACGATCGAAAAGACGCATGAGCTGGCTCCTGCCGCAGGCATTGTTCTTTGTTTGCGGCTTCGCCGCTGGCGGGCCGCTTGTCAACGGGCGGGTTGTTGGCGGTTCAGCTTCCCCGCCGAAGAACCTCGCGGCCGAGGGTCCTTAGCGCAGCAGTAAGGCCTAAATCTGTTCCGCGGGCCAGGCTAGCCTCCAGCTCGGCCTCGGCGGCGGCGTCCAGCGGCTTGGCCTTGCGCCGGCGGGTTTCGGCGGCCTTGGTGGCGGCTGGCGGAGGGCGCCGCACCACGCCTTGGACGATGCGCAGCCGCTCGACTGCGCCTGCGCCCAGGAACAGATTGACCCGGGAGATGATATCGGCGGCCTGGTGCTGAATCAGGGTGGCGGCGGGGCCGTCGACCTTCAGCTCCAGCGCTGCGCCGGCGCCGCCGCGGCCCTTGCTCAGCTTCACAGGCTCGGTGCGGGCGGCGATGGCCTCGCCGACGATCTCGCGCCAGCGGGCCTGCAGGCCCTCGGGGCCTTGGCCGAAGCGCTCGTCCAACTGTTTGATCAGGCCGTTCAGAGCCTTGCCGGCCGAGGGCGCGACGCGGCGCACGGGGCGGGTGCGCTTTTCGGCCAGGATGCGGCTGGCTTCCTCGGGGCTGGGCAGTGGGCGCTGCATGTGGAACAGGATAGCTGTGGGCGGCGGCCGAGTCTCGCCCGCATCACCCCAGGAGCATGGATGCTTTCTGTCGCAGAGACCCGCCGTCGGCTCCTCGCCTGGTATGACAAGAGCGCCCGCAGCCTGCCCTGGCGTGCGCCGCCGGGCGCGCATCGGCGGGCCGATCCCTATCATGTATGGCTGTCCGAGGTGATGCTGCAACAGACCACCGTGCCGCACGCCACGCCCTATTTCCTGAAGTTCCTGGCCACGTGGCCGACGGTCGCCGACCTGTCCGCCGCGCCGGACGAGGCGGTGATGGCCGCCTGGGCCGGGCTCGGCTACTACGCCCGCGCCCGCAACCTTCTGGCCTGCGCCCGCGCAGTGGCGGCGCTGCCGGGCGCCGCCTTCCCCGACACCGAAGAAGCCCTGCGAGCGCTCCCGGGCGTGGGCGCCTATACGGCCGCGGCGGTGGCGGCGATCGCCTTCGACCGGGCGGCCAACGTGGTCGATGGCAATGTCGAGCGGGTGATGGCGCGGCTCTACGCAGTCGAGGAGGCCCTCCCTGCAGGCAAGCCGGCGCTGAAGGCCCTGGCTGCGGGCCTCGTGACCGGCGAGCGGCCGGGCGACTGGGCCCAGGCGCTGATGGACCTGGGCGCCACGGTCTGCCGGCCCAAGGCGCCTCAGTGCGAGGCCTGCCCCCTCGCCGGCGGCTGCGCGGCCAGGGCCACGGGCGCGCCGGAGAGCTATCCGCGCAAGCAGGCCAAGGCGGAGCGGCCGCGCCGCTATGGAGCCGCCTTCCTGGCGCTTCAAGGTGACCAGGTCGGGCTGGTGCGACGCCCGCCGAAGGGGCTCCTGGGCGGGATGCTGGCCTTGCCGACCAGCGACTGGGGTGAGCGGCCCCTCGCCGAAGCGGAAATCATGGCGGCGGCGCCGGCGGCCCTGATCTGGCGTCCGGCCGGCGAGATCGAGCACGTCTTCACCCATTTCGCCCTGACCCTGTCGGTCTGGCGGGCCGAGGCGGCGGATGCGGTCGAAGGACTGATCTGGTCGCCGCGCCGCGACCTTGAGGCCCTGCCCAGCGTGTTCCTGAAAGCGGCGCGCCAAGGCCTCGCCGCGCCAGTCGGCAAGGGAGTGAATATGAGGCGGACCGGTTAGATCAGGCGGCGCGGATGCCGGTCGGAGCGAGGTCGCCCTGGACGCCCAGCAGCGCGTCGTAGCCCAGGATCATGTCGACATCGACGCCGTTGCTGGCCAGGGGCAGGCGCAGCCACAGGATCGACAGGTGCCCGGCGCCACGCCAGGCGAAATTGTGCACGCCGACGCCCGGGCGGCGCTGCTCGACCACCTTGTCCAACTCTGCGCGCCAGTACTCGGCCGAAGCGGAATTGTAGACCTCGCCCAGGGTGTGGCCGGTGATCTCGCGGCCATAGACGCTGTAGAGCCCGGTGCCAGCCAGGCGCAGGCGGTAGTCGCGCGGGTCGGACAGCACGTCGATCAGGCTGACCGTGGGCAGGTGCCGCTTGAAATGCGCGGGGTGGATGCTGCGTCGCCCAGGCAGCTTCGCGCCGTCGCGGCGTGAGGCCCAGTAGGCGAACAACTCCTCATGTGCACGAACCGCCGTAGCGGGCCCGCCCGAATGCGCAAGCATCTGCGGATTCCTTAACAACCCGTTGGAATCACAATAAATGATTATCACTCGAGCAACGAATCGCTGGCAAGCGGAAATCCTGTCCGTGACAAGGCTTTGTCGCGGGTTGTGGCGTGAGCTCCGCACAGGTCCGAAGCAGCCGCCCCAATTCGATCGCGTTAAGATTTGGCGTGGGGCGGACCGTTCTTTTCGGCCAACGAAAAACGCCCGGGATCGCTCCCGGGCGCTCTTCTCAAGGTTGTCCCAGTGGGAAGCGGACGGCTCAGCGGCCCTTGCGCGGCGCCTGGCGTCCGCCCTGACCCAGGCCCATCTGCTTGGCCAGGTCCGAACGGGCCTTGGCGTAGTTCGGGGCTACCATCGGATAGTCCTTCGGCAGGCCCCACTTCGCCCGATATTCCTCGGGGCTCATATTGTACTTGGTGCGCAGGTGGCGCTTCAGCGACTTGAACTTGCGCCCGTCCTCCAGGCACACCAGATGATCGGGGGTGATGGAGCGCTTGACCGGGACGGCGGGTTCCTTGGGCGGCGCTTCGACCGGCGCCGGGCCGGCGGTGACCCCGGAAAGGGCCCGATGGATGCTCTGAATCAGCGAGGGAAGGTCGGCGGCCGATACTGAATTGTTGCCCACGTACGCGGACACGATATCCGCCGTCATCTCGATAATTTCCGATGTGTCGTCCATCTTTATCTCTGTCCGTCTCGGTTTGATCCCAGCGGCGCTTACACGTTCTTACGCCAAGTGCCGACCTGCATATAGAGCTTCACAGGCGGGGACAACGGGTAAAATTCAAGCCAGAACACTATTTCAGCGCCAAGAAATGGCCAAGATCACGACATGGCCTCACGAGAGCCACAAATCCTGGAGAGATTGATTTCGAAGTTGAAATCTGTGCTTCAGCTTGCTGTCTTGAACGAACCCGACGGGAGCATGGCCAGCACGGACGTTGCTTAACGCCCGAATTCACCCGAAAACGCGAGCATGGCCGTGCGCTGTGGCACCGAGTATTCGTCGGTCACCCCTGCGCCGCCCTCCTCGATCGCCTTCAGCAGCGCCGGTGTCAGGGCGGAGGACAGGGACCAGTTCCAGTAGCGCAACACCGTCTGCGCCCGGTCGACGGCGATCATGTCATAGGTCACCAGCACCCGCTCGAGCGCGGGGTCGGGGCCGCCGTCGGGGTCCGTTTCGGGGCGGCCCAGGCCGCGCCACAGGCTGCGCAGGGCCGACTTCGGCAGGCCGGTGGCCTTGCACAGGATGGCGATCGGCTCGCCCCCGACATCGGCGAAGATCTTGGCCCCAGTCATCGGCTTGACGCCCGAAAGGTAGGAGATCTCCTCCGCCGTCTCCGAACTCAGGCCCGGTTCGGCGGCGGCGATGGCGGCTTCCAGGCTGTCGAACGGGCTCTTTTCGATCGCGGCCCGGTTGCGCTGGCGCCGTTCGATGAATTGCAGCGCCTTGCGCGAGAGGGGGTCTTGCCAGCTCTCTTCGGCGGCCAGGGAGAAGACGTCGCCGGCGGCCTCCTGCATCACCTCGCGCGACACGGCGAAGCGCTGCAGGATCTGCCTGCGGGCTTCGGCGTCGGCCCACCAGAACAGCACATAGGCGTGGGAGGGGCGCAGCTCAGCGCGGCGCAGCAGCAGCGGCAGGATGCGGGGATGGTTGCGGGTGGCGGCGACCAGGGTTTCAACCGCGTCGGCCGACAGCCGGGCGAGATCGTTGCGCAAAAGGGCTTCGACCACCTCGGGCTCGAGGTCGACGGCGATCAGGGCCTCGGCCACCACGTCGCTGACGCCGCGCCTCTGGGCGACCGCCTTGCGATGGTCGTGGGTCGTGCGGCGGACGCAATCCACCAACTCGGCGTCGCTCAGCGAGGCGCTGTTGGCCAGCAGCACATTGGCCACCTCGAAGGTGTCGCGAAGCAGCAGGCGCGCCAGGGTCGGCGGAATCTCGGTCAGGTTGGCCAGGCGGTTGGCGACGCGCACCCTATCCTCCGCCGAAGCCTCGCGCAGCATCTCGACCAAGAGGTCGGCGGTCACCGCGCGCTCGAAGGTGTTCACGCGGCTCAAGGGCAGGCAGACCACGTCGGCCAGCCGGCGCAGCAGAGCCCGCCGCGCGCGCGACGGCGGCGGTTCGGGCTCCTGGTCGGCGCCCAGGCTGATGGTCGACGGTTCGCTCATGGCGCGGGTTGAACTAGCGCTCGCAGGTATCGCCAGGGACGGACCATGGCGCGCCGCGAGTTAACCCAGGGTTTGCATCGGAAGTCCACCGGCTGGACGCTCGCTAAAACGTCGCAGCCCATGGGCGCCGTCTCCGGCCTACTTGAATTCGGGCTGGGTCCAATTGGGCCAGATGTCGGGCAGGTCGCTGGACACGTGGTTCGGATAGTTCGGCGCCCGCTTCTCCAGGAAGGACGAGACCCCTTCCTTGGCGTCCTCGGCGCGGCCGCGGTACTGGATGGCGCGGCTGTCGGCGCGGTGGGCGTCCATGGGATGGGCGGCGCCGAGCATGCGCCACATCATCTGCCGGGTCAGGGCCACCGAGACCGGGGCGGTGTTGTCGATGATCTCGCGGACGATCGCGCGGGCGGCGGGAAGCAGTTCGTCCGGCGCGTGCAGCGAACGGACCAGGCCGCGCTCGTGCGCCTCGGCGGCAGGGAACACCCGGCCGGAATAGCTCCATTCCAGGGCGGTGGAGATGCCGACGATGCGTGGCAGGAACCAGGACGAGGCGGCCTCCGGCGTGATTCCGCGGCGGGCGAAGACAAAGCCGAAGCGGGCCTCGGTCGAGGCGATGCGGATGTCCATGGCCAGCTGCATGGTCACCCCGATGCCGACCGCCGCCCCGTTCACCGCGCAGATCACCGGCTTGAGGCTGTCGAAGATGCGCAGGGTGACCCGCCCGCCGCCGTCGCGATAGACGTCGCCGACCTTGGCCTCCTCGCGGGCGCTCTCGCCGCGGGCGGCGTAGTCGAAGGTCTGGCCGCCGCTGGAGAGATCGGCGCCGGCGCAGAAGGCCCGCTGGCCAGAGCCGGTGACGATCACCGCCTTGACCGCGTCGTCGGCGTCGGTCTCGTCGAACGCCGCGATCATCTCCAGCATCATCTGGGCGGTGAAGGCGTTCATCTTGTCGGGGCGGTTGAGGGTGATCGTGGCGATCCCGTCCTCGACCGAATACAGCAGGGTTTCGAAGCTGGGCGTCGCCATTCTCTAAGCTCTCCTCTGGTCTTTCCCCTTGCTGGCGCCCCTGTCCGAGCGTCAGTCAAGACGGCCTGTCGCCCAACGTTGCCAAGCGCGCCAGGGCGGGCCATACCACCTTAGTGAACAACGATAATACGTCCAGGAGGAGACGATGGCCGAACGGCTGGAAGCCGACTACGTGATCGTGGGGGCCGGCTCGGCGGGCTGCGTGCTGGCCAATCGGCTGAGCGCCGACGGCCGGACCCGGGTGATCCTCTTGGAAGCCGGCGGCGATGACCGTCCGACCAGGAACCCCGGCCAGTTCATGTCCAACCTGATGATCCACGTCCCGGTCGGCTATGCCGAGACGCTGAAGGATCCCAAGGTCAACTGGCTCTATCCCACCGAACCCGATCCCGGCACCGGCGACCGGGTGCACGTCTGGCCGCGGGGCAAGGTGCTGGGCGGCTCGTCCTCGATCAACGGCCTTTTGTATATCCGCGGCCAGCACAGCGACTACGACAACTGGCGCCAGCTGGGCTGCGAGGGCTGGTCCTGGGCCGACGTGAAGCCCTATTTCCTGCGCGCCCAGCATCAGGAACGGGGCGATATGGGCGGTATGCACGGCGTCGGCGGGCCGCTGAACGTCTCGGACGTGACCCAGAAACATGAAGTCTCCGACGCCGTGATCGACGCCTGCGTCGAGGCCGGCATCCCGCGCAACGCCGATGTCAACGGCGCCGAGCAGGAGGGCGTCTGCTACTATCAGCTGACGGTCAAGAACGGCCAGCGCTGCTCGGCGGCGGTGGCCTATCTGCACCCGGTGATGGGGCGCTCGAACCTGCGCGTCGAGACCGAGGCCCTCACCGGCAAGGTGCTGTTCGACGGCAAGCGGGCCGTGGGCGTCGAGTTCGTGCAGCACGGCCAGAAGAAGACGGCCATGGCCGCCCGCGAGGTGATCCTGTGCGGCGGGGCGATCAATTCGCCCCAGTTGCTGCAGCTCTCGGGCGTCGGCCCGGGCGAGCTTTTGCGCGAGCATGGGATCGAGGTTCTGGTCGACGCCCCGGGCGTCGGCGGGAATCTGCAGGATCACTACGTGATCAGCGCCACCTATCGCCTGAAGCCGCATGTGATCTCGGTCAACGAGCTGACCAAGGGCGGCCGCTTCGTGGGCGAGGCGATCAAGTACTTGTTCCAGCGCAAAGGGCTTCTGACGCTGTCGGCCGCCCATATCGCCGCTTTCTGCAAATCGCGGCCGGACCTGGCCAGCCCCGACATCCAGTTCCACATCCTCCCGGCGACCATGAACGTCGACAAGCTGGTCAACGAGCAGAAGATGGTGCTGGAGGACTTGCCCGGCCTGACCATCGCTCCCTGCCAGGTGCGCCCCGAGAGCCGCGGCGACATCAGGATCAAGTCGGCCGACCCCAGCGTCTATCCGGCGATCCGCGCCAACTATCTGAGCAACCCCCTGGACCAGGAGGTGGCGGTGGCCTCGCTGCACTGGGCGCGCAAGATCGCAAGTCAGCCTGCGCTGGCGCCTTACGTCGATCACGAGATGGCGCCGGGACCGGACTTCGCCACCGATGCGGCCCTTCTCGAATATGCCCGCATGGCTGGCTCGACCATCTATCACCCGGTCGGCACCTGCCAGATGGGCCACGGGCCGCAGGCGGTGGTCGATCCGCAGTTGAAGGTTCGGGGCGTCGAGGGCCTTCGTGTAGTCGACGCCTCGGTGATGCCACGCCTCGTCTCCGGCAACACCAATGCCCCGACGATCATGATCGCCGAGAAGGCGGCGGACATGATCCTGGGCAAAGCGGCGCTCGCCAGCGCCGCCTGAATGCTTGCCGGCCCCGGTGAAATGGGTCATCAAAACGCGCGTTTAAATTTCGGAGGAAGCCAGATGGCCGCTGTCGAATTCAAGGATCTGCCCGGACTGGTCGGCCAGGAGGTCGGGGTCTCCGACTGGCTGGAAATCACCCAGGACCGCGTGAACAAGTTCGCGGACGCCACCGGCGACCACCAGTGGATCCACGTCGATGTCGAGCGCGCCACCAAGGAGATCGGCGGCCCGATCGCCCATGGCTACCTGACCCTGTCGCTGATCCCGTTCCTCGGCGCCGGCCTTTTGAACGTCAAGGGCGTGACCCGGGGCATCAACTACGGCTCGGACAAGGTGCGCTTCACCAACATGGTCCGCGTCGGCAAGCGCGTGCGCCTGCGCCAGAAGCTGATCGGCGCCGAGCCCAAGTCCGGCGGCATCCAGCTGAAGAACGAGTGCACCATCGAGATCGAAGGCGAGGAACGCCCAGCCTGCGTCGCCGAGACCATCAGCGTCATTTACGGCGGGTGAGGTTTTTCTCTTTTCCCCCGCAACGGGGAAAGGGGCTAAGACCGAGCGCGATGTTTAAAGGACCCCGCCCATGGCCGATTTCCGCAAAGTCACCGACGCCTTCACCGTTGCGCCGCAGATCGCGCCCGGGGACCTGGCCGAGGCCGCGGCCATGGGCTTTACGCTGGTGATCAACAACCGCCCGGACGGCGAGGCTCCCGGCCAGCCGACCAGCGCGGAGATGGCGGCGGCGGCCGAGGCGGCGGGGCTTGCCTACGTGCATATCCCAGTCATCGGCGGCCCTGGCCCGGCCCAGGTGCAGGCGGTCGCCGAGGCGGTCGCCGGGGCCGAGGGCCCGGTGCTGGCCTTCTGCCGATCAGGCACCCGCTCGATCGTCACCTGGTCGATCGGCCAGGCGGTCAGCGGCGCCCGCCCCCGCGACGAGCTGATCAAGCTGGGCGCCTCAGCCGGCTACGACCTTTCCGGGGTGCTCGGAGGCTGATCCGATGATCCCCTTCGTGCGCGAGATCGAGTTCGAATATGGCAAGCCGGACCAGGTCTCGCCCCTGATCCGGCGGGTGGTGGCCAACAATCCCGGGCCGTTCACCTACAGGGGCACCGGCGTCTATATCGTCGGCCGCGGCGAGGTGGCGGTGATCGACCCCGGCCCGCGGGACGAGGCGCACCTGGAGGCGCTGCTCGCCGCAACGTCGGGCGAGCGCATCACCCACATCCTGACCACCCACACCCATTCCGACCACTCGCCCCTGGCGCGGCCCCTGGCCGATCGGACCGGCGCGGTGGTGATCGGCCGCCCGCCGCCGGGCGACGCCGACGTCGCCATTCGCCTGGACGAGGGCCACGAGGCCGATTTTCGCCCAGACATCGAGGTCGCCGACGGCCAGGTCATCGAGGGCCCGGGCTGGACGCTTGAGGCGATCGCGACGCCTGGCCACGTGTCGAACCATGTCTGCTATGCGCTCAGGGAAGAGAACGCGCTCTTCAGCGGCGACCATGTGATGGGCTGGTCGACCACGGTGATCAGCCCGCCGCACGGGGACATGACCGACTACTACGCCAGCCTGGACAAGGTGGCGGCGCGCGACTTCTCCACCCTGTGGCCCACCCACGGCCCGCCGGTTACCGAGGTCGCGCCCTTCCTCGCAGCCTACAAGGCCCACCGCCTGGAGCGCGAGACGCAGATCATCGCGCAGATCAGGGCCGGCCGGACGCGGATTTCCGAGATGGTGCCGGTGATCTACGCCGCGGTCGATCCGCGCCTGCACCCTGCCGCCGCCCATTCCGTCCTGGCCCACATCATCCACCTGGAGCGCCAGGGCGTGATCGCCGCCGAGGGGCCGATGGGGCCGGGGGCGTCGTTCCGGGCGACCTGAACCCCCAGGAATACGAATGCAGGACCCATTTGCGGGCTAGGCTTTGCGCGCGCCGTCCGCATGATCGCCGCCAACGAGATCATAGGCTTAGGGGGTCAGCATGGCGCGGCGCGTGGATCATTGGCTTTTGGGCGCAGCAGTGGCCGCGCTTGTGGCCAGCTCCGCTTCGGCGGCCACCGCGCCCAGCTACAGCCTGACGGCGAACGGCGTCACCCTCGAGGTCAGCGCGCCCCGGGCCGACATCGTGCGCATCCGCGCGGGCCATCCGGGCCTGCCGGAGGACGCCTCCTGGGCCGTCCTGCCCAGCGCGCGGGCGCAGAAGACGCCGCTGGAGGTCGCCGAGACGGCGGCCGAAGCCACGCTCACAACCTCGGCCCTCAGCGTGACCATCGACAAGACAACCTTGCACGTGACGGTCAAGGACCGCAGCGGGCGGTCGGTGCTGGACGACGCAGCCGGCGCCGGCCTCGCCTTTGGCCAGGGCGGCGGGTTTCGCTTGAAGAAGGCCATGCCGGCCGACGCCCACTATTTCGGCCTGGGCGACAAGGCCGGGCCGCTGGACCGGCGGGGCGGGTCCTTCACCATGTGGAACACCGACGCCTACGGCTACGACGCCGCCAGCGACCCGCTTTACAAGTCGATCCCCTTCGTCCTGGGCGCCGACGAGACGGGTCATGCCTTCGGACTGCTGGTCGACGACACCTGGCGCAGCAATTTCGACTTCGGCAAGGCCGCGCGCGACGTGCTGGAGGTCTCGGCCGAGGGCGGGCCGGTCGACTACTACGTAATGGCCGGCCCGGACCCGAAGGCGGTGACCGAGGAATATGCCTGGCTGACGGGTCCTGCGCCCCTGGCCCCCGAATGGGCCCTGGGCTTCCAGCAGTCGCGCTATTCCTACGAGACCGAGGCCCGGGTGCGCGAGATCGCCGGGCGGCTGCGCGCCGACCGCCTGCCGGCCGACGTGCTCTATCTCGACATCGACTACCAGGACCGCAACCGGCCGTTCACGGTCAACGGCAAGAGCTTCCCCGACCTGAAGAAGCTGGTCGGCGACCTGAAGGCGCAGGATTTCCGCGTGGTCCTGATCACCGACCTGCACATCGCCGATGCGCCGGACCAGGGCTATGTCCCCTACGACACGGGCGCGAAGCTGGACGCCTTTCTGAAGGCGCCCGGCGGCGGGACCTATGTCGGCGAGGTCTGGCCGGGGCCGGCGGTGTTCCCCGACTTCAGCCGGGCCAAGGTGCGAGGCTGGTGGGGCGGGCTCTACAAGGATTTCGTGGCCGACGGCGTGGCCGGCTTCTGGAACGACATGAACGAGCCGGCGATCTTCAAGCGCCGTGACCGCACCATGCCGCTGGACACAGTCCATCACATCGACGAGCCGGGCTTCGCCAGCCGCGACGCCAGCCACGCCGAGATGCATAACGTCTATGGCATGCTGAATTCCGAGGCGACCTATCAGGGCCTGTTGCAACTGACCCCCGACCAGCGGCCCTTCGTGCTGACCCGGGCGACCTATGCCGGCGGCCAGCGCTATGCGGCCACCTGGACCGGGGACAATTCCTCGACCTGGGGGCATCTGAAGCTCTCGACCGCGATGCTGGTCAATCTGGGCCTGTCGGGCTTTGCCTACAGCGGCGACGACATCGGCGGCTTCGCCGGCGACCAGCCGAGCGCGGACCTTCTGACCCGCTGGATCGAGGTCGGGGCCTTCAATCCCATCTTCCGCGACCACGCCGCCAAGGGTAAGGCCGACCAGGAGCCCTGGGTCGGGGGTGCCGAGCACGAGGCGATCCGCCGCCAGTACATCGAGGCGCGCTACCGCCTGATGCCCTATCTCTATGGCCTTGCAGAGGACAACAGCCGCGCAGGCCTGCCGATCATGCGGCCGGTGTTCCTGGAATATCCGACTATCCTCGGCGGCGGCGACATGGCCAATATGGCGGCCAACCAGTTCATGCTGGGGCCGGACCTGATGATCGCCCCGCCGGGCACCTGGGAGTCGCCCTCGTCCTATCCGGTGGTGCTGCCGGGCGGCGGCTGGTTCGACTACTGGACCGGCCGCAAGGTTGCGACGCCAATCACCCAGGAGACGCCGCGGCTGGATCGCCTGCCGGTGTTCGTGCGCCCGGGCTCGATCATCCCGCGCCAGCCCCTGGTCCAGTCCACCATGGAGACGCCCAAAGGCCCGCTGGAACTGGCGGTCTATCCGGGGCCGGACTGCAAGGGATCGGTCTATCTGGATGATGGGACCAGTTTCGCCTACCGAAAGGGCGCGTTCCTGCGGCAGGGGTTCAGTTGTTCGTCTGCGAACGGGTCGACCACAGTGCGCATCGAGCCGCGCAAGGGATCATTCAAGCCTTGGTGGACCGGCCTGACCGTGACACTGCATGGCTGGGCGGCGCCGGCGGCCAAGGCGACGCTAGACGGCAAGCCGGTCCCGATGCGCTACAACGCCGAGCGTCAGGCGGTGATAGTGGACTTGTCCGACGTAGTGGGAACGCTTGTCGTTGAGGGGCGATGACCTTCAGTCAAACTGCCGCTCGGGCCCACCTATATCGATGGAGAATTCGCTGTAACGCTTTGATAACGCCGCTCTGAGCGCAAGCACCGAACAGGGAATACCTGCCAGATAGCCAATGATGGCTGAGGCCGTCATTGGCAGCTGACCGGCGCCGGCAAAGCCGAAAAGAAATGCGATGATAAATGTGGTGGCGGCTCCTCCGGCCGCGCCGAAGATCGTTGCTCGCCAAAAGAATGCCCACCAGATCGCGACCAATTGTTTATTGGTTAGCGGAGTAGAACTCATACAGGCCCCCAACCTGAACCCCGACCTTTTCCTCAGCTTCCATCACTCCGCCGCCTTCACCCCCGGCAGCTTGTAGTCGGCGAACTGCTGGCGGATGACCTTCTTGTCGATCTTGCCGGTCGCGCCCAGCGGGATGTCGTCGACGAAGACCACGTCGTCGGGCATCCACCACTTGGCGATCTTGCCGTCCAGGAAGGCCAGGTATTCTTCGCGCGTCGCCGTCTCGCCGGGCTTCAGCTTGACCAGCAGCAGGGGCCGTTCGTCCCACTTGGGATGGAAGACGCCGATCACCGCGGCGATGGCCGACTTCGGGTGGCCGCAGGCGATGTTCTCGATCTCGATCGAGCTGATCCATTCGCCGCCGGACTTGATCACGTCCTTGGCCCGGTCGGTGATCTGCATAAAGCCCATCTCGTCGATGGTGGCCACGTCGCCGGTGTCGAAATAGCCCTCCTCGTCCAGGATCTGGCCGCCGTCGCCCTTGAAATATTCGCGAACGATGAAGGGGCCGCTGACCTTGAGCTTGCCGAAGGTCGAGCCGTCGTGCGGCAGGCGCTGGCCGGCCTCGTCGGTCAGCTTCAGCTGCACGCCCAGCGGGGCGCGACCCTGCTTGAGGCGGTATTTCAGCTGCTCTTCGTAAGGAAGCGCCGCGATCGCGGCGTTGGGCGTGGCCTGGGTGCCGAGCGGCGAGGTCTCGGTCATGCCCCAGGCGTGGGTCACCTCGACGCCGAAATCGTCGCGGAAACTGCGCATCAGGGCCTCGGGCACCGCCGAGCCGCCGATGACCACACGCCTGAGGCTGGTCAGCTTCTCGCCAGTGGCCTGCAGGTGTTGCAGCAGCATCTGCCAGACGGTGGGCACGGCGGCCGAGAAGGTGACCTGCTCGGTTTCCAAGAGCTCGTGGATCGAGGCGCCGTCCATCTTGGCGCCTGGCATGACCAGCTTGGCCCCGACCGCCGGCGCCGAGAAGGCGATGCCCCAGGCGTTGGCGTGGAACATCGGCACCACCGGCAGGATGGTGTCGCGGGCGGACAGGCCCATGACGTCGGTCTGCAGGGTGGTCAGGGTGTGCAGGAAGTTGGAGCGGTGCGAGTAGAGCACGCCCTTGGGATTGCCGGTGGTGCCCGAGGTGTAGCAGAGGCCGCAGGCCAGGTTCTCGTCGAACCCGCCCCAGACGAAGTCGGGCGAGGACTGCTCGATCAAGGTCTCGAAGCAGAGGGCGCCCGGGAAGTCGACGCCTTTCATGGTCTCGGCGTCGGTCATGACCACGAACGCCTTCACGCTCGGCATCTTGTCGCGGTTGGCCAGGAGCGTCGGCAGGAAGGTCAGATCGCTGAAGATGATCTTATCTTCGGCGTGGCCTATGATGTAGCAGAGCTGATCTGCGAACAGCCGGGGGTTCAGGGTGTGGCAGACCGCCCCCATGCCCATGGCGGCGTACCAGGCCTCCATGTGCCGGCCGGAGTTCCAGGCGAGCGTCGCGACCCGGTCGCCGACCTGGACGCCCAGGGCCTTCAGCGCGTTGGAAAGTCGCTTGGCCCGCTCCTCCATCGCCGCATAGGTCGTGCGGACGATCGGGCCCTCTATCGAGCGGCTGACCACCTCGCGGTCGCCGTGCCAGCGTGCGGCGTGATCCAGAATCCGATCCACCGTCAGCGGCCAATCCTGCATCAGGCCCAGCATGGTCACGTCCCCCTATTGTGCGTTGCGCAAATCGTAGTGCGCTGGGGGCTTGCGGGCAATCTCGCCGGAGCTCGCGGATCTTAAGGATAGAGCCGTGTCGTCGCCCAGGCAGCGTCCGGCGCCGAGCGCGTGAACACCAGCCTCTCGTGCAGGCGGAAGGGGCGGTCGCGCCAGAACTCCATGGCCAGGGGGCGGATGCGAAAGCCGGACCAGTGCGGCGGGCGCGGCACCTTGCCGACACCGAATTTCAGGGCGTATTCGGCCACCCGCTTTTCCAGGGCGAAGCGGTCGGGCGCCGGGCGCGACTGGTCCGAGGCCCAGGCGCCGATCTGGCTGTGACGGGCGCGGCCGGCGAAATAGGCGTCGGCCTCGGCCTCGCTGACCTGCTCGACCAGGCCGCGGACGCGCACCTGGCGGCGCAGGGACTTCCAGTGAAACAAGAGGGCCGCCTTCGGCTGGGCCAAAAGCTCCACACCCTTGGCGCTCTGGAAGTTGGTGTAGAATGTGAAGCCGCGGGCGTCGAAGTCCTTGAGCAGCACCATGCGCACGTCGGGCAGGCCATCGTCGTCGACGGTGGCGACGGCCATGCCGTTGGGATCGTTGATCTCGGCCGCCTTGGCTTCCTCGAACCATTCGGCGAACAGGGCCAGGGGGTCGGCGCCGTCCGGCAGGGGCGGCTCTGCGGCCCGGCCTGTGGCGTCATAGTCGGTCTCACTGGGCGAGGGCGGGATCAGGGTCGGCTTGGTCATGGCAGGGATATAGCGCCTCGCGGCGTCTCGCGCATCGCCTCAGGCTTAACCGACCATTGACCAAAATCAGGCCACGCTCCGGCGATGAGCCAGGGGGAACCCGTCACCAGCTTTGTGCGCGCCGCCCGGGTTCTGGGTGTGGAGGCCGATTGCGGGCCCGATGCGCTGCAAAAAGCTTTCCGCGCCGCGGTCAAGCGCGCCCATCCCGACCGCCCTGGCGGCGACGCTGCACGGCTGAGGGCGGTTATCGAGGCGCACGAACTGTTGCGCGGGCGGAGAGAGACATCGCCTGCACCGTCGCCCGCCATCCTGACCATCACGCCGGGCGAGGCGCTCGCCGGCCTGCGCCGGCCCTTGCCGGCCGCGGACGGAACCATCCGCTTCGCCCGACTGCCTGCGGGCCTACGCGCCGGCGACCGGGTTCGGTTGGGGGCCGAGATCCTGACCATCGCCATCAAGAGCCAGGCGGGCTTGTCGGTGATCGGCGACCACCTCTGCCTGAGCATCGAGGTCGAGCCTGCCCTGATGCGCCAGGGCGGCGAGGTTGGGGTGCAGACCCCCGCCGGTTCCCGCGCCCTGCGCGTCACTCGCCAGGACGCCATCCGCGGCCTCGCTCGCGTGGCCGGCGCGGGCCTGCCGGCGCGGGGAAGCCGGCCTCAGGGCGACCTCTTGGTGTGGCTGAAGCCCATGGACCTGCCCCAGGCCGGCGAAACCTCGGCCCAGGTCAAGCTGCGCCGCTTCGCCGCCGCCTGGGCCGCCTAATTCTCAAGTTTCAACTTGGCCGAAGGATGCTCTAGAAGCATCCGCATGTCGCACAACACCTTCGGCCACCTGTTCCGCGTCACCACCTGGGGCGAAAGCCACGGCCCGGCGCTGGGCTGCGTGGTTGACGGCTGCCCGCCGGGGCTGAAGTTGACGGCGGAGGACCTGCAGATCTGGCTGGACCGCCGCCGCCCGGGCGCCGGCAAGTTCGTCACCCAGCGCCAGGAGCCGGACGCGGTCCGCATCCTCTCCGGCGTGTTCGAGGACGAGCGCACCGGCGGGCCGGTCACTACGGGCACGCCGATCTCACTGATGATCGAGAATGTCGACCAGCGCTCGAAGGACTATTCCGAGATCGCCCGCGCCTTCCGGCCGGGCCATGCCGACTATGCCTACTTCGCCAAATATGGCGTGCGCGACTATCGGGGCGGCGGCCGTTCCTCGGCGCGCGAGACCGCGGCGCGGGTGGCGGCAGGCGGGGTGGCGCGCAAGGTTCTGGGTGAGGGCGTCACAATCCGCGCCGCCCTGGTGCAGATCGGCCCGCACGCCGTCGATCGCGCCCGCTGGGACTGGAACGAGATCGAGAAGAACCCCTTCTGGTGCCCGGATGCAGCCATGGTCGACGTCTGGGAGCGGCACCTGGAGGCGACCCGCAAGGCCGGCTCCTCCACCGGGGCCATCGTCGAGGTCGAGGCCACAGGCGTGCCGGCCGGCTGGGGCGCGCCGCTCTACGCCAAGCTGGACGCCGAGCTGGCCGCGGCCCTGATGTCGATCAACGCCGCCAAAGGGGTCGAGATCGGCGAGGGCTTTGCGTCTGCGGCGCTCAGCGGCGAGGACAACGCCGACGAAATGCGCGCCGGCAATGACGGGCCGATCTTCCTCTCGAACCACGCCGGCGGCGTCCTTGGCGGCATCTCCACCGGCCAGCCGGTGGTGGCGCGGGTGGCGTTCAAACCGACCTCGTCCATCCTCACCCCGCGTCGCTCGGTCGACGAGAGCGGGGCCGAGATCGAGCTCAGGACCAAGGGCCGCCACGACCCCTGCGTCGGCATCCGCGCAGCCCCGGTGGTCGAGGCCATGACCGCCTGCGTCCTGGCCGACGCTTTCCTGCGCCACCGCGGCCAGATCGGCTGAGATTTCACGGCCGGCAGGCGAGATGACAAGCCCGGCCGCGGCGCCCAGTATGCGTCGTCGTCGGGCTGATGATTCGCCGAACCTATGGGTTGAAGGGCCGAATTCAGTCTAGCGGCGCGGGCCATTATCGACCCAGGCGTTCAGGCGAAGAATACGGCGCAGAATTGCGGTACGACCTTCTGAGCATACTGCTGGTTGACGACAACCATCACATGCGGGCGCTGCTCACGGCGATCCTGCGCGCCATCGGCGTGCGCAACATCTTCGACGCCGGCGACGGCGCCGAGGCCCTGCAGATCCTGCGCAACCACCCGGTCGACCTGATCATGACCGACCTGCAGATGCAGCCGCTGGACGGGCTCGACTTCGTGCGGCTGCTGCGCAATTCGCCGGACAGTCCATGCCCGATGATCCCGGTGATCATGATCACCGGCCACTCGACCCTGCGTCGGGTGGGCGAGGCGCGCGACGTGGGCGTGACCGAGTTCCTGTCCAAGCCGGTGACCGCGCGGGGCGTGCTGCAGCGGATCGGCCTGGTGGTCGAGCATCCCCGCCAGTTCGTGCGCACCGAGGACTATTTCGGCCCCGACCGGCGGCGCAAGCGCGACCCGGTGGCCGCCATGGCCAAGCGGCGTGCGGGGGAGCGGTAGAGCAACCCAACATCCTTATCCTGAGGCGCCCGGCGCGAAGCGTCGGGCCTCGAAGGACGCAGTGGCGGCTCAGCGCGTCCTTCGAGGCCCGCTGCGCGGGCGCCTCAGGATGAGGATGTTTGTAGGGCCGCCTGATCTGCGAGGCCGGCGCGCCCCTCCTCAGAGCCCCAGCGAGCAGCTCTCGCCGATGGTCGGGCGGGCGACCGTGATGCGCGACAGGCCGGGGAAGTCGGGCCTGAGCTTGCGGGCGAAGAACTGGCACAGGTGCTCCAGAGTCGGATTCTCCAGTCCCTCGTGCTCATTCAAGAGGCTGTGGTCCAACTCCAGCGCCGCGGCGCGAAGGGCATGGTCCAGGGCGCCCAGGTCGGCGACCCAACCGTCCGGCTCGCTGGCCGGGCCCCGCACCGTGGCCTCGACGCGGAACGAATGGCCGTGCATCCGCCGATAGGGATTGTCGGTCGGCCCGTTGTTCAGGTGGTGGGCCGCGTCGAAGGTCGCGGCCTTGGTGATTTCGAAGATGTCGCTCATGAGTCCATGCGCCGCCGGACGCGCAGCAGCGCTAGGGCAGACCGAGATATTTGTGGGTTTGCACGCTTAAACGCCACTGAGGGTGGGAAAGGCAATAGTCGACCGCCTTTTGCGTATTGGCCTCGCGCTCGGGCCCGTCCATCGGCTGCAGGAAAAAGCGCTCGAAATCGAGGCCGGCGAAGCGGGCCGGGTCGACGCCCGCTTGCGGATAGACCAGCTTGAGTTCCTGGCCGCGGGTCTGCAGCACCGGCGCATCGGCCTTGGGGCTGACGCAGATCCAGTCGATGCCGGGCGGGGCTTCGAGGGTGCCGTTGGTCTCGACCGCGATGGAAAAGCCGCGGGCGTGCAGGGCGGCGATCAGGGGCTCATCGAGCTGCAGCAGGGGCTCGCCGCCAGTGCAGACCACCAGGCGGTTCCGGTCCTCGCCGCGCCAGAGCGCAGCCACCGCGTCCGCCAGTTCGTCCGGCGTCTGGAACCGCCCGCCGCCCTCGCCGTCCATGCCGACGAAATCGGTGTCGCAGAAGGTGCAGACCGCCTTGGCCCGGTCGATCTCGCGCCCGCTCCAGAGGTTGCACCCGGCGAAGCGGCAGAACACCGCCGCGCGGCCGGCCTGGCCGCCTTCGCCCTGAAGGGTGAGAAAGATCTCCTTGACCGAATAGGTCACGGGACCGCCTCCAGCGCCGGCTGGCCCTCGGCCGACCACTCGGCCCAGCCCTTGGCGCGAAGTTCGCAGGCCGGGCAGGCTCCGCAGCCGGCGCCCCAGTCGTGCGGGGTGCGCTCGCCGGTGTAGCAGGTGTGGCTGTGGGTGATGGTCAGGTCGACCAGCGCCTGGCCGCCCAGGGCCTTGGCCAGGCCCCAGGTCTGGCTCTTGGTCAGCCACATCAGAGGGGTCTCGATACTGAAGTCGCGGGCCATGCCCAGGTTGATGGCCGCCTGCAGCGCGTCCAGGGTCTCGCGCCGGCAGTCCGGATAGCCGGAATAGTCGGTTTCGCACATGCCCCCGACCAGCACCTCCAGGCCCCGCCGATCGGCGAGGGCGGCGGCGTAGATCAGAAACGCAAGGTTGCGCCCGGGCACGAAGGTGGAGGGCAGGCCGCGTTCGGTCATCTCGATCGCACGGTCGGCGGTGAGGGCCGATTGTGCAACTTCGCCAAAGCTTTTCAGGTCTATGCGGTGGTCTTCGCCCAGCCGAGCCGCCCACGCGGGAAAATTGCGTGCGACCTCACGTCGCACCGCCTCGCGCGCCCGAAGCTCCACCGCATGGCGCTGGCCGTAGTCGAAGCCCACCGTCTCCACCCGCGGCCAGCGCTCCAGGGCCCAGGCCAGGCAGGCGGTGGAGTCCTGGCCGCCGGAGAACAGCACCAGGGCGCCGGGGGCGGTGTCAGCGGGCGCGGTAATGATCTATCTCCTTGAAGCGAAAGGCGGCCTCGGGCCGGCGGGGCGAAGCCCGATCATATAGACGCCGGTGACCTCCGCCCCAAGGGGCGGCTCGGCTCCGCGGCGCCGGCGCCCGATCTTTCGCCAAGGTCGCGGCGCCGGGCGAAACCGCGCACGCCCCTGCGCGGCGGGTTCACGCCGCATCCGGGAAAATACGAACTGCTAGCGGTTTTAACGACTTTGCAAGCGAGAGGCGGCATCGTCGCCTCACAACTTGAGTCAGCATGCGCAGAATGCCCGGCCTATCCAGTCTCATCGAAGTCTTCGAGCCGATCGACTCGAACGCCACCTGCGGGATGGCGCTCGATCGGTTCCTGGACGCTCCGCACTGTGACCTGCTTGTCACAGTCGAGGCCGGTCGTCCCGCCGGCGTGGTCGTCCGTGGCGCGGTCCGCGCCCATGACGCCGCCCGCCCGATCGGCGACCTGACCAGCCGCCCCCTGACCATCGAAGCCGACGCCGACCTGGAAGAGGCCTGCGCCCTGGTGCTTGACCATGCCGAACCCGTGGCCGGCCTGGTGGTGGTGCGGGACCAGCGCTATGTCGGCGTAGTCTCTGTTCGTAGCCTGCTGCGCGCGCGCAAGCCGGCCGAGTCCGGCGGCGACCGCCGCTTCCTCGACCTGATCAGCCATGAGATCCGCTCGCCGATGAACGGCGTGGTGGCCGTGGCCGAGCTGTTGCAGCGGCAGCCGCTGACCGCCGACGCCCACGCCTTCGTGCGCACCATCCTGGAATCCAGCCAGGCCACCTTGCGCGCGCTGAACGACGCCCTGGATCTGTCCCAGGCCGAATTCGGCCAACTGGCCCTGCAACCGAGTTCGGTGTTCCTGCGCGATGTGATGGACGGGGTGCAGGAGTGCTGGCAGGCCCGGGCCGCCGCCGACGGGGTCACCCTGCTGGTCGCCTATGACGGCGAGCCGGACCTAAACGCCACCCTGGACGCCGGCCGCATGCGCCAGGTGTTCGACAAGCTGATCGAAGCGGCCATCGCCGACGGCGCCGGCGGCGCGGTCGAGGCCAGCCTGCGCGCGGTGCGCGCGCCGGGCGGATTGAAGCTGGAAGGCCGCGTGCGCGGCGGCGGCGGTGGCCTGGCGGCCCTGCATCTGGCCGAAGCCCTGGCGACTCCCGCCAAGGGGCCGGCTCAGGACGACATTAGCGCAGGCCTGGGCCTGGCGCTCTGCCAACGCATTCTCTCGCGCATGGGCGGCTCGCTCAGAGTCGACGACAATGTCGGCGCCGGCGCCACCATCGCCTTCGAACTGGAAGCGCCTGAAACCGTCGCCCCCGCGGCCGAGAGCCTGGGCGAGGTCCAGGGACCGCGGGGCGCCGCCCATATCCTGGTGGTGGACGACAACGCCACAAACCGCATGGTGGCCGAGGCCCTGTGCGAAATGTTCGACTGCACCTCGGAATGCGCCGAGGACGGAGTAGAGGCGGTTGAGGCCGCTCGCACCGGCCGGTTCGACCTGATCCTGATGGACATCCGCATGCCGCGGATGGACGGGGTCGAGGCCGCCCGCGCCATCCGCGCCATTCCCGGCCCGGCCGGCGTGGTGCCGATTATCGCCCTGACCGCCAACGCCGACCCGGAAGACGCCAAGACCTATATCGAAAGCGGCATGCACAGCGTGGTCGAAAAGCCGATCAAGCCCGAGCGCCTGCTGCAGGCGATCAACGCGGCTCTGCCCGGCGCGCCGGACAGATCTGCGGCGGCGGCGTAGACCAAGTTCAGTTTTCAAAACTTCGCTGCAAAGCCCTTCTCCCGATGAGAGAAGAAGGGACCCATTCGCACAGCGGCTGCGAAACGACCCGCGGCAGGTGGCGCGGCGCGTCAGCGTCGTGAAGGAGGGGGCGAGTCGGCCGTCGACGATCGCGCCCGAACCAAATCCGCTTTCTCTCAATGCACGGCCGAGGTCAGTGCCTCGGCTAACTGGTCCTGCTCGTAGGGCTTTCTGAGGTGAGAGGCGTCCAGCCCATCGTCCAAGTCTTCTGAATCGCCGTAGCCGCTGGCGAAGATCACTTTCAGCTCCGGGCGCATGGCCCGGGCTTGCTGCGCCAACTCGGTGCCGCGCACCCCCGGCAGGCCGATGTCTGTGAACAGCACGTCGACCGGCTGCTTGCGCCTCAGGATCTCCATGGCGCTCGGCGCGTCTCCAGCCTGCAGCGGGGTGAAGCCCAGGGCCTCGACCATGTCCACCGCCGCCATCCGGACCAGGGGGTCGTCCTCCACAACCAGCACCACCGGCCGCGCAGCCTTCAGCATGGCGCTGATCCGCCGGGCCAGGGTCTCGCGGTCGTAGGGCTTGGACAAGAGCTGCACCCCCTCATCGACCCTTCCATCGTGGACAATGGCGTCCTCGGCATAGCCGGAAGTGTAGAGCACCGGCAGGCCCGGACGCAGCGCCTGGGCCTCGCGGGCGAGGTCGCGGCAGGTCACCGGCCCCGGCATGACCACGTCGGTGAACAGCAGGTCGATCCTGGCGCCGCTCTCCAGCATGTTCAGCGCAGCCGCCCCGTTGGGGGCGTGGATGCAGGTGTAGCCATGCTCGCGCAGGATGCCGACCGCCGAGGCGCGCACCATGTCGTCGTCTTCGACCACCAGGATCACCTCGCTGGAGCCGTGCAGGGCGCCGGCCGGAGCTTCTGACGCTTCCTCGACCGCCTCCAGGCTGCGTGGCAGGTAGATTTTCACCGTCGCCCCCTCACCGGGCGCGCTGAACATCTGCACGTGGCCGCGGCTCTGCTTGACGAAGCCATAGACCATCGAGAGGCCGAGGCCGGTGCCCTTCTCCGCCCCCTTGGTGGTGAAGAACGGTTCGAACACGCGCTTCAGCGTCTCCTTGTCCATGCCGCAGCCGGTATCGGACACCGAGATCAGCACATAGTCGCCGCGCTCGAGTTCGCCGTCGCCGCCGGCGGCGACGCTTGTGTTCTCCAGCGCGATGGTCAGCCTGCCGCCGTCGGCCATGGCGTCGCGGGCGTTGATGGCCAGGTTCAGCACCGCGCTCTCCACCTGGGCGGGGTCGGCCGAGGTGTTCCACAGGTCCTCGGCGATCCGGGTCTCCACCTGCATCCTCTCGCCCAGGGTTCGTCGCAGGATCTCGGTCATGTCGCCGATCAGGCGGCCGAGATGGATCACCCTCGGCTCCAAGGGCTGGCGACGGGCGAAGGCCAGGAGCTGACGGGTCAGCTGGGCCGCTCGCTCGGCGGCGTGCAGGGCGTTCCTGACCCGGGGCGCGCTCGGCCCTTCGCCGACCTGGGACGAGATCAGCTCCAGATTGCCGCGGATCACCTGCAGCAGGTTGTTGAAGTCGTGGGCTATGCCGCCGGTCAGCTGGCCGATCGCCTCCAGGCGCTGGCCACGGCGCATCTGCTCCTGGGCCCGCTCGCGATCGGTGACGTCGCGGCTGGAGCCGACGATCCGCTCCACCTTCCCATCGGCGCCGCGCACAGCGGTCAGCAGGGACTCCCAGATCCGTTCGCCCTGGGGCAGAAACACATGGTCGCGGCTGAACAGCGGATGGTCGACGGCGCAGACCGCGTCCAGATGGCGGACAAGTTGCGCCCCCCGGGCCTCGCCGGCCAGCACCTCTACGTCCAGCCCGCGAAGCTGCGCCAGGCTGGCGCCCACGGCCCTCTCGTAGGCCGGATTGACCTCGGCCATCACATAGCGGCCGTCTGGGGTCACATCGAGCACGTAGAGCAGGTCGGCGGTGGTGCGGAACACCGCGCGGTAGCGCGCCTCGCTTTCGCGCAAGGCGCCTTCGGCGGCCTCGCGCTCGCCCACCTCGTGCCGCAGACGCCGATTGGCCCCAGAGACCGAGACGGTCAGGATCCCCAGGCCTGCAATGGCCGATCCGGCCAGCAGCAACCCGACCAGATAGCCGGTCAGATCCACGCTCGCCGCCCGCCGGGCTCGCTGGGCCAGCAGCGCGTTCTCGGCGTCGATCACCCCCTGGATCTCGCCCCGCAGCGCACCCATCGCAGCCTGGCCCTCTCCGAACTGCACGGTCCGCGCCAAATCCATGCGCCCGCTTCGCGCCAGCTCCACGCGCCGCTCGGCGACCGCCACCCGCTTGTCGACAAGATCCTCGACGGCTCGCACCCGGGCGGTCTGGTCGGCATTGTCGCGCACGAGGTCGCGAAGGTGCGCTTCGGAGGCCGGAATCTGGGCTCGGCTCGCATCGTAGTTGTCGAGGAAACGCGCGTCGTTCGTGGCCATGTAGCCGCGTTCGCCCGCCTCCACGTCCTGCACCAACGAAAACAGCCCGCGGGTAGCGTCGATCACCCTGTAGCTATGGTCGACCCAGTCTCGGCTCTGGCGCACCGAATAGAGGTGACCTGAGGCCAGGGCCAGGGCCAGCACGGCCAGCAGGACGAGCAGAGCCATAGGCGCGAGCCGCCCCTCATAGGCTTTCAGCCCTTCAGCCTTCGATCCGGTCACGGCCACCCGCGCCGCCTGTGACGGCGGTCCTCCACCTGTCACCGAAAACACTAGCAGCGCCGATCGCTTACGGCGAGGGCCGTTTCGCGCCAGAGGCGAGCGGCTGCTCTGCGCACGCGCGTGCGGTTGTCCTTGCAAGCTGTGCTGCTATCGTCCGCCGGGTGACGCGTTCGGGAGGGGTGATGCGGCTTCTGGTGTTCGGTGCGGCGTTCGCACTGCTTTCGGGGGCGGCCCATGCCGCCGACAAGCCGGTGATCGGGCCGCCGGCGCCCTGGGTCCAGCCGGCCTCGTCGAGCAAGGCGCTTGCGGCCGCGGCCGACCAGGCCGCCTTCCACGTGCTTTTGCTGGACCAGCAGGTGCATTTCGGCGACGAGGGCGTCTCGACCTATGCCGAGACCCGCACCCGGGTCCAGACCGCCCAAGGGCTCGACGCCCTGGGCACCACGGTCCTGCCCTGGAACCCGGACACCGACACCTTGACCGTGCACCGTCTGGACATCCTGCGCGGCGGCCAGGTGATCAACGTGCTGGCCAAGCAGAACTTCACCATCGTCCGCCGCGAAAACAATCTCGAGCGGGCCATGCTGGACGGCGTGCTGACCGCGGTGATCCAGCCCGAAGGCCTGCAGGTCGGCGATGTGGTCGACCTGGCCTACACCCTGACACGCAAGGACCCGGCGGTTCAGGGGCGTGGCGAGCATCTGATCGGCGCCCTGCCCGACACGCCGATCGATCGGGTCCGGATGCGCGCGGTCTGGAGCCAGGCCAGGCCCGTCCGCTGGCTGGTCGGCGACGGTTTCGACCAGCCAGCGCCGAAGCCGTCCGGCGGCGCGGTCGAGTTGCTGCTCGACAAGGCCAACCTGCAGCCCCTGCATCCACCGACCGGCGCTCCTGGACGCTTCGCCTATCCGCGCAGCATGCAACTGAGTCAGTTCAGCTCCTGGGCGGACCTTTCCAGCATCATGCAGCCGCTCTACGCAAAGGCGGCCAGGCTGGGGCCGGACTCGCCGGTGGCGGGCGAGGCGGCCAAGATCCGCGCCGCTACCACCGACCCCAAGGCGCGAGCGGCCGCGGCCCTGGCCCTGGTGCAGAACCAGATTCGCTATGTCTTTCTGGGCATGAACGACGGCGGCCTGGTGCCGGCCGGCGCGGACCAGACCTGGAGCCGTCGCTTTGGCGATTGCAAGGCCAAGACCGCCCTGCTGATCGCTCTCCTGAACCAGTTGGATGTTCCCGCCGAGCCGGTGGTCGTCAGCAGCACGGGCGGCGACGGCATGGACGGCCGCATCCCCGCGATCGGCTATTTCGACCACGTGCTGGTGCGCGCCACCATAGCCGGGCGCGCCTATTGGCTCGACGGCACCCGCACGGGCGACACTTCTCTCGACACCCTGAAGACCCCGGCCTTCGGCTGGGGCCTGCCGATCCGCGCGGCCGATGCGGCCCTGATCCGGATGACGCCCGAGCCGCTGGACAAGCCGCAGGAGGAGCGGTCGCTGAGGCTGGACGCCACGGCCGGGATCGATAAGCCCGCGCCGGCCCACGCCGAAGCCGTCTTCCGCGGCGATGAGGGGCTGCTGATCAAACTGAAGCTCGACAACGTCACCGCCACGGACCTGGACCGGGCGTTGAAGCACTACTGGACCGAAAATTACGACTTCATCGAGCCGTCCAAGGTCTCGGCCCAGTTCGACGCCAGGACGGGCGAGGAGCGGCTGACCCTGGACGGAACAGCGAAGATGAACTGGGAGGACCTGTCCGGAACCTCCGAGCGCCGCTATGAGGCCGAGAGCACCAGGCTGGGCTGGAAGGCGGACTTCAAGCGCGATCCGGGGCCTCATGCAGACGCCCCGTTCGCCGTGCCCTATCCCGCCTATGCCGAGGCGCGAGAGACGGTGCTGCTGCCGAACAATGGCGCGGGCTTCACCTTCAGCGGCGAGCAGGTCGACAAGACCGTGGCCGGCCGCGCCTTGCGGCGCACCATCTCGATCGACAAGGGCGTCTTCACCGTGGTGGCCAGCATGCGGTCCGTAGCCCAGGAATTCCCGGCAAGCGAGGCGCCGGCGGCGACCACAATCCTGACCGACATGTCCAAGAAGACGGTCTACCTGAACTCGCCCAGCCTTTTCAGCCAACCGGCCGACAAGGCCAAACCGGCGCCCGAGGCGAAGACCACGGCAGATTTCATGGACCGCGGCCGGGCCAGAGCCACCAAGGGTCAGATCGCCGACGCCCTGGCTGATTTCGAACGCGCCATCGCCCTCGACCCGCAGAACGCCGCGGCCTATTCCGCCCGCGGCCTGATCCACCTGCAGCAGCGGCGACTGGACATGGCGCAGCAGGATTTCGACAAGGCCTTCTCGATCGACCCCAACGACTTCAACGCCACCCGCGGCCGCGCGGTCATCGCCGCCGAACAGCATCGCTACGCCGAGGCCCTGACCGGGCTGGACAAGGTGCTGGCCCTGGCCCCGAGCGACGCCTACATCCTCAATGTTCGCGCAGGCGTCTACAGCGCCACTGGCCGGTTCGAGGACGCCCTGACGGACGCCGCCGCAGCCATGCAGGGCGATCCCGACAACCTGCAGATCGCCGCTTTCCGTATCAATCTCCTGGCCATGATGGGCGACCCGCGAGCCGTGGACGAGGCGGACCAGGCCCTGGCGCGGCATCCGGGAAACACCGGCCTGCTCTATGAGAAGGCCCACGCCCTGGCGCGCCTCGGCCGGCGCGCCGACGCGCAGAAGGTCTATGACGCGATCATCGCGGCCAAGCCATCGGTCGTCGCCTATCTGGCGCGGGCCCGAAACCGCGACCCTGCCGACCTGGACGGTCAGGTCGCCGACGCCGACGCGGCCCTGAAACTCGACCCCACCGCCGACGAGGCCCAGCTCATCCGCGCCGCCGCCCTGCTGCAGAAGGGCGACCGCGCCGGCGGCCAGGCGGCCATGGCCAAGGTGAGGATCGGCCCGCGCGATGTCCGCCTGAAGCTGGCCAGGGCCACCGCCTACGCTCGGAGCGGCCAGACGGCTCTGGCCAACCAGGACTTCTACGACCTGCGCACCGGCGCCGACAAAAACGCCACCCTGCTGAACGACCTCTGCTGGCGACAGGCGGTCCTGGGGATCAATCTCGATTCGGCCCGCGCCGACTGCGAAAGCGCGCTCAAGCTGTCGCCGGACTATGCCGAGGCGGTAGACAGCTACGCCTTCGTGCTGCTGCGCCAGGGCCGCGTCGACGATGCCCTGGCCCAGTACCAGGCCGCGGTGAAGCTGCGCCCCAAGCTGGCCGCCTCGCTCTATGGCCGGGGCTTGGCCGAACTACGCAAGGGCCTGACCGCCGAAGGCCACGCGGACCTTACGGCCGCCCGCGCCGCCTCGCCGACCATCGAAGCGGAATTCGCGAGCTATGGGATGAAGCCGTAGGGGGGGGCAGGAAGGGCCCTTCTTCGCTGAAGCTTCGAAGGGCATCCTGCTTCGACTGGGTATTTTGCGACAGGTCCTGCGAAGCGCGGAGCGCGAAGCAGGATGGCTGGGGGACTAGGACTCGAACCTAGAATAACGGTACCAAAAACCGCTGTGTTACCATTACACCATCCCCCAGCAGGGCCGCGGTGTGCGGCGCGGTCACCCTGGGGCGCCGCGAGGCGGTGGGAAATATCGCAACCCCTCGGCCAATGCAACAGCGGCTGACGCACGATCGCAAAAACGGCGAAGCTGAAAGCGCTGTTCCCTGTGGGCGAGGCCCCGAAGCCTTGGATTTCCTGGCCTTTCGCCGCACTGCGACACAGTGTCGGACGAAAGGCGCGCCGGCGGGCGCGAGTCGGCTTGCGGCCCCGGCGCGGCTGATCTATAAGCCGCGCCTCGCGTCGGAGTGTAGCTCAGTCTGGTAGAGCACCGTCTTCGGGAGGCGGGGGTCGCAGGTTCGAATCCTGCTACTCCGACCAATTTTCCCGCCCCCAAAAATCGCCGCCCTCGGCAAGAACCGGACATGGCCCCGCAAGCTTCCGGACCACGATCTTGCTATTATTTAATCGGTCGCGGCCCTATGCACGCGCCGAGCGGCTGCGTATTGACGGGGCGAGGCTTCAACCTGCCGAAAACCGCCTGTCCGGGACGAAGATGAGACAATTTCTGCTGACCATGGCCGGGGTCTTCGCCGGGCTGGTGCTGTTCTTCATCGGCGTGCCGTTCCTGATCCTCAGCCTGATCGCCAGTGCGGCCCATCCCGCTGCGACCCCGGCCAAGACGGTGCTGGCCCTGGACCTGCGCCGGGCGATGACCGACCAGGAACCCGACGGCGTGCTGCCCTTCACCAACCGTGGCCTGGCTGTGATGAGCGTGGTCCAGGCGCTGCATCGGGCCGAGGGCGACGGCCGGGTCAAGGCCCTGTTCGTGCGCCTGCCGGAGGGCGGCATGGAGCCGGGCGAGGCCGATGAGCTGCGCCTGGCGTTCAAGCATTTCCGCGAGTCGGGTAAGCCGATCATCGCCCACAGCCAGGGGCTCTATTCCTCCGGCGCCATAGCCTCGACCTACATGCTGGGGGCGGCGGCCGACCAGTTCTGGATGCAACCGGGCGCGCCGTTCCAGGTCACCGGCATGTCGATGTCGGACGTGTTCTTCAAGCGCTTCTTCGACAAGTACGGCGTCACCGCCGACTTCGAGCAGCGCAAGGAGTTCAAGAACGCGGTCAACGGCTATCTCTACGACAACTACACCCCGGCCCACCGCGAGGCCGAGACCGGCTGGATGACTTCGGTCTACGACAGCGCCACCGACGCCGCTGCGGCCGACCGTAAGAAAGCGCCCGCCCAGCTGCGCGCCGTGCTCGAAGCCGGGCCTTATGACGCGGCCGACGCCAAGACCAAGGGTCTGATCGACCATGTGGGCCAGGTGCCCGAGGCCGAGGAGGCGGCGATCATCCAGGGCGGCGACGGGGCCAAGGTGGTGTCGGTCGACGACTATATCTCGGCCAACAAGACCGTCGAAGCGTCCACGGTCGGGCAGCCGGTGGTGGCGGTGGTCAACGCCGAGGGGGCCATTATGACCGGCCCCAACGAGGCCAGCTTCGGGGCCGAGAACGCCAATTCCGACGCCATCGCCGGCGCGCTGCAGGCCGCGGCCAAGGACAGCGCGGTCAAGGCCATCGTGTTCCGCGTTTCCTCCCCCGGCGGCTCGGACACCGCCTCGGAACAGATCCTGGCCGCCGTGCGCGCGGCCAAGGCGCAGAAGCCGGTGGTGGTGTCGATGGGAACCTATGGCGCTTCGGGCGGCTACTGGATCTCGTCCCAGGCCTCGTCGATCGTGGCTGAGCCCACCACCCTGACCGGCTCGATCGGGGTTTTCGGCGGCAAGTTCGCCCTGGGGCCGGCCCTGGCCCGTTTCGGCGTCGATCTGCACGACATCAATGTCGGGGGCGAATATGCGGGGGCCGACAGCGCGACCCAGGACTTCACCCCCCAGCAGAAGGCCGCCTTCGCCGCCGAGATCGACCGGGTCTATGATGGCTTCATCGGCCGGGTCGCCGAGGGCCGTCACCTGAGCCCGGACAAGGTGCGAGAGATCGCCAAGGGCCGCGTCTGGACCGGGGTAGACGCCAAGAAGTGGGGCCTGGTCGATGAACTGGGCGGTTTCTACCAGGCGGTGGAGCGGGCCAAGGTTCTGGCCCATCTGGAAGGCCAGACCGTGCGCCTGAAGACGGTCAGCATCCGCCGCTCACCCTTCGACGCCCTGGCCAAGGCCTTCGGGGTGGATTCCACTTCGCTGCAGACCATGGCCACGGCGGCGCGGCTGTTCTCCGACCCGCGCGCCCAGGGCCTGGTCCACGCCATGGACCAGGAACGCCTGCGCGCCCAAGGCGCTGACGTCCTGGCCGAGACGCCACGGTTCTGAGGGGGCGCTGGCGATACGGGGCGAACCTACGGAGCACGTCTCTCATTAGCGAGAGGAGCGCGCCGCCAGCGCAACCCGGCCCGAGGATGAGCCACTAGCGACCCAGGCAAATTCCAAACTGACCTACGGCTCTACGGCGCCGGGCTCGAGTTCGTAGGTCCGCGAGCAATATTCGCAGGTGACGTGAATCTTGCCGTCGGCTTCGACCATTTCGGCGCGCTCCTCGGGCGTAAAGCTCCCGACCACGCTCTCGATCCGCTCCATGGAACAGCGACAGAAGGCGTGCAGGGCCTTCGGCTGAAACAGCCGCACCCCCTCCTCGTGGAACAGCCGCCAGAGCAACTGTTCGGGGGCGATGGTGGGGTCGATCAGCTCGTCCTCGCCGACAGTCTCGAACAGAGCCTGGGCAGTGCGCCAGGCCTCGCGGGTCTCGCCACGGGCTTCGTCGCCGGCGATGTTCTGCATCAGGATGCCGCCGGCCCGCCACTTGGGCTCAGCGTCCGTGGTCGCCTGGCCGACCGCGAGACGCACGCGGGTCGGGGTCTGCTCCGACTGGGCGAAATAGTGCTCGGCGCAGAGGGCCAGGGTTTCGCCCTCAATGGGCGTGACGCCCTGGTAGCGCTCCATGTCCGCGCCCTGGTCGATGGTCATGATGAAGACGCCCTGGCCCAAAAGGCTCTTGGCGCCCGGCCGGGTGAAGCCCTTGCTGGCCTCGGCCACCCGTTCGGCGTCGAAGCGGCAATAGCCGCGCAGGAAGCCCTCGGTGTCGTAGTCGGCCACCACATAAGCCACTGGCCCGTCGCCCTGAGCCTGCAGGATCAGCCGGCCGTCGAACTTGAGGCTAGCCCCCACCAGGGCGGTCAAGGCGCAGGCTTCGCCCAGCAGGTTGGCCACGGGTTCGGGATAGTCGTGCCGGGTCAGGATTTCGTCGACCATCGGACCCAGTCGGGCGATGCGACCGCGCACGGGGCGCTCGCCGATCTGGAAGGCGGCGACGAGATCGTCGGTGGGAGGCGGGGCGAGGGGGGTAGGTTCGGTCACTTAGGGCTTGCTGCAAATCTGTCCGCTCATCCCGGCGAATGCCGGGACCCAGATCCTAAAGCGCCGTCATCGGGAATGACTTGCGGCTCTTTCGCCCAGGGGCGAGCCATATGATCTGGGTCCCGGCATTCGCCGGGATGAGCGGGTGTTGTGGGCGGTGGGCCTCAAAATAGGTGAGCCCGCAGGAAATTGCGAGCCTAGCCCCCAAAGCACCAGGCCAGGATGGCCTTCTGGGCGTGGATGCGGTTTTCCGCCTCGTCCCAGACCACCGACTGCGGGCCGTCCAGCACCTCGTCGGTCACCTCCTCGCCGCGGTGGGCGGGCAGGCAGTGCAGGAACAGGGCGTCGGGCGCCGCCAGGGCCATCAGGTCGGCGTCGACCTGATAGGGCTCCAGCGCCGCCAGGCGTTCGTCGTGGTCCAGGTCGCCCATGGAAACCCAGGTGTCGGCGATCACCGCGTCGGCCCCGGCGACGGCCTCGCGCGGGTCCTCGGTGATCTCGATCCTGGCTCCGCGCTCGATCCCCAGCACGATGTCGTCGCGGTTCGGCGCATAGGCGGCGGGCGCGGCGACGCGCAGGGTGAAGCCCAGCTGGCCGGCCACGTGCATGAAGCTGGCGCACATGTTGTTGCCGTCGCCGACCCAGGCCAGGGTCCGCCCCGCCACGTCGCCACGGTGCTCTTCATAGGTCATGAGGTCGGCGATGATCTGGCAGGGGTGGCTCTTGTCCGACAGGCCGTTGATAACGGGCACGGCCGAGGCGGCTGCGAAGCGCTCCAGAGTCTCGTGGCTGTTGGCGCGGATCATCACCGCATCGACCATGCGCGAGAGCACCTTGGCGGTGTCCTCCACCGTCTCGCCGCGGCCGAGCTGCATATCGCTGGCGGTGGCGATGATCGAGCGGCCGCCCAGCTGGCGGATGGCGGCGTCGAACGAGAAGCGGGTGCGGGTCGAATTCTTCTCGAAGATCATGGCCAGGGTGCGATCCCGGGCCGGGGCGTCGGCGTCGAAGCGGCCCTTGGGCCAGCCCAGGCGAGCGGTCTTGCGGGCGCGGGCGTCGGCGATCAGGGCGCGCAGGGTCGCCACGTCCTGCTTCCAGAGGTCGACGAAATGGCGGGGATGAGCGGTCATCGGGGAAAATCCGAGAGGCGCCCCGCTCTGGTCTCAGAACGGGGCCACCGAGGCCAAGGGGATACGCATGAAACGCTTGGGCTGTCTTAAGCGGCCGCTTTTCGTCGGGCGGCTTCGCAGGCCTTCTCGAATTTCTCGATCGCCTCGCGGGCCTCGTCCAGCGACAGCACGAGGGGCGGCAGCAGGCGCACGCAGTTGTCGCCGCCGCCGGCGACCAGGAGGTGCTGGTCCCGCGCCAGGCCCATGAACTCGCGATTGTTGGTGGCGAGCTTGACCCCGATCAGCAGGCCCTTGCCGCGGATGTCCAGCACCACGTCGGGATAGCGGTCCTTCAGGCCCGCAAGCTGCTGGGTCAGGTAGCCGGAGACCTCGCGCACATGGGCCAGGGTCTCGGGCTTCGTGATCTCTTCCACTGCGGCGCTGGCCACGGCCATGGCCAGGGGGTTGCCGCCATAGGTCGAGCCGTGCGAGCCGACGGTCATGCCCTTGGCGGCCTCGGCGGTCGCGAGGCACGCCCCGACCGGGAAGCCGCCGCCAAGGGCCTTGGCTACGCACATGATGTCGGGGTTGGCCTCGCCGTCGGCCCAGTCGTGGGCGAACAGGCGGCCGGTGCGGCCAAGGCCGCACTGGACTTCATCATAGATCAGCAGTGCGCCGGATTCGTCGCAGATCTGGCGCAGTTCCTTCAACTGGGCCTCGGTCAGCGAGCGGCAACCGCCTTCGCCCTGCACCGGCTCGACGATGACGGCGCAGGTGGTGGGCGAGATGGCTGCGCGCACCGCCTCCATGTCGCCGAAGGGCAGGCGGGTGAAGCCGGGCAGCGGCGGGCCGAAGCCTTCGACATAGGCCGGGTTGCCGGCGGCGAACACCGCGGCGTAGGAACGGCCGTGGAAGGCGCCCTCGAAGCCGATCACGTCGATCCGCTCCGGCTGTCCATTGGCCCAGTGATACTTGCGAGCGGTCTTCAGCGCGCACTCCACCGCCTCGGTGCCGGAATTGGTGAAGAACACCACGTCGGCGAAGGTCGCGTCGCACAGCTTGCCCGCCAGGGCCTCCTGCTCGGGGATGCGATAGACGTTGGAGACGTGCCACAGCTTCTGCGCCTGGGCGGTCAGGGCTCCGACCAGCTTGGGATGGGCGTGGCCCAGCGCATTGACGGCGATGCCGGCGACGCAGTCCAGATAGGCCTCGCCCTCGGTGGAATACAGGCGGCAGCCTTCGCCTCGCTCGAAGGCCAGCGGGGCGCGATTGTAGACGCCCATGATATGGTCGGTGCTGGCGGCGGGCTTTGCGTCGGACATCGAGGCCTCCCAAAGACGCAAGGGCTCCCACGCGGGGAGCCCGGAAGGCCGAGGCTTTTCGCCGTAGCGGCGGTTTCTGTCAACCTTGTGGGTGTGACAGAGGCCAGACCGGCCTCAGGTCTTCAGGCGATACCCCGTCTGGAACAGCCACCAGCAGGCCCCGGCCATGATCACGGTCAGCACCGCAACCAGCCACACACCGGCGCTGAGCGAGCCGTCCATCTGGCCGATGAAGCCGTAGCGGAAGCCGGAGATCATGTAGAAGAAGGGGTTGTAGTGCGACACCGTGCGGAACGGCTCGGGCAGGCGGTCGACCAGATAGAAGGTGCCGGAGAGGAAGCTCATCGGCATGACCACGAAATTGGTCACCGCAGCCAGATGATCCCATTTCTCGGCCCACAGGCCCCCGACCATGCCCAGCATGCCCATGACCAGCGAAGCGCCGAAGCCGAAATAGAGCACCGCCCACCAGTGCGTGATCTGGAAGCGAGCGAACACGAACACCGAAAGCGCCGTGATCACACCGACGAAGATACCCCGGGTGGCCGAGCCGGCGGCGAAGGCCCAGACCTGTTCGGTGGGGGTCAAGGGCGGGGTCAGGAAGTCCTGGGTCAGGCCCATCATCTTGGCCTGCATCAGCGACGACGACGAATTGGCGAAAGCCGCGTTCATGATCGACATCATGATCAGGCCGGGGCCGATGAATACGGCGAAGGGCACGCCGTTGACCGGGGGGCGGGCGCCCTTGGCCGCCACGGTGAACACCATCAGATAGAGCAGGGTATTGACCACGGGCGCGGCCACGGTCTGCATCCCGACCTTCCAGAAGCGCCGCACCTCTTTCAGGTACAGGGTCTGGACGCCGGTCCAATTGACCCCCGGATAGGCCCTGGGGATCGGCGGGATCACGGGCGATGCCGTGCTGTCGGCCATGTCTTTCATGCGCCTTGATGTGCGCTCTGGCGCCGGCCTCGGCAAGGGGCGCCGCGCAAGCGCCACGCAAGCCTCGTGGCATGCGACTCATTAACCCACTATATATTGATCCTGTGGACGGACGACATGGCGCCCATTGTGTCCGTTAAGAGTTTAGTTACTGTATCTAGTAGGAGCGAGCCCCGGTCGGGGCGCCTGGGACTAGATGTTGAATCCCGAGGCGGGCGGGGCCGCATGAAGGCGGGTGGAGGTGAGCCGTGGGCTGGACCGATGAGCGCGTTGAGAACCTGAAGCGTCTTTGGCTGGACGGCCTGTCCGCCAGTCAGATCGCCAAACAATTGGGCGGAGTGACCCGCAACGCCGTGATCGGCAAGGTCCACCGGTTGGGCCTGTCGGGCCGAGCTGCGCCCTCGCAGCCTACCCGCCCGGTGTTCAAGGCCCCGCGGCCGCCGCGTCCGGTCGCCACCGCCCCGGCTCCGCGCCGGGTCGAGACGCCCGCTCAGCCGGCGCCGGTCCCGACCGTCTATGTGGAGGAGCCCGGCTCGGCCACCGTGCTGACCCTGGGCGCGCACATGTGCAAGTGGCCGATCGGCGACCCGTCCTCGGACGGCTTCACCTTCTGCGGACGCCGCGCCGGCGAAGGCCCCTATTGCATCGAGCACGCCCGGGTGGCCTATCAGCCGCAACAGCCCAAGAAGCGCTCCGGCGCCACCGAACTGGCCCGCTCGCTGCGGCGCTATATCTAGTTTTCGAGTTCAGTGAGCTTCCCGAGGGGGGAGCGGTGAGGCGGCGGCCATGATCTATCTCGTGCGTCATGGCCGGACGACCTACAACAACGAGGGGCGATTCCAGGGGGGACTGGACTCGCCCCTCACCGCCCTGGGCCTGGAGCAGGCCTCAGCCAACGGGCGGCTTCTCAAGCGGCTGATCGGCTCGCCCGAAGGCTGGCGCATCCAGGCCAGCCCGCTCGGGCGAACCATCCACACGGCCCGACTTCTCTGCGCCGAACTGGGTCCGGGCGTCGGTTTCGAGACCGATGCTCGCCTGGCCGAGGTCCGTCTTGGCGAGTGGGAAGCGCTGACCGACGAGGAGATCGAGTCCGCTTCGCCAGGCGCCCGGGCCGGGACCACCCGCTACGACTTCTTCTTCCGCGCCCCGGGCGGCGAGACCTATGAGGCCTTCGCCGCGCGCCTGGGCGACTGGCTGGCCGAGGCGCAGGCCGATGCAAAGCCGCGCATCGCCATATCGCACGGCGTCGCCGGCCGGGTGTTGCGCGGGCTTTATCTGGGCCTGGAGCCGGCCGAGGCCCTGCGCCAGGAGGCGCCGCAGGACGCGGTGTTCCGCCTGGCGGATGGGCGGGTGGAGAAGATCGCCGCCGGCTGAAGCGCTTTCCCGGCGCCCTTTCCCCGGCTCAGGCTTTTTCGCTATCCATGCCGGCCATGGTCTCGGGGAGTGTCGGAATGCGCAGGGTCTGGTTGTCTTTCGTCGCGGCGGCGGCGCTGTCGCTCGCCGAGGGTTCGGCCATGGCGGCGCATCCGACAGCCGATGCTCAGTTCAAGGCGATCTATTCGCGCGAATGGGCCTGGCGGAAGGCGCAGCTTTTGGTCGATGACGACGATACCGGCGGGCCGATCGAGGCGCACCTGCCGGACGTCAGCGCCAAGGCGCAGGGCCTGCGGCTGGCCTACTGGACCAAGACCCTGGGCGAGCTGGACCGGATCAAGCCCGCCGAACTCTCCAAAGGCGCCCAGGTCGACTACGCCGTCTATCGCGCCCAGATCGTCTCGCTGCTGAACGCCCAGAAATTCCGCGAGTGGGAGAAGCCGCTCAATTCCGACAGCTACTTCTGGGGCGACCTCGCCGGCGAGAGCCGCGAGACCTTCAAGACGGAAGCCGACTACAAGAACTTCCTGACCCAGCTGAACGAGGTCCCGCGGTATTTCGCCGACGAGACCGACAATATGCGCGCCGGCCTCGCCCGCGGCTTCACCCCGCCCAAGGTCACTCTGCAGGGCCGCGACGCCACCATCGCCGCGGTAGCCGAGGCCAAGGACCCGAAGGACACCACCTTCTACAAGCCGTTCGTCGACATGCCGGCGGCGATCCCGGCGGCCGAGCAGGCGGCGCTGCGGGCCGAGGCGATCAAGACGATCGCCGAGAAGGTGATCCCGGCGCACCAGGCGCTGCTGAAATTCATGCGCGAGGACTACCTGCCCCATGCGCAGGAGAGCCTGGCGGCCGAGGCCATGCCGGACGGCAAGGCCTATTACCAGTCCAAGATCCTCGAATTCGCCACGGTCGACCTGACCCCGGACCAGATCCACCAGATCGGCCTGTCGGAAGTGGCGCGCATCCATACCGAGATGCTGCAGGCGATGAAGGACTCCGGATTTTCCGGTGATTTCCCGGCCTTCCTGACCTTTCTGCGCACCGACAAGCGGTTCTACGCCCAGACGCCGGACGAGCTTTTGAAAGACGCCGCCTTCATCGCCAAGGAGTTCGATGGCAAGGCGGGGACCTGGTTCGGCCACCTGCCGCGCTCCCGGTTCGCCATCACGCCCGTGGCGCCCGAGATCGCCCCCTACTACACCGCCGGCCGTGGCGGGCCGGGGGTCTATCTGGTCAACACCTATGACCTGCCTTCACGTCCGCTCTATGCGCTTAGGGCGCTGACCCTGCACGAGTCCGCCCCCGGCCACGCTTTCCAGATCCCGTTGGCGGCGGAGAACAAGGCCCAGCCGGAGTTCCGACGCCGCAGCTACATCTCGGCCTATGGCGAGGGCTGGGCGCTCTATTGCGAGCAACTGGGCGACGAAATGGGCATGTACCCCACGCCCTATGACCGCTTCGGCATGCTGAGCTATCAGATGTGGCGGGCGGCGCGCCTGGTGGTCGACACCGGCGTGCACCACATGGGCTGGAGCCGCCAACAGGCTCAAGGCTACCTGCGCGACAACACCGCCCTCTCCGAGCGCGAGATCACCACCGAGGTCGACCGCTACATCTCCTGGCCCGGCCAGGCCCTGTCCTACTATCTGGGTGAGCTGCAGATCGAAAAGGCGCGGGCCAAGGCCGAGAAGGCCCTTGGGCCGAAGTTCAACATCCGCGCCTTCCACGATGCGGTGCTGGAGCTGGGCTCGGTGCCCCTGCCGGTGATCGACGCCCGCATCGACCGCTTCATCGCCGAGGGCGGCAAAGGCCCCTATCCGGACGAGGAATAGATTTCAGCGCGCCGCGTCGATCGCCGCCTGGGTCATCAGGGCCTGGCGCGTCTCGCGTACGTCATGCACGCGCACCGCGGCGACGCCGGCCCGGGCGCCGGCCAGGACCACGGCCAGCGAGCCGCCCAGGCGGTCTGCTGCGGTGGCGCCGGCGGGGTCTATCTTGCGGATCATGCTCTTGCGGCTGGCGCCCAAGAGCACCCGGTGGCCCAGGCCGACCAGCCGGTCCATATGAGCGATCAGGGCCAGGTTGTGCTCCAGCTTCTTGCCGAAGCCGACACCGGGATCGAGCCAGATGGCCTCGCGCCGGACGCCGGCGGCGACCGCGGCCTCGACCCGCTGCATCAGCCGAGCGGCCACGTCCTCGACCACGTCGTCATAGCGCGGGTCGTCCTGCATGGTCCGGGGATCGCCCAGCATGTGCATCAGGATCACCTCGCAGCCGAGCTCGGCTGCGGTCTCCGGGGCGCTGGGCGCGCCGAGGGCCATGACGTCGTTCCAGATGTTCGCGCCGGCCTCGATGGCCGCGCGGGCCACGGCCGGCTTCATGGTGTCGACCGAGATCGGGATGGCGCTCTCGGCACGGATCGCCCTGATCACCGGGATAACGCGAGCCAGCTCCTCGGCCTCGGACACGGGCGCCGCGCCGGGGCGGGTGGATTCGCCGCCTATGTCGAGCAGGTCGGCGCCCTCGGCGACCAGCCTGCGCGCATGCGAAACGGCGGCCGGCTCCTCAAGGAAACGACCGCCGTCGGAGAAGCTGTCGGGGGTGATGTTGACCACCCCCATGACCAAACAGCGCCCGGAGATCACGCCGGCTTGGGGTCGGCGTGGGTCAGGGGCACCGAGACCGAGGGGCCGATGGGCCGGCGGTCTTCCACGTCGTCGCGCACGGGCTTGATGCCCTTCATCACGTTGACGATCTCCTCGCCGCTCAGGGTCTCGTATTCCAGGAGCGCCTTGGCCAGGGTGTGCAGGTCGTCGAGCCGCTCGGACAGGATCCGGCGCGCCTCGTCCAGGCCCATCTGCACCAGGCGGCGAACCTCCATGTCGATCTTCTGGGCGGTGTCTTCGGAGACGTTCTGGGTGCGCGCTACAGAGTGGCCCAGGAACACCTCTTCCTGGTTGTCGCCGTAGGAAACCGTGCCCAGCAGGTCGGAATAGCCCCAGCGGGTGATCATGTTACGCGCCAGGCCGGTCGCGGCCTGGATGTCGCTGGACGCGCCCGAGGTGATCTTGTCCTTGCCGAAGATCAGCTCCTCCGCCACCCGGCCAGCCATCATGATCGCGAGGCGCGAGGTCATCTGCTGGTAGTTCATGGAATAGCGGTCGCCTTCCGGCAGCTGCATGACCATGCCGAGCGCGCGCCCGCGGGGGATGATGGTCGCCTTGTGCACCGGGTCGGCGCCCGGGACGGTCAGGGCCACCAGGGCGTGGCCGCCCTCGTGATAGGCGGTGTTCTTCTTCTCTTCCTCGCTCATGGCCATGGATTTGCGCTCGGCGCCCATCATGACTTTGTCCTTGGCCATCTCGAAGTCGTACATCGAGACCATGCGCTTGTTGCGCCGGGCGGCCATCAGGGCCGCCTCGTTGACCAGGTTGGCGAGGTCGGCGCCCGAGAAGCCGGGGGTGCCGCGGGCCAGGGTGCGGACATTGACGTCGCTGGCGAGGGGCACGTTGCGCATATGGACGCGGATGATCTTCTCGCGGCCGGTCACGTCGGGATTGGGCACCACCACCTGGCGGTCGAAGCGGCCGGGGCGCAGGAGGGCCGGATCCAGCACGTCGGGGCGGTTGGTCGCGGCCACCAGGATAATGCCCTCGTTGGCCTCGAAGCCGTCCATCTCGACCAGCAGCTGGTTCAGGGTCTGCTCGCGCTCGTCATTGCCGCCGCCCAGGCCGGCGCCGCGGTGACGGCCCACCGCGTCGATTTCGTCGATGAAGATGATGCAGGGGGCGTTCTTCTTGGCCTGCTCGAACATGTCGCGCACGCGGCTGGCGCCGACGCCGACGAACATTTCCACGAAGTCCGAGCCGGAGATGGTGAAGAAGGGCACGCCCGCCTCGCCCGCGACCGCGCGGGCCAGCAGGGTCTTGCCGGTGCCCGGAGGGCCGACCAGCAGGGCGCCCTTGGGGATCTTGCCGCCCAGCTTCTGGAACTTGCCGGGGTCCTTCAGGAAGTCGACGATTTCCGACAGCTCTTCCTTGGCCTCGTCCACCCCGGCGACGTCGTCGAAGGTGACGCGGTTCTTGTTTTCGGTCAGCAGGCGCGCCTTGGACTTGCCGAAGCCCATGGCTCCGCGGGCCCCGCCCTGCATCTGGCGCATGAAGAAGATCCACACGCCGGCGATCAGCAGGATCGGCAGCAGCTGCACCAGGATGGAGACCACGGGATTGCCGCCGATCGGCTTGACCCTGATGTCGGCCTGCGCCGTTTCCAGCTTCTTGACCAGCTCGTCCTGGTTTTCTGGCGTGGTCGCGGTGATCGTATGACTGTTGCCGACTTCGGCCTCGACCTGGTCGCCCTTGATCGTGGCCTGCTTCACATGGCCGGCGTCGACCTGATGCAGCAACTGCGAGTAGGTCACTTCCTCGCTGGCGGGCTTTCCGGTCGTCTGCATGATGCCGAACAGCGCCACGGCCACGATAATGATAAAGGCCCAGATCGCCAGATTACGCAGATTCATCAACCTCGCCCTCAATAGGCAGTCTTCAGACGTCCAAACATAGGACGCCCCACGTCATTCCGCCACGCGCGTCAACGCCGCGCCAGCAACTTCGCTCCGAAATTCCTGCGAGATCACGCCGCAGGCGCCCCAGAACCGGGTCTTGACCAGCGTTCGGGCCAAAAGGCCGCGGCAAGGTCCCAGAACCGGTGAACAGGCTTCGCCGGAAGCGCCGACAATCGCCGGCAGGCCCCCGCGCAGAGCCGCGGGCCACGCCCTTAGACTATCGCGCTGGTCTTTACAAAGCCTCGCCGCGCGGCCGGCCAGGGGCAGGACCTGGGCGGCGGCGTCCGAGCGGTTCTCGATTTCGAAGCGGCCGTCCCAGACGCCGGTCTCGCCCGGCGCCAGCTGGAGGCCGGGTAAGGCGTGGCGGCGATAGGCGCCGGCTTCGCGCGCGAGACGGATATCGTGGTCGGCTTCCAGCCGCACGCCGGCGAGGGTGGTGATCCAGGTGCGGGTCCCGGCCAGGCGGGCGACCAGGGCTTCCAGCCGCTCCCGCCGCGGCGGGGCCTCGCCGCCGCCGACCGAGGCCAGGGCGGCGGAGAGCAGGCGGCGGGCGATGTCGGGCGGCGTAGCGACGAGGCTCGCACGATCGAAGGCGAGGCCGCCGGCGTCGTCTGCCCGCGCGGAAGCGGCGAGGACGGCCAAGGCTTCAATGTCCCGGTCCTGCGGCAGGGGCGGCAGGGTCTCGCTCCCCAGCCGTAGGCGGGCGCGGGCCCGCGGCGAGGCCGGGTCGACATTGGCCGGGTCCTCGATCCAGGCCAAGCCCAAGGGCTCCAGGCGCGCGCGGATCTCGGCCCGGCGCAGGCCGAGCAGGGGGCGCAGCAGGAAGACGCCGCGGCCTTCGGGCCAGACCGGCGAGGGGCTCCATTCGCGCAGCCAGCCGAGGCTGGAGCCCTCGGCGCGCATCAGTTCGGCCTCCAGGCGGTCGTCGGCGGTGTGGCCGAACACCACGACCTCGGCGCCCCTGGCGCGGGCGGCTTCGGCGATCAGGGCGTGGCGGGCGCGGCGGGCGGCGGCGGCGAGGCCACGTCGGGGCTTCTCGCCGGTCCAGGCGAGGACGGCGAAGTCGGCGCCGAGCTGGCGCGCCGTCGCCTCCGCCTGCCGCGTCCAGGCGCTGCTGTCGGCCTGGAGGCCGTGGTCAACGTGCAGGGCGATGACCGGCCGCTCGGCCCTGCGCGCCCAGGCCAGGGTCGCGACCAGGGCGGCGAGGGAATCCCCGCCGCCGGAATAGGCGACGGCGATGGGGCGGCGGCTGTCCGGCGCGAGCTTCCGGTCGAAGGCGGGAGTGATCAGATTGGAAACAGGCGGCTCCAAGTCACCACCGCCTCACCGCCCGCACTGCGCCTGCTGGCGGACGGCGGCGGCGCGGGACTTGGTGGCGGGCGGCGCCTTGGGGTATTTGCGCTCCAGCTCGTGCAGGGCGGCGCAGGCGTCGTCGGGCTTGTTCAGCTTGATCAGGGCCTGGGACATGTCGATCACCGCGTCGGGGGCCCAGGCGGTCTTGGGCCAGCCGCGGATCGAGGCGATCGAGGCCTCGGCGGCGCCGGCATAGTCGCCCTCGGCATATTTGACCTTGCCCAACCAGTAGCGGGCGGTGGGGGCGCTGGGCTGGTCGCCATAGCGGTCCAGATAGGCCTGGAGCGCGGCCGCCGCGCCCGGATAGTCGCCGCTGAGCATCAGTTGCCGGGCCTGGTCGTAGGCCGACTTGGCGTCGACGGCGGCCGCCGGGCCAGTGGCCGCCGGCGGGACCGCCGCCGCGTTGGCCGGGGGTGCAGGCGGCGGGGGCGGGGCGGTGAGCAGGGCGACGGTCTTTTCCAGCTTGTCCATTCGATCGGACAGGGCCCCGGCGGCGGCCTGGGCGGTGGCGGCGTCCTGCCTGGCCTGGTCGGCGCGGTGGCCCAGCTCCTCCACCTGGCCGGTCAGGCCGCGCAGGGTGGTCTCCAGGTCGTCCAGCTTGGTCTGCAGGGCGGCGACCTCGGGGTCGGGCCCGGCGTCCTTGATCTCCACCGGCTTGCCGGTGGCCCTGGCCTGCAGGACGATCGAGCGCACCTCGTTGACCTCGCGCTCCAGCCGGTCGAGGCGCTTCTTCGGCGGCTCGTTGGGGTCGAATTGCGGCGCTGCGGCCGCCCCGCCGCCCGCGGACTGGGCGTGGACGGGCGAGCCGATCATAAGCCCGAACAGGGCAAGGGCGCAGGCGGAGCGGAGAAGAGGCTGCATCAGTCGATATGACCTGGAGGCGGGGTCCGAAATACGGCGATGACCCCTGGCGTGAACCAGGGGTCATCTGAACCGGGTACAGAAGCTCCGGCGGCCCTACTGGGCGCCGGCGGTGATCGCGGTATGGCCGTTGCGGTTATGCGCCCAGGCGTCCTCGCCCGTGCCCGGATCCACCGGCCGTTCCTTGCCGTAGGAGACGGTCTCGATGCGCGAGGCGGCGACGCCGTGGGCGACCAGGAAGTCGCGCACCGCATTGGCCCGGCGGCCGCCCAGGGCGAAGTTGTATTCGCGGGTGCCGCGCTCGTCGCAATTGCCTTCGATGCGCACCTTCACCTGCGGATACTTGGTCAGCCAGCCCGCCTGGGCGGTCAGCACCGGCTCAGCGTCGGCTCTGATGTTGTACTGGTCGAGGTCGAAATAGACCCGGTCGCCGGCGTTGACCACGAAGTCCTGGATCGAGCCCGGGGCCGGGCCGACCGGGGCCTGGGCCACGGGGGCCGGCGGCGGGGGCGGCGGCGGCGCGGGGGCCGGAGCCGGGGGCGGGGCCGGCGGCGGCTCGGGCGCCGGCTTGGGATGGGAGGCGCATGCGGCGATGGAGATGGCCGCCCCGGCGACCAGCGCCAGCCTGATGGTCCGCCGAACGTCGAAAGTCATGCGCGTGCTCCTTGGCAGTAGGATCTCGACCAACCTTTGCAGGTCAAAACGTGGCTTCTATAGGACGAACCGGCCCGCAAAATCCTCACAAGCTGGAAACAATATGCGCGAGGGCGGTATCCGGTTCAATTTAACAGCGGCGACCAGGCCGGATCGTCGGCGGCGCCCGGATAAGGCTCAGCCTGCTCCACCCGGCCGCTGACGTCGACGGTCCAGAGGCGGGGCGAGCCACCGGGCTGCTGGCGGAAGAACATCAGCACCCGGCCGTTGGGGGCCCAGGTCGGGCCCTCGTCCAGATAGGCGGTGGTCAGGATGCGCTCGCCCGAGCCGTCCGGCCGCATCACCCCGATGTGGAAGGTGTTCCCTGTCTGCTTGGTGAAGGCGATCAGGTCGCCGCGGGGCGACCAGACCGGGGTGGTGTAGCGGCCCTCGCCGAAGGAGATGCGATGCTGGCCGGACCCGTCGGCGTTCATCACATAGATCTGCGGGCTGCCGCCGCGGTCGGAGTTGAACACCAGCTTGGAGCCGTCGGGCGAATAGGCGGGCGAGGTGTCGATCGAAGGATCGGCGGTCAGGCGCTTCAGCGCCCGCGAGCGCAGGTCCATGACGAAGATGTCGGTGTTGCCGCGCTCCTCGATGGAAAAGGCGACCTGGTTGCCGTCGGGCGAGAAGCGGGGGGCGAACACCATGCCCTTGAACCGGCCCAGGGTCTCCTGGCGGCCGGTCTCGATGTTGAACAGGTAGAGCGAGGCCCCGTCGTCGCGTAGCGACATGTAGGTGATTTCCTGCGTCGCCGCGGAGAACCTCGGGGTGAAGACCTGGGTCGCGCCCTCGGTCAGATAGCTGGGATTGGCGCCATCCTGGTCCATGATCGCCAGGCGCCGGACCCGCTTAGCCTTCGGGCCGCTCTCGGCCACGAACACCACCCGGCTGTCGAAATAGCCCTTCTCGCCGGTCAGCTTCTCATAGACCTGGTCCGAGATCTTGTGCGCCACCCGCCGCCAGTTGTCGGGGGTTGAGGTCAGGGTCATGCCGCCGCCGGCGGCGGTGAGCGGGATCTGCTTCTGCGAAAACACGTCCCACAGGGCGAAATCCACATGCAGGCGGCCGTCCGCGTCCAGGCTGGTGCGGCCGATGATCAGGGCCTGGGCGTTGATCTGCTTCCAGGCCGAGAAGGCCGGGGGCTGGTTCACGTTCAGGCTGTTGTCGGTGAAGGTGGCCGGGTCCAGCGGCTTGAACAGGCCCGAGCGCTGCAGGTTCGCCGTGATCACCTTGGCGATGTCGTCGCCATAGGGCGCCGACCCGCTGAAGCTGGGGATGGCGATCGGCAGGGGCTGCACCGCGGCCTGGTTGACGTCGACGGTGATGTCGGCGCGGGCGGGCGCGGTCGCTAGCCCGGCCAGGCAGAGGGCTGCGAGCAACAGGCGGATGAGAAGCATTGGCCGCATGATCAGGTCACCTCGACTCATCTTTGACCGCAGGCTTGTCTAGCATTGAAGTTCACCGTGATCCTGGGGCCATAGAGCTGGTGCGGCAGGTTCTGGAACGGCGCCGCCTGGCCGACGGCGCTCTTGGCGCGGTCAGAGGCCGCACGCATCACCGGATCGCTGGCGCCGTCGCCGGAAGACTGCACGTCACCGAGCACGCCGCCATTGGGGGCCAGGCGGAAGCTGACCTTGATATTGGCGTCGGCCCCGCCTGAAACGTCGCAATTAGGGTTCCAGATCCGTTGCAGCTCGGCGGCCATCGAGGCGAGGGCTCCTGTGGAGGCCACGTCGCTGGCGCCGGCGGTGGCCTGGGCCTGGACGGCGGTGGCGGGTTTGGGCGGGCCCTTGGCGGCCGAGGACTTCTGGGCGCCGGCCGCGCGCTTGGCGGCGGGGGCCAGGCTCTTGGCCAGGGCGTCGAGGTCCAGGCTCTTCTCTTCCTTGGCCGGCTGGGGCTTCTGCGGCGAGGGCGCTGGCTTGGGCGGCGCCGGGACCGGCTTGGCCGGCGGAGGCTTGGGCTGCGGCGGCGCCGGCTGGGGCACGGGCGCCGGTTCGGGCGCGGCAGTCTGGGCCGGGGCCTGCGGCGTGGGCTCGGGCGTCTGAGCCGGCGAGACGTCCGGCGACTGAGCGGCGTTCTTCAGCGCGCCTTGCTCTTCCGAGGTGATCAGGGTCACCGGCACCACGTCGCCCATCTTCAAGGGGTGGCTCAGCCAGGGCAGGGCGAGCAGGCCGAACGCCAGCACCGCTGCGTGGAGCAGGACCGAGCCGGCCGCCGCCGGAAGCTGCGAGGAGCGCTCGCGCGTCATCAGTGGGCTCCGTAGCCCTCGTTGCCCGGCAAGGGGGCGACCTTTTCAAGGCCGGAGGATGGCCCGCCGGTGTCGGTCATGAGGCCGATCGAGGTGAAGCCCGAGGCCGAGAGGCTGGCCATCACCTGGGCGACGATGGCGTAGGGGGCCTTGCCGTCGGCCCGCACATAGACCGGCTTTTGCGTCCCGCTGTCGGCCAGGGCCCTCATGCGCGGGGCGAGGTCGGCGAAGGGCACTTCGGTGGCCTGCAGGAACAGGATCCCGTCGGCGCGGATGGTCACGGTCAGGGGCTCGTTGGGATTGCTGAGCGGATTGGCCTCGGTCTTGGGCAGCTCCACCGGCACCCCGGCGGTGAGCAGGGGGGCGGAGACCATGAAGATGATCAGCAGCACCAACATCACGTCCACCAGGGGCGTGACGTTGATCTCGGCCAGGGCGCGGCGGCCGCGGCCTCTGCCCCTGCGCCGGCCGCGCCGGGCGTCGGAGGAGTCGAGCGAAAGGGCCATGCCGGATCAGCCCCGCTCGGACAGGCGCTTGGCGATCGCCGCCGCCAGTTCGTCGGCGAAGCCGCCCAGCCGGTCGGCGAACTTGCCGGCGTCGGCGGAGAACTTGTTGTAGAAGATGTAGGCCGGGATGGCCGCGGCCAGGCCCACGGCGGTGGCGAACAGAGCCTCGGCGATCGAGGGGGCCACCACGGCCAGGCTGGTGTTCTTCTGGGCGGCGATCGACTGGAAGGCGTGCATGATGCCCCAGACGGTGCCGAACAGGCCGATGAACGGCGAGGCGGTGGCGACGATGGCCAGGGAGCTCAACCCCGCCTCGACCCGGGCGCTCTCGCGGGCGACGATGATATCCATGCCGCGGTCGATACGCTGCATCAGGAACGCGACCTGGCTTTCGTCCATGGCCGCGCGGCGGCTCTCGCGCCAGGTGCGCATGGCCAGCTGCAGGATGCGCGGCATGGCGCCGGCGGGGTTCTCGCCGGCCTCGGCGGCGATGTCGTCCAGCGGCCGGCCGGAGCCGACCTTGTCCTCGAACTGGTCGGCTTCCTTGTTCAGGGCCGAGAAGCGGAACCACTTGTCGATGATCACGGTCCAGGACCACAGCGAGGCAAGGACCAGGCCGACCATCACGCCCTTGACCACCCAGTCGGCGCGCATGAACACCGAAATGATCGAGAAGTTGTCGCTGCTCAGGGTGCTCTGGACCGCATCCATAGGCTTGAGGGCTCCGAACTTAAGGCCTGTGCGGGCGATGCCCGGCCGAGGTGGTGAAACTAAGGCGGCTATTTTGCAAGCCAGGGAGAAATGGCTTCGACCAGACCCGCCGGCGGCTTGCGCGGGCGACCGCTGAGGCTGATGCAGGCGGCCTCGACCGCGGCCTGAGCGATCAGGGTCTCGGCCCGCAGGATCTTCTGGCTGATCATCAGGCGGGGACCCTTGACGGTGTCATAGGTGGTGCGGACCTCGAGCGCGTCATCGATCCGCGCCGGCTGGCGAAAGTCGATGGCCAGGCGCGTGACCACGAAGGCGGCGGGATCGTCGCGCTCCAGGAGGTCGGTATGGCTGACGCCGGCCACGCGCAGGAAGTCTGAGCGGCCGCGCTCGAAATAGCGGACATAGTTGGCGTGATAGACCACCCCCGTGAAGTCGGTGTCCTCGTAATAGACGCGGACCGGCAGCACGTGTTCCCGGCCTTCGAAGATCCCGGCGGTAGGGGCGGTCATGATCACTCCCCGTCGAACAGCCCCGCCTGCCCCTTGGGCGCCGGGGGCGGGATGAGGCCGATGTGGGTGTAGGCTCTCGCAGCGGCGATGCGGCCGCGGGGGGTGCGCTGGATGAAGCCCTGCTGCATCAGATAGGGCTCGATCACGTCCTCGACCGCGTCGCGCGCCTCGGCGATGGCGTAGGCCAGGGTCTCGACCCCGGCGGGTCCGCCGCCATAGTGCTCGATCAGGCAGCGCAGGTAGCGGCGGTCGAGGCTGTCCAGCCCCGCCTCGTCCACCTCGAGCCGGGCCAGGGCGCGCGAGGCGCTGGAACGGTCGATGGCCTTGGCCCCCTCCGCCTCGGAGAAGTCGCGCACCCGGCGCAAGAGGCGCCCGGCGACGCGGGGCGTGCCGCGCGAGCGGGCGGCGATCTCGGCCGCGCCTTCGGGCGTCAGTTCGGCCCCCATCTTGCGCGAGGCGTGGTTCAGGACCCGCTGCAGTTCCTCGGGCGTATAGAATTCCAGCCGCAGCGGAATGCCGAAGCGGTCGCGCAAAGGCGTAGCCAGAAGGCCCGCGCGGGTCGTGGCCGCGACCAGGGTGAAGGGCTCCAGGTCGATGCGGATCGACCGCGCCGAGGGGCCCTCGCCGATGATCAGGTCGAGGACGTGGTCCTCCATGGCCGGATAGAGGATCTCCTCCACGGTCGAGGCCAGGCGGTGGATCTCGTCGATGAACAGGACGTCGTTGCGTTCGAGATTGGTCAGGATGGCGGCGAGGTCGCCGGCCTTGGCCAGCACCGGGCCGCTGGTGGCGCGGAAGTTCACGCCAAGCTCGCGGGCGACGATCTGGGCCAGGGTGGTCTTGCCGAGGCCGGGCGGCCCAAACAGCAGCACGTGGTCCAGGGCCTCGCCGCGGCCACGCGCGGCCTCGATGAAGATCTTCAGATTGGCCTTGATCGGCTCCTGGCCGACGAACTCGGCGAAGGTCTGGGGCCGCATGGCGCGGTCGTGGCCTTCGGCCTCCTGCGGCTCGCCGGAGAGAATGCGGGTCACCGGCCGAGCTCCTGCAGGGCGGCCTTGATCAGGGCCCGCTCATCGGCGCCCTCGCCCAGGCGGTCCTGGGCCTGCTCCACATGCCTCCGCGCCTGGGCCTCGGCCACGCCCAGGCCCATCAGGGCCGCGACCGCCTCGCCCGAGGCGGTGGGCTGGGCGGCGGCCCTGGCTGCCAGCGCCGGGACGCCCATGACGGGGCTGTCGCTGATCGGCTTGTCCTTCAGCTCGGTGATGATGCGCAGGGCCAGCTTCGGCCCTACGCCCTGCGCGCGGCCCACCGCGGCCTTGTCCTCGCGGGCGACGGCGCCGGCCAGTTCGCCCGGCGTGAGCACGTCCAGCACCCCCAGCGCCGCCTTGGGCCCGACGCCCTGGATGCTCTGCAGGATGACGAAGGCGCGACGCTCCTCGCGGGTCAGAAAGCCATAGAGGCGTGGGCCGGTGGCCTCGGCCCAGTGATGCTCCACGTGCACCAGGGCCTCGCCCCCCGGCGGCGGCAGGCGCGACAGGGTCTTCGAGCCGCAGCGGACCACATAGCCCACCCCGCCGACGTCGATCAGCGCCTCTTCCTCGCCAATCTCGGCCACCAGGCCCGTAAGGCGTCCGATCATGCGGCGGCTCCGATGCGGCGCGCTCGGCGGGCATGGGCGTGGGCGATGGCGACGGCCAGGGCGTCGGCGGCGTCGGCCGTCGGGCCGCCGGCGCCGGGCAGGAGGCGGGCGATCATGAAGGCGACCTGGTCCTTGTCGGCGCCACCCGTGCCGACCACCGCCTTCTTGACCACCTTGGCGGCGTATTCCGCCACCGGGATGCCGGCCTGGGCGGGGGCGATCATGGCCGCGGCGCGGGCGTGGCCGAGCTTCAGGGTCGAAGCGCCGTTGGCGGTGGCGAAGGTCTCTTCGATCGCGGCCTCGTGCGGGTGATGGGTTTCGACGATGGCGGAGACCTCACGGAACAGCCAGACCAGCCGCTCGGCGAGGGACAGGGTGTCCTTAGGCGCGATCACCCCGTGGGCGATGTGGGTGAGGCGCGAGCCCTCCACCGACACCACGCCCCAGCCGGTGCGGCGCAGCCCGGGGTCCAGGCCAAGGATGCGAATCGCGTTCGTCATGTGTTCCCAACCATCGCCCGGAGACGGCCTCCTGGCAAAGGCGGATTTTTCGGTTAACCAGCCCTTAAAGAACGTGGTTATCAAAAGGTTAAAACAAAGTGTGAACAGGGCCTGAAAAATTATGGTTAACGACAGGTTAACGCGTACGGAAGGTGGGATTCTACGTTAACTTTTAAGGGCCTGCCATTTGGGGAGCGGGCGCCTGCCTGTGACGTGAGGGTCACAAATGATCCCTGTTTGTTCCGATATCGCTGGCGGGCATGGCGTGCGCGGGCTGGGGCCCCTATCATGCGGCCCATGGAAACCCCGGAAGAAATCAGAACGCGGTGGCGGTATCTGCGCGACCTGCTCATCGACCAGTTGGGTCGGTTCGAGAGCGGCGCCCTGCGCCTGCACTCCAACGACCTGGACGTCAGCGTCGGCGCCATCGCCAAGCTGAAGCAGAACATACTCGACTTCGATCAGATGATCTCGAGGAGCGAGGCGCGCGAGCTCTGAACCCCGCGGGCGGCCGGGGGCTTACCCCCAGCTGGCCAGCTGCTCGTCGGTGAAGTCGGCGTTGGTGTAGACGGTCTGGACGTCGTCTTCGTCGTCCAGGGCGTCGATCAGCTTGAACAGGGTGGTCGCGTCGTCCGAGGACACCGGCGTCAAGGTCTTGGGCCGCCAGACGATGGCGGTGGACTTGGCGGCGCCCAGGCCGGCTTCGAGGGCCTCGATCACCGCGTTCAGGTCCTCGAAGGCGGTGAAGATGGTGTGGCCTTCTTCGTCGGACTCCACGTCCTGGGCGCCGGCCTCGATGGCGGCCTCCATGATCGCGTCCTCCGAGCCGGCCTCGGCGGGATAGACGATCTGGCCCAGGCGCTCGAACATGAACGAGACCGAGCCGGTTTCGCCGAGATTGCCGCCGTTCTTGGAGAACAGCGAGCGCACCTGGGCGGCGGCGCGGTTGCGATTGTCGGACAGCACCTCGACAATCACCCCGATGCCGCCGGGGCCGAAACCTTCGTAGCGGATCTCTTCGTAGTTGTCGGTCTCGCCGCCGGCCGCCTTCTTGATCGCGCGCTCGATGTTGTCGCGCGGCATGGATTCGGCCCTGGCGTTGTTGATCGCCAGGCGCAGGCGGGCGTTGGCGGCGGGGTCGGGCAGGCCCTGCTTGGCGGCCAGGGTGATGTCGCGCGAGAGCTTGGAGAACAGCTTGGAGCGCTTCTTGTCCTGGGCGCCCTTGCGGAACTGAATGTTCTTGAATTTTGAGTGGCCGGCCATGGGGACCTTAGGTCGTGGTCTGAAACGAAAGTGGCGGGGCTTCTAGCGCCTCGGGCGCCGAAAGGCCATAGCGGGCGGCTTTCCTTCACGGCCGGGCCGCGCTATCGCCTGGGCATGACCCCCTCATCTCCAGGCCGCGTCCTCGTCATCGCCGGATCGGATTCCGGCGGCGGGGCGGGGATCCAGGGCGATATAAAGACCATCACCGCGCTGGGCGGCTATGCGGCGACGGCGATCACCGCGATCACCGCGCAGAACAGCCTGGGCGTCTCGGCGATCCAGCGGATCGAGCCCGAGATGGTCGAACTGCAGGCCCGCGCGGTTCTGGCCGACATCGGCGCCGACGCGATCAAGACCGGAATGCTGGGCGGCAGGAAGATCGTCGAGGCTGTGGCCGCGCTGATCGACGAGGCCGGGGTCCCGGCGGTGATCGACCCGGTGATGCTGGCCAAGAGCGGGGCGGCGCTTTTGAAGCCAGGCGCGATCAAGGCGTTCGAGGCCCTGATGGTCCCCCGCGCGGCACTTCTGACCCCGAACGCGCCGGAAGCCGAGGCCCTGACCGGGCTCAAAGTCGAGGACCTGGACGGCCAGCGCCGGGCGGGCGAGGCGCTGCTGAAACGCGGCGCCAGGGCGGTGCTGATGAAGGGCGGCCATGTAGCCGGAGCGACGGTCACCGACCTCCTGATCACTCCTGACGGCGAGACCAGCTTCGCCGGCCCCCGGCTCGAGACGCGCCACACCCACGGCACCGGCTGCGCCCTTGCATCGGCCTGCGCTACCGGCCTGGCCCAGGGCATGTCCCTGGAGGCTGCAGTGGCGCGGGCCTGGGCCTATGTCGGCGAGGCCATCCGCCAGGCCCCCGGCTTCGGCGGCGGCGCCGGGCCGCTGGATCTTGGCTGGCCGCTGAGGGGCCGGGTTTGAGCGATCTCCAGGCCGAGCGCCTGGCCGAGATGCTGGCCGCAAGCCCTACGCTGATGCGGGTCCTGACCATCGCCCGGGATCTCGCCCTGCCCGACTGGCGGCTGGTTTCGGGGGCGGTCTATCAGACGGCCTGGAACGCCCTGACCGGGCGCGCGCCGGACTACGGGATCAAAGACTACGACCTAGTCTATTTCGACGCTGCCGATGTCAGCTACGAGGGCGAGGACGCGCACATCCGCCGGGCGGCCGCGGCCTGTCCGCCGGATCTGTCGGACAAGGTCGAGGTGAGGAACCAAGCGCGTGTGCACCTGTGGTTCGAGGCCAGGTTCGGCGAACCCTATGCGCCGCTAGCCTGCACCGACGAGGCGCTGGAGCGGTTCGTCTCCCCGGCCTACGCCGTGGGGGTGCGCTTGGAGGCGGACGGGCGGCTCGACATCGCCGCCCCCTTCGGCCTGGACGAGTGTTCGCCCTGCGGCTGAGGCCCAACCCGCGCCGCGGCCTCGCCTCCAGCTGGGCCAGGGTCACCCGCGGCGTGATCGCGCGCTGGCCCGAGGTCGCGGTCGAGGGGCCGCCGCTTTAGGGCGTCAGGCCGAGCCAAGCGCCCGAAAGGACTGTCGATCCTAAAGCGCCCGCGCGCGGCGCAGGGTTTCGGCGTCTTCCAGTTGCGAACGCCGCTGGGCGATCTGTGTGTAGATCGTGGTGTCGACCACAACGGTCTGGGTCAGGCATTCGATCGCTTCATCAATATCCAGAGGCGCCGGGCCGGCGTCAGGAATCGGCGTGAGGTCGGGATCGATGGGCAGGTCCATGTCGCAAGGTCCCTCGGTGTAAAAATGAACGAATGCTTAATTCGTGCGACTGTGCCCGGGATCACGCGATTGGGAAGTGAATTGTGGCGTGATCTGGGCGGCTTCACGCGTTGTTGACCGGTAGCCCGCTGCAGAGCTGGCCGGTGACCCAGGTCACTGGCTTCACCGTTTCCGGGCGGATTCCTGATCAAGCTTCAGAAATGAGGTTGGCGCGCCCGGCGGGGTGGGTTTAGGCTCGCTTGCGATAACGCCGCGTCGGGGAAGGGTCGGAAGCCTCCAGCGTTGGATGCGTCCCCTCTTTCGCGAGAGTAGAGCGTCGCGAGAGGAAAGACATTGCAGCGTACCCAGACCGATGGGGCCGATTACTTTCATAAAGTCGTCGATTGCCAGTGGGCCTGTCCGGCCCACACGCCTGTCCCCGAATACATCCGGCTCATCGCCGCCGGCCGTTACGCCGACGCCTACATGGTCAACTGGAAGTCCAACGTGTTCCCGGGGATTCTCGGACGCACCTGCGACCGCCCGTGCGAACCGGCCTGCCGGCGCGGGCGAGTCGAGGACGAGCCGGTGGCCATCTGCCGGCTCAAGCGCGTCGCCGCCGACAACAAGGGCGAGCTGAACGGGCGCCTGCCGACGCCGGTTTCCACCACGAACGGCAAGCGCATCGCCCTGATTGGCGCCGGCCCGGCCAGCCTGACCGTCGCGCGTGATCTGGCCTCCTTGGGCTATGAGCTGACCCTGTTCGACGGCGAGGCCAAGTCGGGCGGCATGATCCGCAGCCAGATCCCGCGCTTTCGCCTGCCGGAAGAGGTGATCGACGAAGAAGTCGGATATGTCACGCGCCTGGGCATGGAGCTGCGCCTGGGCGAACGCATCGACAGCCTGAAGGCGCTATTGGCCCAGGGCTATGACGCCGTATTCGTTGGCTCCGGCGCCCCGCGCGGCCGCGACCTCGACCTGCCGGGCCGCCGGGAGGCGGCGGCCAACATCCATATCGGCATCGACTGGCTGTCCAACGTCTCGTTCGGTCATATCGAGAAGATCGGCCAGCGGGTGATCGTGCTCGGCGGCGGCAACACCGCCATGGACTGCTGCCGCACCTCGCGCCGCCTCGGCGGGACCGACGTCAAGGTGATCGTCCGCTCGGGCTTCGAGGAGATGAAGGCGTCCCCCTGGGAGAAGGAGGACGCGATGCACGAGGACATCCCGATCCTCAACTTCCTGACCCCCAAGGCCTTCACCCACGACAATGGCCGCCTGACCGGCGTCGTGTTCGAAAAGGTCCGCGCCGAATACGACGCCAAGGGGCGCCGCCGGCTGGTCCCCGCGGGAGAGCCGGACCAGCATTTCGAATGCGACGATGTGCTGGTGGCGGTCGGCCAGGAAAACGCCTTCCCCTGGATCGAGCGCGACATCGGCCTTGAGTTCGGCGAGTGGGACATGCCCAAGGTCGATCCCGTCACCATGGGCTCGTCCCTGCCGAACGTGTTCTTCGGGGGCGACGCGGCCTTTGGCCCCAAGAACATCATCTGGGCCGTGGCCCACGGTCACGAGGCGGCCATCTCCATCGACCGCTACTGCCAGGGCCTGGACGCAAGCCAGCGCCCCGCGCCGGGGGTCACCCTGGCCAGCCAGAAGATGGGCATCCACGAGTGGAGCTACGACAACGACATCTCGAACGACGAGCGCTTCCGCGTCCCCTTAAGGGACAAAGCCCAGGCGCTGAAGGACGTTCGGCTGGAGGTCGAGCTCGGCTTCGACAAGGGCCTCGGCTACAAGGAAGCCCAGCGCTGCCTGAACTGCGACGTGCAGACGGTGTTCGCAGAGCCCCTGTGCATCGAGTGCGACGCGTGCGTCGACATCTGCCCGATGGACTGCATCACCTTCACCGACAACGGCCCTGAAGATGAGCTCAGGGAGCGCCTGAAGGCGCCGGCCCTGAACCTGGATCAGGACCTCTATGTCTCCTGGCCGCTAAAGACCGGCCGGGTGATGGTCAAGGACGAGGACGTCTGCCTGCACTGCGGCCTTTGCGCCGAGCGCTGCCCCACTGGGGCATGGGATATGCAGAGGTTCACCCTGGAAATGACGCACGCGGGGTCCTCATGCCCAAGCCGCTGATCCGTACGAACGACTTTGTGGTCAAGTTCGCCAATGTGAACGGCTCCGGCTCGGCCAGCGCCAACAGCCTGTTCGCCAAAGCGATCCTGCGCATGGGCGTGCCGGTGGCCGCCCGCAACATCTTCCCCTCCAACATCCAGGGCCTGCCGACCTGGTTCGAGGTGCGCGTGTCCGAAGCGGGACACATGGGCCGCCGCGGCGGGGTGGACATGGCCGTGGCCATGAACCCGCAGACCTGGGACAAGGACGTGGCCGAGATCGAGCCTGGCGGGTATCTGTTCTACGACTCGACCAAGGTCCTGCCGCCGTCCAAGTTCAGGGCCGACATCACAGTCGTCGGCGTGCCGCTGACCGAGATCTGCAATGCGGCCTATACCGACGCGCGCCAGCGCCAGCTGATGAAGAACATCATCTATGTCGGCGCCCTTTCGGCCCTGCTGGAAATCGAGCCCCAGGTCATCGAAGCTCTCCTGGCCGAGCAGTTCGCGTCCAAACCCAAGCTGGTGGCGGCCAATATCGAGGCCATGAACCTCGGCCGCGACTGGGTGCTGGCCCATCTCGAGCCCGTGGGCCTGAAGGTGCGGCGCGCCGACACGGTGGGCGATCGCATCTATGTCGACGGCAACACCGCTGCGGGGCTGGGCGCCGTCTATGGCGGAGCCAGTGTCTGCGCCTGGTATCCGATCACGCCCTCGACCTCCCTGGCCGAGGCCTTCACCGACTATTGCCACCAGTTCCGCATGGACCCGGAGACCGGCAAGGCCCGCTTCGCCATCGTGCAGGCCGAGGACGAGATCGCCTCGATCGGCGTGGTCATCGGGGCGGGCTGGAACGGGGCGCGGGCCTTCACCTGCACCTCCGGCCCCGGCGTCTCGCTGATGCAGGAGTTCGTGGGCCTGTCCTATTTCGCCGAGATACCGGCGGTGATCTTCGACGTGCAGCGCGGCGGCCCGTCCACCGGCATGCCGACCCGGACCCAGCAGGCCGACATCCTCTCGGCCGCCTACGCCTCGCACGGCGACACCAAGCACGTGCTCTTGTTCCCCGAGGACCCGGGCGAGTGCTTCGAGATGGGGGCCCAGGCCTTCGATCTGGCCGACCGGCTGCAGACCACCGTCTTCGTCATGCTCGATCTCGACATCGGCATGAACGACTGGCTGACCAAGCCCTTCGCCTGGGACGACGCCAGGACGCTCGACCGCGGCAAGGTGATGACCTTCGAGGACCTGGAGGCGGGCAAGGAGTTCGGCCGCTATCTCGATGTCGATGGCGACGGCATTCCCTATCGCACCCTGCCCGGCGAGCATCCGACCCGCGGCGCCTATTTCACCCGCGGCACCTCGCGCAACCCCTATGCCCGCTACAGCGAGGAGGGGCAGGTCTATCAGGCGAACGTCGACCGGCTGCTGCGCAAGTTCGACACCGCCAAGGCCCTCGTGCCCCATCCCCTGCGCCGCCCCGCGCCACGGGCGACCAAACAGGGGGTGATATATTTCGGCTCGACCACCCAGGCCATGCACGAGGCGCTGGAGGTGCTGCGCGCCCAGGGCCGCGACCTGAATGGCCTGCGCGTCCGCGGCTTTCCCTTCTGCGACGAGGTGTTCGACTTCATCGGCGAGCACGACACGGTGTTCGTGGTCGAGCAGAACCGCGACGCCCAGCTGCGCACCCTCTTGATGAACGAGGGGAACGTGGACCCGGCCAAGCTGGTGCCTATCCTGCACTATGACGGCGCGCCGATCACCGCGCGCTTCATCGCCGCCACCATCGGCGACCGCCTGGGCCAGCGCGCCCGGGTCACGGAGGCCGCCGAATGACCTATATCCTCAAGCCGCGCCTGCACCATCCGGGCCTGGCGGCCAACGACCTGGGCTTCACCCGCCGCGACTACGAGGGCTCGGTCTCGACCCTCTGCGCCGGCTGCGGCCACGACTCCATCAGCGCCGCGGTGATCCAGGCCTGCTACGAGCTGGCCCTGCCGCCGCACCGCATCGCCAAGCTGTCGGGCATCGGCTGCTCGTCCAAGACGCCAGACTATTTCCTGGGCCAGAGCCACGGCTTCAACAGTGTGCACGGGCGCATGCCTTCGGTCTTGACCGGCGCCAACCTGGCCAATCGCGAGCTGATCTATCTGGGCGTCTCCGGCGACGGCGACAGCGCCTCGATCGGCTTCGGCCAGTTCGCCCACTCGATCCGGCGCGGGGTCAACATGACCTACATCGTCGAGAACAACGGGGTCTATGGCCTGACCAAGGGCCAGTTCTCGGCCACCTCGGACAAGGGCTCGAAGAGCAAGAAGGGGGTGGTCAACCACGACTCGGCCATCGACCTGGTCAGCGTGGCCCTGCAGCTGGGCGCGACCTTCGTCGCCCGCAGCTTCTCCGGCGACAAGGCCCAGCTGGTCCCGCTGATCAAGGCTGCGCTGAGCCACCGCGGCGCGGCCTTCATCGACTGCGTCAGCCCCTGCGTGCAGTTCAACAACCACGCCGGCTCGACCAAGAGCTTCGACTATGTGCGCGAGCACAACGAGGCGGTGAACCGGCTGGACGTGATCAGCGCCCGCGAGCCGATCCACATCGACCATGAGCCGGGCACCACCCAGCTGGTCACCCAGCACGACGGCTCGGTCCTGGCCCTGCACAAGCTGGGCGCCCACTACGACCCCAGCGACCGCGTCGGCGCCATCACCTACCTGCAACAGCGCCAGGCCCTGGGCGAGATCGTCACCGGCCTGCTGTTCGTCGATCCCGCGGCCGAGGACATGCACGACGCGTTGGATACGGTGGACAAGCCGTTGAACGCGCTGACGGACGCGGAGCTGGTGCCGGGGGCGGGTGCGCTGGCGGCGGTGAACGCGGCGCTGCGTTAGCTTACCCCGCTCATCCCTGCGAAGGCGGGGACCCAGGGGCCGTCTTCACCGGCCGGTGGATGAATCTGGATCCCCGCCTTCGCGGGGATGAGCGGAATGGGTAAAGCCGGCGACTTGATTCAATCTGTTCCAACTTCGATGCAGCGTTGTCCCCTGCGAGCCTAGTGGCTCGATCTTCGCCATCGCCTCCACCCATCCAATCTCCGCACGCTCCGCCTCGCGCCAGCAGTCTTTCACCACCGCCTTCAGCTCAGCCAGCGAGCCGTCACGCGCCGCCTCGATTCGCGCCACGAACCCCGCCTCGATCGAATCCCGCTCCGCCGTGATCACCGCCGCCCGCGCCGCATAGTCCTCCAGCACGGCCCGGTGCAGCCGCTCGTGCCGCCACCAGAGGCTCTGCGGGTCGGACTGGTCGGTCGGCGCTGGGCCTTGCGGCGGCAGGCCGGTCTCGAACAGCACCGGCTTGAACAGGCTCAGGCACGGGGCCGAGGTCCCCGTCACCCAATGCACCGATCGCGCGCCGCCGAGGTCCGAGACCATCGAGGCCACGCTCTGGCTGCGCCGGGGCCCCTGGGCGGCGTGCATGCAGAGGCTGCGCCTCAGCGTCCTGGCCGGGGTCCAGGCGGGATCGCCCTCGGCCTCTTCGCCATGGTCGCGCAGGATCGCCATCATCGCCGCCGGCGTCAGGGCGCCGTCCTGGCGATCTAGCAGCGCGGTCCCGCGTGCGCAGCGCCCGCGGCCGAAACTCGCCGCATCGCGCGCCGGGTCGATCAGCCGCTCGGCGAAGTCGAACTCGCCCTCGGCGTCCGCCCAGCCCTCGGCCTTGGCATGGTCGACAAGGCCCGCGCTGATCCGCCCCCCGCGGCCGATGCTGAAGGCGTTGGAGAGGGCCCTGCGGCGCTCGACCTTCTCTACCGCCCACCAGCGCCCGACCGTCTCCAGCACATAGGCCTCGGTCCGGTCGGCGACGATGAAGCCGTTGTGATAGTAGAAACGCCCCAGGTGCCCGCAGTCCCCGCCCTGGCCGTGGGTTTCCAACAGGGCGATCATCACCTCGACCGCTTCGGCCGCGGTGGCGCCCCGCTCCAGGCCCAGCCGCACCAGGTCCATGCCGATCAGGGCGCGCCGGCGCTGGGCGGGGATGTGCGAGTGCATGGCCTCGTTGCCGATGGCCACGCCGTGCGCGTTGGCGCCCATCTCCGCGCCCCACATCCAGAACGGGCGGCTCAGCAGCACCGCATGGGTGCGGCGCGCCTGGGGGATCTCGATATAGGTGGCTCGCAGCCGCGCGCCTTCGGGATGCTCGGCCGCCGGGTGCAGCTCCAGCCCTTGCGCTTCGTTGCGCTCGCGGTCGCTGTTCTTCGCGAACAACACCCCGCCCGCGGCGGTGGCGGGCGGCAGGGCGACCAGGGTGTCACACATCCGGCGGGGATTCCTCAGGCGGGTCGATCGGCGCCGCTGGCGCGCGCTGAAATTTCAACGTAACTAGCCAATAGATCGATTTGAACTCAGAGCCGAGCCTTGGCCCACGCCGACACCCTGGAAAGCCCGTTCGAGGACTGGTCGCCGGACCTGCAGAAGGCGCGGGTCTATGAGCAGATCCTGCTGGACATCATCCTCGGCGAACTGGCCCCCGGCGCGCGGCTGGACGAACAGGCGCTCTGCCGCCGCTACGACGCGGGCCTCGCTGGGGTGCGGGATTCGCTCTCGCGCCTGGCGCTGGAAGGCCTTGTCGCGCGCAAGGCCCGGGCCGGGACCACGGTCGCGCCGCTGGACGTGATCGAGGTGCGCCAGGCCTATGAGGCGCGCGGCCTGATCGAGCCGCACTGCGCCGCCCTCGCCGCCGCCAACGCGGGGCCGCAGGACATCGAGGCCCTGCGCCACGCCTTCGACGGAGCCGAGGAGGCGATCCGCACGAACGACGTGCGCGCCCTGGTGGCCATGGACCAGCGCTTTCATGCCGCCCTGGCGAGGGCGGGGCGCAACGCCACCCTGGCCCGGATCATCATTCCCCTGCACCACAAGGCGGCGCGGTTCTGGATCTTCTCCATGGCCGACGACACCGAGGAAGAGCGCTTCGCCGAGATCGCTCATCATCGCGAACTGGCCGAACTGATCGCCGCCGGCGACATCGACGGCGCCCGCGACGCGGTCATGGGGGTGCTGGGCGTCTTCTCCGACAACCTCAAGCGCATGGTCGCCGGCGGCCCGATCAGCGGTGGTTTGGCGTTCCGGGGCGGGCGGCGGGGATGAGCGGATTTAAGGAAGCCGCGTCAACTCGCCGACGAAGCGCTAAAGACTGCCAACTGAGCGTCGAAAGCCCGCTTGAAAGCCGGCCGGGCTTCGCCGCGGGCGACATAGGCTTCGATCTTCGGATATTCCTGTAGCAGGCCCGAGTTCATCAGCCGGCGCAGCACCACCACCATCATCAGGTCGCCGGCGCTGAAGGCGCCGTCCAGCCATTCGGCGTGGCCGAGCCTGGCGGAAAGCTGGTCCAGCCGCTGGCGGACGCGGTCCTGCAGCATGGGTTGGCGCGCCTCGTACCAGGGCTGGTCGCGCTCCAGGATCATCGCCATGCCCAACTCGACGATCGGCGGCTGCACCGTTGCGAGCGCCGCGAACATCCAGGCGACGGCGCGCGAGCGGGCGTCGGGCTCGTCGGGCAACAGGCCGGCATGGCGCTCGGCGATATGCAGCACGATGGCCCCGGACTCGAACAGGCCAAGCTCACCCTCCTCATAGGTCGGGATCTGGCCGAACGGCTGTAGCGCCAGGTGCGCGGGCTCCTTCATCTCGGCGAACGTCACCAGGCGCACGTCATAGGGCTGGCCCACCTCCTCCAGCGCCCAGCGAACCCCCATGTCCCGCGCCAGCCCCCGGCCGCGATCAGGCGACTGGGCGAAGGCGGTGATGGTGGGGGGCATGGGAGGGCTCCGGCAGGTGGAGCCGAAGCTAAACCCTTCCCCCCTTGCGGGGGAAGGAGGAGCCCGCCCGCGCAGCGGGTGGGAGGATGAGGGGTTGCGCGGAGCTCTCCAAAACCTCCTCGCGGCGGCGCTGATCTTTCGGAAAGGCCGGCGCGACCCCTCATCCTCCCGCGCCTTCGGCGCAGGCCCCTCCTTCTCCCACAGGGGAGAAGGGATTAGGCGCGCGCAAAAAACTCGCGGCTTCCGCAGCGATACTGGGATGCAAATGCAAATCGGGCTGCTATTTATGTGTCGATTAGACGCTCATTGTCAAATGTATTGTAAAATTTCAGTCTGAATTCGAGATTGCGGAGGAACGAGCGCCCCTCCGTTCGAACGCGGGGGCGTCATGCCGAGGAATCTTCGTTGTCTGTTGCTGGCTGGGTCCGCGGCCGCCGTTACCGCCGGCGCCGCCCGGGCCGCCGACGCGCCGCCGACGCCCGCGACCGAGATCGTGGTCACCGCCGACAAGGCCGGCCTTCTGGAGCGCAAGCCCTCGTCGACCGTGTTCGGCCTGAAGAAGCCGCTGATCGAGACCCCGCGCGCCGCCAGCTTCGTCAGCGACCTGACGCTCGACCGCTATGGCATCCAGACCCTGGACAAGCTGACCGCCGTCTCGCCCGGGACCTATACGGCCAGCTTTTACGGTGTGCCCGGCTCGGTGCAGATCCGCGGCACCCTGGCGGAGAACTATTTCCGCGGCTTCAAGCGGATCGAGGACCGCGGCACCTATGCGACCCCGATCGGCGACGCGGCCCAGATCAACATCGTCCGCGGCCCGCCGACCCCGCTGTATGGCCCCGGCAAGATCGGCGGCCTGGTCGATTTCGAGCCCAAGACGGCGCGGGACGAAGGCCGCTTCCTCAGCGAACCCACCGGCGAAGTCACTGCGACCTTGGGCAGCTATCAGAAGAAAAGCCTGACCGGCCAGGTCGGCCTGCCGGTCGATCTCGGCGGGGTCCAGGGCGGGGTCTACGCCTATGGGGAGCTGGACGACTCGCACAGCTTCTATCGCGGCATCTATCCCAAGCATCAACTGGGCGAGATCTCGGCGGATTTCGACCTCGGCCAGGGCTGGACCACCGCCTTCGGCGGCATGGGCTATCATTCGACCGGCGATGTGCAGACGCCGGGCTGGAACCGGCTGACCCAGGCCCTGATCGACAACCAGACCTATTTCACTGGGCGCAACACCTATCTGAGCGACCTGAACCACAACGGCCGGCTGGACCCGTCGGAGACCAATCCGCCCAACGGCTTTTATCCCTATACCACCGGCCTATATCAGGGCTATTTCGGCTTCACGCCTTCAGCGGATCCGCGCTTCGCCCTGGACACCGGGGTCGGGACCACCAAGCTCAGCCCGCGCACCGTGTTCGTCAGCGCAGCCGATTTCTCCCGCACCGGTACGGCCACCTACTACTACGACCTGGCCAAGGACCTGGGCGGCGACCGCTCGCTGAAGCTGCAGCTGTTCTATGACAACCTGAGCAACAAGCGTTTCGTCAGCTATGGATTTCCGGCCGACTATCACGCCTGGACCTTCGAATCCCGGCTGGTCTACGACTTCTCCCTGGACGCCTTGGACGGGCTGGTCACCTCCAAGGACCTCATCGGCGCCTCCTGGCGCCACTACAAGGGCGAACAGAAGGAAACCTACGACAGCGGCATGATCGCGCTGGACCGGCGCGACCTGTCGTTCGGCCCGACCGCGACCGACATCATGGCCTCGCCCTTCGAGGCGGGCAGCGGCGTCGGCTGGGAGACGGACATTCACAGTCGCTGGGACGATGCGGGGGTTTTCGCCACCAGCGACATCACGGTGGCCAAGAAACTGAACCTGGTCCTCGGCGGGCGCTTCGACAACTTCTCGGCCACCTCGCGCGACACTGGCGTCTTCTCCTTCGAGACGCCGGCGACGGTGAGCGCGGGCAAGGGCAAGTGGACCTATTCCGCCAGCGCCAGCTACCAGCTCGGCTGGGGCCTGATGCCCTACGCCACCTATGCCCAGGCGGCCGCACTCGAGGTGGAACAGGCCGGCAACCTGCGCCCCAGCGTGATCCAGGCGAACGGCTGGGTCTCGGGCTCCGATCTGTCCGAGGCCGGGATCAAGTTCCAGCTGTTGCACAGGACCCTGGTCGGTTCGATCGCCGTCTATCGCCAGGATCGCACTGAGCTGAGCGGCCTGAACAGCGCCATCATCGGCACCCGCGGCAAGGGGGTGGAGTTCGAGGCCCGCTACCTGGCGACAGACAATCTCAGTTTCACCTTTGCCGGCGACACCCAGCGCACCGAGGTCAAGGGACCGGATCACTCGGTGGTCTATCTGCCGGCCTATACGGTCGGCGTGCCGGGCGCGCAGGCCTATGGCGGGGCCTATCTGACGTTCGATTTCTCGACCCTGCCTGGGCGACAGCATGACTATGAGGACACCCTGGTCCCGCACACCGTACTCAGCCTGTTCGGGACCTACACCAGCGACCGGCACGGCTGGGGCCAGGCCGGAGCGACCCTGGGAGCGACCTACGCCTCCAAGACCTCGGCTCTGGTGCAGAACGCGGTGACCTACCCGGACTACACCCTGGTCAATGCGTCGGCGTTCTATAAGCGCGGGGCTTACGAGGTCACGGTGAATGTCGATAATCTTCTCGACAAGCTCTACTTTACCCCCGACCAGGACACCTACGCCAATGTCGGCGCCTTGCCCGGTCGCGGGCGAGAGTGGCGCGTGACCCTCAAGCGCAGTTTCTGAGTTCAGCCCGTGCCCCAGTCTCAGACCCGCCTGTTCATGCCCTTCACCAGCGCCGCCTGGCGGCCCTGGGTGCTGCTGGGCGTGTTCAGCCTGACCGGCTTTTTGATCAACGCCGCGACCTTCAACTCCCTGGGCGTGGTGCTGCCCAAGATGGTGGCCGACGAGGGCTGGAACTGGCGCGAAGCCGGCGAGGGGTTCACGCTTCTGGGCGCGGCCTGCGGCTTTTCCTCCTTCGCGCCGGCCTTCCTGATCCGGCGGGCCGGGGTGCGGGTCACGCTTGTGCTGGGCGCGGTGGTGATGGCCGGAGGCTTCGCCGCCCTGGCCCTGGCCCATGGCCTGACGCCATACTTCATCGGCGCGGCGCTCTGCGGCGTCGGTTACCAGATGATGTCGCTGATCCCGGCCACTCATGTGCTGGCGGCGATCTTCCCGCACCGTGCGCGGCCGTTCGGCATCTATTTCACCGCCTGCGCCCTCGGCGGCGTGGCCGGCCCGTGGATGGCCGAAGCGGCCCTGACCGGGTTCCACGACCAGTGGCGGCTGTTCTGGCAGATCCTGGTCCTGGTCTCCCTGGCCCTTGGCCTCGTCAGCGCCGCCCTGGCCGGCAGCCGCCGCTGGCTGGCCCAGGCCTCGGAGCGCACCGACCGCGAGGTGGCGGTCGAGGTCGCCGCCCCGCAGCGCCTCGGGGTCTATCGCACGGCGGTCGACTGGACGGTGAAGCAGGCCGTGCGCACCCCTCAGTTCTATGTGCTGCTGGCCGCCTATTTCGGCCACCTATTCGTCGGGGTCTCGGTGGCCAGCCTCGCCGTCGCCCACCTGACCGAGCGCCATGTGGCCATGACTGTGGCGGTGGCCATGCTCAGCGTCGAGGCGCTGGCCCAGATGGTCGGTCGGGCGATCGGCGGCGTGGTCGGCGAGCGGGTCGAGCCGCGTCTCCTCCTGATCGCAGCCCTGGCTTCTCTGACCGTCGGCGCCGGCGCCCTCAGCATCGCCCACACCTATGCGACCATGCTGGTCTTCGCCGTGGGAAGCGGGATAGGCTTCGGCCTCACCGCCTTCTCGGTCACCATGCTGCTGCTCAACTACTTCGGCCGAAAGCACAACCTGGAGATCTTCTCCCTGACCTGCCTGATCGGCGGGGTCTCGGCCCTGGGCTCGACCATCGGCGGCGCCCTGCGCGACGCCAGCGGCGGCTTTTCCTCGACCTTCGAGATCTATGCCGGGGTGATCGCCGTGATCCTTCTCGGCGCGGTCCTGATGCGTCCGCCGCGGATGGGTGGCGGCCCGCGCAGCGCGCCCGCCGTTGGCCAGGCCGGACTGGCTCAGGACCATGCCTAGCCCTTCCAGCCACAAGGATTTCGGCGTCTTCCTGCCGGTGGCCAATGGCGGGTGGATCGTCTCCGAAACCACCCCGCCGCTCGACGGCCTCTGGCCGCAGAATCTCGCGGCCGCCCAGGCGGCCGACGCCATCGGCCTCGACTTTGTCATGTCCATGGGCAAGTGGCGCGGCTTCGGCGGGGCCACCAACCACTGGGGCGTCTCGCTGGAATCCATCACCCTGATGGCCGCCATCGCCCAGGCGACCAAGCATGCGAAGGTCTGGGCCACCGCCCACGCCCTGCTGCACAATCCGGCGGTCACGGCCAAGATGATCGCCACCCTGGACCACATCTCCGGCGGCCGGGCCGGCTTGAACATCGTCGCCGGCGCCTACCGCGAAGAGTTCGAGCAGATGGGCGCCTGGGACGACGCCCTGACCCACGATGCGCGCTACGACCTGGCCGAGGAATGGACCACGATCGTCAAGCGCCTGTGGGTCGAGCCCAGCGTCGATTTCCACGGCCGCTGGTTCCAGATGCACGGCTGCGTCTCCGATCCCAAGCCGCTGGCCCAGCCCCGGCCGGGCCTGATCTGCGCCGGCATGTCAGACCGTGGCTTCGAATTCGCCGTGCGCCACGCCGACGCCGTGTTCATCGGCGGGCGGGACCTGGACGAGCACCGCGACCACAGCCGCCGCGCCAAGGCGGTGGCCGAGGCCCATGGGGGCGCCCTGCGCACATACGCCATGTGCACCATCGTCCATGCCGGAAGTGACGCAGCGGCGGAAGCCTTGGCGCAGCGCTACGCTGACGGCGCCGACATGGGCGCCATCACCAGCATCCTTCGAAGCTGGGGGGCGCCGGCCGACCAGCTCGACGCCCTGGCGCGCGCCCAGGGCGCCTTCATGACCCAGACCGTGGTCGGCTCGCCCGCGACCTGCGCCGAGAGGACCGCCCACTTCCTCGACTATTGCGAGTTGGACGGGCTGATGCTCATCTTTCCCGACTATGGCGAGGGCTTGAGCATGTTCGGCGCGGAGATATTGCCCCGGCTCAGGGCCGGCGGATGAGCGGCGCGGAGGGGCTCGCCGCCTGGATCGCGCCGCGGCGGACCGCCCTGGTCATCGTCGACTTTCAAGTCGATTTCGCCTCGCCCGAGGGCAAGCTGGCCGAATGGGGCGCGGACCTGTCCGGAGCGCCCGTCGCCATGGCCGCGGCCGAGCGCCTGGCCAAGGCGGCGCGCAGGGCGGGCGCCCCGGTCGCCTTTGTCGGGATGGAGACTACGGCCGAGGCGGATTCGCCAGCCTGGGCCGAGCGCATCCGCCGCCGCGGCGGCGACCCGCAGATCGACCTCGCCCTCTGCCGCCGGGGCGAGCCTGGTTCTGCCTTCGTCGGGCCTCTGCCCCAGGATGGCGACCTCGTCATCCGCAAGACCCGCTTCAGCGGGTTTCACGGCACGGCCCTGGACGCCGAGCTGCGCGGGCGGGGGATCGACACCCTGGTGGTCTGCGGCATGACCACCGAGTGCTGCGTCGACTGCACGGTGCGCGACGCCTATCACCTGGACTACCAGGTGTTCCTGGCCGCAGACGCCTGCGCCGCCTACGAGCCGGACCTGCATGCGGGCGCGCTCAAAAGCCTGGACCTCAGCTGCGCCATCCTGGTGACCGCCGACCAGGTCGCCAAGGCCTGGGGCCGGCCGCTTCAGTCCTGATCGAAACCGGTCGAGAGGCTGACCGCGCGCCAGGCGGCGATCTCGGCCTGGAGTTGGGTGATGCGGCCCTCGGCATAGCCGAGGGCGTCGGCGCCCAGCAGGAGATGCACCGGAGGGTCCGGGTCATCGACCAGATTCAGGATGGCGGCCGCGACCTTCACCGGGTCGCCCGGCTCGGACCCGGCATGGTCGGCCAGGATGCGGCTCGCCGCGCGGCCCGGCCCGTCCTCATAGTCGGCGATGCGCCGGGCGGCCTGGACCAGCGAGCGGCCGGCATAGGCGGTGCGCATGCCGCCCGGGGCGACATTGCTGACCCTGATCCCCAGGGGCGCCACCTCCGCCGCCAGGGTCTCGGCCAGGCCCTCAAGGGCGAACTTGCTGGCGCAATAGATCCCCGTGCCGGCCCAGGTCGCCAGGCCGCTGACCGAGGTGATGCTGACGATCCGCCCCGCCCGGCGGGCGCGCATGTAGGGCAGCACAGACTGGATGGCTGTGAGCGGGGCGAACAGGTTGACCTCGAACTGGGCGCGGGCCTCGGCCAGGCTGGCCTCCTCCACCGCCCCTACCAGGCCATAGCCCGCGTTGTTGACCAGCACGTCCAGGCCGCCGGAGGCCTGCTCGGCCCGGTCCACGGCGGCCTTGAGCGCCGACTCGTCGGTCACATCCAGCATCAGGCCCAAAGCGCGGCACGGCGCCAGGGCCTCGAAGGCGGCGAGGTCCTGCGTCTTGCGCACCGTCCCCGCCACCCAGTCGCCCCGCGCCAGGGCCGCCCGGGCGAGGGCGGCGCCCAGGCCGGAGCTCACGCCGGTGATCAGCCAGTTGGTCATGGGCGGCTCCGCGCTTGAAACCCTGGCCTGAGGGTCTATCCCACCCCTTCGTCTTGGCCCAGAATCCTCTTCCGCCCCTTACGGAGTTTCGCATTGCCCAGACCCGGCCCCAGAAACCTGATCACCGACGTGCCGGGCCTCCTCGTGGGCAACGCCACCGACGAGCGGGTGATCAGCGGCGTCACCACCGTGCTCTGTCCCGGCGGTTGGCGCGCCAGCGTCGACGTGCGCGGCGGCGGGCCTGGCGTGCGCGAGACCGAGACCCTGCAACCGGTGAACAGCTTCGCGGTCGCCCATGCCGTGGTGCTGTCGGGGGGCTCGGTGTTCGGCCTGGGCGCCGCCGACGGGGTCGCGGCGGCCCTGTCCGAGGCCGGGGAGGGGATCGAGATCCGCCCGGGTTTGAGGCGCGCGCCGATCGTGCCCTCGGCCATCCTGTTCGACCTGGGCAATGACGGCGACAAGGCCTGGGGCCTGGACCCGCCCTATCGCGCCATGGGCCAGGCTTCGGTCGGCGCCGCGGCTGCCGACTTCGACCTGGGCTCGGTGGGCGCCGGGCGCGGGGCCATGGCCGGGACGCACAAGGGCGGTCTGGGCTCGGCCTCGATCGACCTCGGCGAAGGCCTGATCGTCGGCGCCCTGGTGGCGGTCAATCCGGTGGGCTCGGTCTATATGGCCGACGGCCAGACCTTCTGGGCCTGGCCTTATGAGATCGACGGGGAGTTCGGCGGCGTGCGGCCTGGCGAAATGGCGCCGGCTGTCGAGCCCTTCCCCGACCATTCGCGCCTGGCCGCCTTCGGCCGCCTCAGCCCTGGCGCCAACACCACCATAGCCGTGGTGGCGGTCACCGCCGACCTGACCACGGCCGAGTGCAAGCGCATCGCGACCATGGCCCAGGACGGGCTCGCCCGCGCCATCCGCCCGGTGCACACCCCGGTCGACGGCGACAGCGTTTTCGCGGTGGCGAGCGGCCAGGTCTCGCTGGGCGCCGAGGCCGAGCGCCGGCTCAAGATCGCCATGCTGGGCGCGGCTGCGGCCGATGTCCTCGCACGAGCGATCGCGCGGGGGGTGTTCGAGGCGAGAACCCCGTCCTAGCCCTCCGCCAGCCACCCCGGCCGCAGCACACTCACCGGCCGTCCGTCGACGGTCAGATCCGCGCCTTCGATCCGGTCCAGCCGCAGCAGCGCCATGGCCGCGCCGTCACGGCCGCTCAGCACCTGGCCGGCGCGCAAGCTCCCCGCCAGCACTTCGGCGCCCGGCGCCGGCGGCGGGCCGTCGAAGCGGATCGCCAGCATGCGGTTCTTGATCGCCCCGCGCCGCTTCATGCGGCTGGTGGTCTCCTGGCCGACGAAGCAGCCCTTCTTGAAGTCGACGCCGTTCAGCAGATCGAAGTCGGCCTCGATCGGATAGGTGGTCTCGGGCGGGCAGTCGGCGTCGGGATCGGGGACGCCGAGGGCCAAGCGATGGGCGTGATAGGCGGCCTCGTCGGTCATGATCGCCCCATGCGGTGGCTCGGCGCCATAGCCGCGCGCGCCCATCAGATGCAGCCGTGGGTCCTCGGCCCAGCCAGGGCCATGCGGGACCGGCGCCTGCCAGGCTGCGAGCACCGTTCCCTCGCGCGCGGTGATCTCGACCTTGGCCCTGAGGCGGTAAATCGTGAGGCGCTGGATCAGGGCCTCGCGCCGGTCGGCCGCCACATCGACCAGGCAGCCGTCGTCCAGGCCGAAGAGGAACAGGTCGAACAGCAGCTTGCCCTGGGGCGTCAAAAGAGCGCCGAAGCGCAACTCGCCGGGCTTCAGCGTCTCCGCGTCCTGAGTGATCAGGCCTTGCAGGAAACTCTTCCAATCCGGGCCGGTCACGGCGATCAGGGCGCGGGAGGCGAGGGGGGCGATCAGAGGCGGCAGGGTCATATCGCACACATGGCGCCGCATGTGCTGGAGCGCCAGCACTTGACGCCCTATAGATGGGCCGATGGCGGACAGACCCTTCCCGATCCTCTTCATCTCCAGCACCCGGATCGGCGATGCGGTGCTGAGCAGCGGCCTGATCAAAAAGCTGCACGAGGAGATCCCGCACGCCCGCTTCACCATCGCCGCCGGCCCCCTGGCCGCGCCCCTGTTCACCGCGGTCCCCAATCTCGAGCGGGTGATCGTGATGGCCAAGGAAAAGCGCTCCGGCCACTGGTTCAAGCTGTGGAGCCAGGTGCGCGGCCGCCGCTGGGGCCTGATCGTCGACATGCGCGGCTCCGGCGTGGCGCGCTTCCTGTCCAGCCGCCGCCGGGCCATCTATCGCCGCATCCCCGGCGCTGCTCCGGTGCACAAGGTGGTCGAGGCGGCGCGGGTCTTGAAGGTGGAGGACGAGCCCCCGGCCCCTTTTCTCTACACCACCCCCGAGATCGAAGAGGCCGCCGAGGCTTGGCTGGCCGGCCACGGCCCGATCCTGGCCGTGGCGCCGGGCGCCAACTGGGTCGGCAAGGCCTGGCCGCCGGAACGCTTCGCCGAGGCCTGCGCCCGCATCCTGGGGACGCATGGCTCGATGCCGGACGGGCGCCTTCTGATCGTCGGTTCGGCCGCCGATCGCGAGCCGGCCCGGGCGGTCAAGCTGGCGGTGTCGCGCGACCGCATCATCGGCGGCGAGCCGGGCAAGCTGGACCTGCTGACCACCTATGCCTGCCTCAAGCGCGTGCGGCTGTTCATCGGCAATGATTCCGGCACCATGCACCTGGCCGCCGCCGCCGGGGCGCCGACCATCGGCCTGTTCGGCCCCTCGGACGACGCCCTCTACGCCCCCTGGGGGCCGAAGGGCCGGGTGGTGCGCGGCTCGCGCGACCTGGCGGCCATCCGCAAGGTCGATCCGGAGCTGAACCAGGCCGTGTGCCACATGTTCGATCTCAGCGTGGATTCGGTGGTGGAGGCCGCCGCCCGCCTGCTCAAGGAAACGGAGGTTCCCCTTGCCGCAAACCTATGACCTGATCGTGCGCGGCGGCGAGGTGGTGAACCATGCCGGCCGCGGCCTGGCCGACGTCGGGATCAAGGACGGGCGCATCGCCGCCATCGGCGACCTGGCCCAGGCCTCGGCGGGCGAGGTCTATGACGCCACGGGCCTTCATGTCCTGCCGGGCGTTATCGACACCCAGGTGCACTTCCGCGAGCCGGGCCTGGAGTGGAAGGAAGACCTGGAGACCGGCGCCCGCAGCGCTGTCCTCGGCGGCGTCGTGGCGGTGTTCGAGATGCCCAACACCGAGCCGACCACCACCGACGCCGAGGCCCTGGCCGACAAACTGGCGCGGGCCAAGGGGCGCATGCACTGCGACCACGCCTTCTATGTCGGCGGCACGCACGAGAACGCAGAGTTCCTGGGCGAGCTGGAGCGTCTGCCCGGCTGCTGCGGGGTCAAGGTGTTCATGGGCGCCTCGACCGGCACCCTCTTGGTGGCCGACGACGAGGGCGTGGAGAAGGTGCTGCGCAACATCAACCGCCGCGCGGCCTTCCACTCCGAGGACGAATACCGCCTGGCCGAGCGCCGGCCGCTGGCGCGCACCGGCGACTGGACCAGCCATCCGGAGGTGCGTGACGCCCAGTCGGCGATCCAGTCCACCGAGCGGCTGGTGCGGCTGGCGCGCAAGGTCGGCAAGCGCATCCACGTGCTGCACGTGACCACGGCCCAGGAGATCGAGTTCCTGGCCGGCTGCAAGGACGTGGCCAGCGTCGAGCTGACCCCCCAGCACCTGACCCTGACCGGGCCCGAGGCCTATGAGCGGCTGAAGGCCTTCGCCCAGATGAATCCGCCGATCCGCGATGCGTCGCACCAGCCAGGCCTGTGGCGCGCGATCGAAATGGGCGTCGCCGACGTGTTCGGATCCGACCATGCCCCGCACACCCGAGAGGAGAAGGCGCGGCCCTATCCGGCCTCGCCCTCGGGCATGCCGGGGGTGCAGACCCTGGTGCCGATCATGCTGACCCACGTCGCCAATGGCCGGCTGACCCTGGAGCGGTTCGTCGACATGACCAGCCACGGCGCCCAGCGGGTATTCGGTCTGGCCGGCAAGGGGCGCCTGGCCGAGGGCTATGACGGCGACCTGACCATCGTCGACCTCAAGGCCCGCCGCACCATCACCCACGAGATGATGGCCACCCGCTCCGGTTGGACCCCCTTCGACGGCTTCGAGGCCAAGGCCTGGCCGGTGGCGACCATCGTCCGTGGCCGGATCGTGATGCGCGACGACGAGGTGACAGCCGAGGGGACCGGCCAGCCCTGCCGGTTCGTGGAGACCCTGGGGGCGGCGTAGCCCATGGCCGCTGGCCAGGATCCCGAACTCCTGCGCCGCCTGCTACGGGCGAAGGACCGCATGGACGCCGCTTCGGACGAGGCCTGGCCTATCCGCAGGCTGGCGCGGGTGAGCGGCGTGTCCGAGGCCCATTTCGCCCGCTCGTTCAGAGACGCCTTCGGCCTGCCGCCGCACCGCTACCAGCTCACGCGGCGGATCGAGCGGGCCAAGTCCCTCTTGCGCGACACCGACCTGCCGATCATCGACATCGCCTTCCAGACCGGCTGGAACAGCCTGGGCACCTTCGGGCGCACCTTCCGCGACATCACCGGCGAGAGCCCCAGCGAGCTGCGCGCCCGCGAACAGGTCGAGCCGCACGAACGCGACCGCGTGCCGGCCTGCTACCTGATCGCCGCCCACCGGCCTCCCCTCACAATAGCAGTTTCGGAGAAGCGACGGCAGGAAGCGGGCTCTATCAACGGGACAGAGGATGATTTGGAGGTCCCATGAACCAGGGTGTCAGCGTTGTTGGCCTTTATGTCCGCGATCAGGACGAGGCCCTTGAATTCTATGTCGAAAAGCTGGGCTTCCGCGTCCACACGGACGCCAAGAACGGCGACTATCGCTGGCTGACGGTGCAGCATCCCGACCAGCCGTCGTTCCAGCTGGGCCTGTTCACGCCCCAGGCGCCGCTGGTCGACGCCGCCACCGCCCAGGCCTTGCGCGAAGCGGTGGCCAAGGGGGCCATGCCGCCCCTGGTGCTGACGGTGCAGGACTGCCGCGCGGCTCACGCCCGGATGCACGCCGCCGGCGTCGAGTTCACCCAGGAGCCGGTGGACCGCTACGGCGCGGTCGACGCCAGCTTCCGCGACCCCTCCGGGAACGGATGGAAGCTGATCGAGGCGCGGCCATGAGCTTCAGCGCCTGGATGAGGAAGATCCACCGCTGGCTGTCGGTCGCCTTCACAGTCGGCTTCATCGTCAACGCCACGGTCATCTGGGGGCTAGGGCAGAAATCGCCGCCGTTTTGGATGTACCTCCTGGCCCTGATCCCGCTGTTCCTGCTGCTGCCGACGGGGGTTTACCTGTTCGCCCTGCCGTATGCGGCGCGGTGGGGGCGGAGGGCGCGTGAGGTCGGGGCGACCTAATTCCTCAAAAAAACCTCGTCATCCCGGCCGGAGCGCTCGCAAGAGCGCGGAGAGCCGGGACCCAGCATCCCCTCACTCGACGCTCAACCCGGTGAGCGCAGCGTCCAAGACAACGGGCCTTCTGGAACCTCAAACCACTCATCCGAAAGGTCGCGCCACTCCGGATTCTCGGCCTCGATCAAGGCCAGCTTCCAGGCGCGTCGCCAGCGCTTGATGCTCTTTTCCCTGCGGATCGCCTCAAGCATCGTCGGGTGCTCCTCGTACCAGACGAGCCGCTTGCAGCCATATGTCTTGGAGAAGCCTTCGAAGATCCCGAGCTTGTGCTGTTCGATGCGGGTCATCAGCGCGCTGGTCACGCCGACATAGAGCGTGCTGTTCCGCGCGCTCGCCAGAATATAGACCGTGATCCAAGAGTCCCGATTGACCATAGGGCGAGCTTAGCCGGCGCCGCTTGCGTCTGTCAGCTCACGGATTGCAGCGTCGAGCGCGGAGCTGCTGGGTCCCGGCTCTCCGCTGCGCTCCGGCCGGGATGACGCGGTTTTTTGGTGTGAGTGAGAAGGGAATATCCCTTCAACCCCTTGCCGAGATCAAAGCCCGGCGAAGCCGGCCGCGCCGCGGCGGAGCCAAAGGCGCCGGTCTTGACCCGGCCAACCGCCGGAGCACACTGGCCTGCAAGGGCTCAAGGGAGCCATCCAGCCGCAGAGCGGGCCGAAAATCGAACGCTTGGCCCGAGCGAGGTGAGGCAAATGGCAAAATCCGAGTTGGCGAACATCCACACGATTGCCGTGGGTCCCTATTTGTTCGCACTGGGTGTTGTCGCAATCGTCGCAACAATGATCTTTGCGTTCCGATCCCCAAAGATGCCGCACGCGACTTGCCCGGCGACCGCTTTCGTAAAGGATCGCGAGTGGTGTGGTATCTGGGCGCGGCAGTCGATCGCAGACACCAAGATCGCCGTTCAATCCGATGGTTCGTGCCGCATCTGCAATGTGCCGCTGGGGCCAGTGGCTGAGAGATCCTCACAGCAATAGCGAAATTTGGCTTTAGACCGTTCCAGGCATCAACGCCCATCGGCCAACCAGGCGCTCAAGCCCCCGCCGCCAGCTTCTCCACCGCCGCCTTCGCCACCGGGTCCAGCCCCTCTCCGCCGCCCTGCAGGTGCGCGATGATCGCCTTGCGCATCCGCGGCTCCCAGAACAGGCGCAGGTGGTTGCGCACGCCTTCGACGGGGTCGGCGTGGCGTTGGCTGGCGAAGAAGGTGGCGATCTGGTTGGCCATCATCACCAGCTTGGCGTCGCCTTTCACCTCGCTCATTCGGCGGCCTCGACGGGAGCGATCCGACGGCTCTTGCGGCTCAGGTCCTCATAGGCCTCCTGCCACTTCGTCGGGCCGTTCGAAGGCGAGACCTGCACCGCGGTGACCTTGTATTCCGGGCAGTTGGTGGCCCAGTCGGAGAACTCCGTGGTCACCACATTGGCCTGGGTGTCGGGGTGGTGGAAGGTCGTATAGACCACCCCCGGCGCCACGCGGTCGGTGACCTTGGCCCTGAGGCTGATCGAGCCCGTGCGGCTGGTCAGTTGTACGAAGTCGCCGTCGCGTACGCCGCGGTTCTCGGCGTCGTGCGGGTGGATCTCCAGCCGGTCTTCCTCGTGCCAGACCACGTTGGCCGTGCGCCGGGTCTGGGCGCCGACATTGTACTGGCTGAGGATGCGGCCGGTGGTCAGCAGCAGCGGGAAGCGCGGCCCGGTCTTTTCGTCCGTGGGCACATATTCGGTGATGACGAACTTGCCCTTGCCGCGGACGAAGCCGTCGATGTGCATCACCGGCGTGCCTTCGGGCGCGGCTTCGTTGCACGGCCACTGCACCGAGCCCATCTCGTCCAGCTTCTTGAACGACACCCCGGCGAAGGTCGGGGTCAGCCGGGCGATCTCGTCCATGATCTCGGACGGATGGCTGTAGGCCATCGGATAGCCGAGGGCGTTGGACAGGATCTGGGTGATCTCCCAGTCGGCATAGCCGTTCTTCGGCGCCATCACCTGGCGCACCGGCTGGATGCGCCGTTCGGCGTTGGTGAAGGTGCCGTCCTTCTCCAGGAAGGTCGAGCCGGGCAGGAAGACGTGGGCGTAGTTGGCGGTCTCGTTCAGGAACAGGTCCTGCACGATCACACATTCCATGGCCGCCAGCCCGGCCGAGACGTGGGCGGTATTGGGGTCGGACTGCAGGATGTCCTCGCCCTGGATGTAGAGGGCCTTGAAGGTCCCCTCGACCGCTGCGTCCAGCATGTTGTTGATTCTGAGGCCTGGCTCGTTGTCCAGGCTGACGCCCCAGGCCTGCTCGAACTCGCCCCGGACCTTGTCGTTGGAGACGTGGCGGTAGCCTGAGAGCTCGTGCGGGAACGAGCCCATGTCGCACGAGCCCTGCACATTGTTCTGGCCGCGCAGCGGGTTCACCCCCACGCCCAACTTGCCGATATTGCCGGTGGCCATGGCGAGGTTGGCCATGGCCATCACCGTGGTCGAGCCCTGGCTGTGCTCGGTCACGCCCAGGCCGTAGAAGATCGCCGCCCGGCCGCCGGTGGCGTAGAGCCTGGCCGCGGCGCGCATGGCCTCCGCCGGCACGCCGCAACGCTCGGACACCGCCTCGGGCGAATGCGCCGGCTCGGAGACGAAGGCGGCCCAGTCCTGGTACTCGTCCCAGTCGCACCGTTCACGGACGAAAGCCTCGTCGGCCAAGCCTTCGGTGACGATCACATGGGCCAGGGCGGTCAGCACCGCCACATTGGTCCCGGGCTTCAAGGGCAAATGCTGCTCGGCCACGATATGCGGCGAGCGGACCATGTCGATCCGGCGCGGGTCGACCACGATCAGCTTGGCGCCTTCCCGCAAGCGCTTCTTCAGCCGCGAGGCGAACACCGGATGGCCGTCGGTCGGGTTGGCGCCGATGATCAGGGCCACGTCCGTATGCTCGACGGAATCGAAGTCCTGGGTGCCGGCCGAGGTGCCGAAGGTGGTGCTGAGGCCATAGCCAGTCGGCGAGTGGCAGACCCGGGCGCAGGTGTCGACATTGTTGTTGCCGAAGCCGGCGCGGACCAGCTTCTGCACCAGGAAAGTCTCTTCGTTGGTGCAGCGCGATGAGGTGATGCCACCGACGCTGTCGCGGCCATATTTGGTCTGGATCCGCTTCAGTTCGGCGGCGGCGTGGCCGATGGCCTCGTCCCAGGTCACTTCGCGCCAGGGATCGCTGATCCGTTCCCGGATCATGGGCTTCAGGATCCGTTCCTTGTGGCTGGCGTAGCCATAGGCGAAGCGGCCCTTGACGCAGGAATGGCCGCGATTGGCCTTGCCGTCTTTCCACGGGACCATGCGCACCAGCTCATCGCCGCGCATCTCGGCCTTGAAGGCGCAGCCAACGCCGCAATAGGCGCAGGTCGTGACCACCGAGTGCTCGGGCGTGCCCATCTCGATCACCGACTTTTCCGTCAGGGTCGCGGTGGGGCAGGCCTGGACGCAGGCGCCGCAGGAGACGCATTCCGAAGACAGGAACGGCTCGGACTGGCCGGCGGCCACCCGGCTCGCAAAGCCGCGGCCGGTGATGGTCAGGGCGAAGGTGCCCTGCACCTCCTCGCAGGCGCGCACGCAGCGGGAGCAAACGATGCACTTGGAGGCGTCATAGGTGAAATAGGGGTTGGACTCGTCCTTGGCCGAGACCAGGTGGTTGTCGCCCTCATAGCCGTAGCGCACGTCGCGCAGGCCCACGGCGCCGGCCATATCCTGCAGTTCGCAGTCGCCATTGGCGGCGCAGGTCAAACAGTCCAGCGGGTGGTCGGAGATGTAGAGCTCCATCACCCCCTTGCGGATGGACGCAAGCCGCGGGGTCTGGGTCTTGACCACCATGCCCTCGGCCACCGGCGTGGTGCAGCTGGCGGGCGTGCCGTTGCGCCCCTCGATCTCCACCAGGCAGAGGCGACAGGAGCCGAACGCCTCGATGCTGTCGGTAGCGCAGAGCTTGGGGATGGTGGTGCCCATCTCCTGCGCCGCGCGCATCACCGACGTTCCGGCGGGGACCTGCACCTTCTGGCCGTCGATGGTCAGGCTTACCAGGGTCTCGGACTTGGATACGGGCGTTCCGAAATCGACTTCGATCACGCGGGGCATACTGTCAGACCTCCTGCCCGACGGGTTCTGGGGTCGTCACCCCGAAATCCTCCGGGAAATGGGTCACTGCGCTCATCACCGGATAGGGGGTGAAGCCGCCGAGGGCGCACAGGGATCCGTATTTCATAGTTTCGCACAGATCGGTCAGCACGGCGAGGTTGGCCGCCCGCGCCTCATCGGCGCGAATCTTGTCGATCACCTCGACGCCGCGCACCGCGCCGATGCGGCAGGGGGTGCACTTGCCGCAGCTTTCGATGGCGCAGAACTCCATGGCGAAGCGGGCCTGGGCGGCCATGTCGACGCCTTCGGAGAACACCACCACCCCGCCGTGGCCAATCAGGCCGTCACGGGCGGCGAAGGCCTCGTAGTCGAACGGGGTGTCGAACAGCCGTCGCGGGAAATAAGCGCCCAAGGGGCCGCCGACCTGCACCGCGCGCACCGGGCGGCCGCTGAGCGTGCCGCCGCCTATCTCGTCCACCAGCTCGCCGAGGCTGATCCCGAACGGAACCTCGACCAGCCCGCCGTTCTTGATGTCGCCGGCCAGCTGCACGGGCATGGTCCCGCGCGAGCGGCCGTGGCCGAGGGCGACATAGGTCTCCGGCCCATCCGCCAGGATATGGGGGACGGCGGCGAAGGACAGCACGTTGTTGATCACGGTCGGCTGGCCGAACAGGCCCTTGTGCGCCGGCAGGGGCGGCTTGGCGCGGACCTGGCCGCGCTTGCCCTCCAGGCTGTCCAGCAGCGAGGTCTCCTCGCCGCAGACATAGGCCCCGGCGCCCATGCGCACCTCGATGTCGAAGGCGGCTCCCAGGAGGCCGTCCGCGCGGGCGGTCTCGACGGCCCTGTTCATCGCCTCGACAGCCAGCGGATATTCCGAGCGGATATAGACGAAGCCCTTGGTCGCCCCGACCGCCAGGCCGCAGATGGCCATGCCTTCGATCAGCAGGAAGGGGTCGCCTTCCATGATCATGCGGTCGGCGAAGGTGCCGCTGTCGCCCTCGTCGGCGTTGCAGACCACGTATTTGCGATCGGCCGGCGTGTCGGCCACGGTCTTCCATTTGATCCCGGTCGGGAAACCGGCGCCGCCGCGGCCGCGCAGGCCCGACTTGGTGACGGCCTCGATGGTCGCCGCGGCGCCGATCGACCGGGCCTTCTTCAAGCCCTCGCCGCCGCCATGGGCGCGGTACTCGTCCAGCGACTGCGGATCGGTGATCCCGCAGCGGGCGAAGGTCAGGCGGGTCTGGCGCAGGAAGAAGGGCAGGTCTTCGGGCTTGCCGAGGCGCTTGGGATGTTCGCCGCCCGAGAACAGCCCCGCCGCAACCAGCGCCGGAACCTCGTCCGGCGTGATGGGGCCATAGCCGATGCGGCCCTCGGTCGTCTCGACCTCGACCAGCGGCTCAAGCTCGAACGCTCCGCGCGAGCCGTTGCGGACAATGTGGATCGCCTGGCCGATCTTGGCGGCCTCCGGCGCGATGGCCCCGGCCACCTCGTCGGCGCCGACGGCCACCGCCGCGCTGTCTCCAGGGATGAAAATTCGGACAGTCATGGCCTCAAGCCCCCGCCAGCGCGATCAGCCGCTCTGCCGTCAACCGCGCCACCGGGCGGCCGTCGATCAGGGCCGAGGGGCCGCTGGCGCAGAGGCCCAGGCAATAGACCGGCTCGAAGGCGACCTTGCCGTCCACGGCCTTGACCAGGGTCTCGACGCCGCGGGCCTGGCAGGCCTCGGCGCGGCAGAGCTTGATGCTACGGCCCTCGGCCGGCGTCTCGCGGAAGTCGTGATAGAAGCTGACCACCCCATGCACCTCGGCGCGGCTCAGGTTCAGCGCCCCGGCGATGATGGGCACGGCGGCGGGCGGGACGCAGCCGAAGGTCTCCTGGATCTCATGCAGGATCGGCAGCAGGGGGCCTTCCAGGTCGGCCAGGGCGGTGATGATCTCCACCGTCCGTTCCGGCGACCAGGTCTCAAAATTGTGGGCCATGCAACGCGGCTCCGTCCCTAACGCCCTCGCCATGGCGCAAGTCTATCCGGAACGCAAATTCCGATTGTTGAATGCACCGTGCAGGAAATTGGATGGATACGACGCCGATGGGCCGGATTTTGGGCCGATCAGGCGGAAATTCGCTGTGAATGGGTGAAAACCTCGAACCCGTCCTCGCGGGCGACGGCGATCAACGTGATCCCCGCTTCCTCCGCCGTGCGCACGGCCAAGGCCGTGGGCGCAGAGACGGCGACCAGGATCGGGGCGCCCAGGCGGGCGGTCTTTTGCACCATTTCGATGGAGACTCGGCTGGTCAGCAGAACGGCGCCATTGGCGGCTTCCTCTTTGGTGCGGGCCATGGCGCCGATCAGCTTGTCTAGGGCGTTGTGCCGGCCAACGTCCTCGCGCGAGGCGATTAGCCCGCCGCGCCAGAAGCTGGCCGCATGGGCCGCACGGGTCGCCGCGCCCAGGGGCTGGGCGGCGTCGAGCGCGGCCATGGCCGCCAGGATATCGTCCGCCGTCAGGCGGGTTTCCTTCCCCCCCACCGGCGGCCAGCGCCGCACCGCCTGCTCCAGGCTGTCTATGCCGCAGAGGCCGCAGCCGGTGGGGCCGGCCATCATCCGTCTCCGCTCGGCCAGGCGCGCGGCGCGGTCCGGCGCAAGCCACATGCGGATTTCGACGCCGAGCGGCTGGTCGACGATCTCAAGGCCGCGGATCTGGTCGGGCGCGTCCACCACCCCCTCGGTCAGGCTGAAGCCGATGGCGAAATCCTCCAGGTCGGCCGGCGTCGCCATCATCACCGCATAGGTCGAGGCGTCGTAGACCAGGGCGACCGGCGTCTCCTCGGGGACTTCGCGCGCACCAGGCCGCGCCTGGCCGTCACTCCAGGCGTCGCGGGGAACGGGGCGGGACCAGGCGCGCGGTTTGCTCATGCGTCGGCCGGAGCCTCGGTCAATGAGACGGCCAGGGCGTCGAGCAGGAACTTCGTGCCCTCCTCACGGCCGTCCGGTCCGTCGGAGTCGGCGAAGAACACGCCCTGTTCGGTGAAGCACAGGCGGGTTCCGCCGCCGTCCGGCCGCAACTCGACGGTGGTCAGGGATACGGAGATGCGGGTCCGGTCCATCTGCATGTCATAGCTGAACACAATGCGCTCGTTCGGCACGATGTCCCAATAGCGCGCCTGGAAGATGTGGTGCATGCCGCCGGGCGGGCCGACGTCGCTGATCTCCTGGCCGCCGACGCGGAAATCGAGTTCGTGATGGTTGCGCACCCAGCCGGGCGGGCCGTTGAACCATTGCTGCTTGGCCTTGATGTCGGAAAAGGCCTTGAACACTCGCGCCGGGGCGGCGTCGAACCGGCGCTCGATGCAGAAGGTTCCGTGGGTCACGTTCCTTTGGGTCATGGCGGGTCTCCTTCGGGTTCGTCTTCGGGCGTGGCGGCTAGAAAGCCGGCGAGGTTGTCGAAGCGCTGCACCCACAGGGCCCGCCGCTCGCTCAGCCAGCGCTCGGCGGCCTGCAGGGCGTCGGGCTCCAGGCGGCAGGTGCGCACCCGGCCGACCTTTTCCGAGGCGATCAGGCCGGCGCTCTCCAGCATCTGCAGATGCTGCACCACCGCCGGCAGCGACATGGCGAGCGGTTGGGCCAGTTCGCTGACCGAGGCCGGCCCGCAGGTCAGTCGCTCGATCATGCCGCGGCGGGTGGGGTCCGCCAGGGCCTGGAACATCAGGTCGAGCGAGGCTTGTTGGTTAGGCATATGCTTAAGTATGGCGATTTCGGGCCGAGCGCAAGAGATAGTTCACCAGTTACCTAAGTTTCTTCCTGTTGCCGGCTACCGGCTTTCGTGACTGGATGAAGCCTTCTCAGCCCTCATCGATTGAGCCGCGCCACCGCGCGCCCTGGGCTGTCATTTCCAAAAACCAAGCCAGCCCTAAATCCTCGCAAGGAGACCCCATGCGACGCTACATCCTCACCGGCGCGCCCGGCGCAGGGAAGACCTCGATCCTGAGAGCTCTCGAATGCGAGGGCTGCTGCGTGGTCGAGGAGGCCGCCACCCATCACAACGAGCTGCGCCATGCCATGGGCGTGGCCGAACCGCATCTCGAGCCGGATTTCATCGAGTCGATCACCGCTCTGCAGCTGCGCCGGATCGCCGCCGCCCCGCCGGCGCCCATCCAGTTCCATGATCGCTCGCCGGTCTGCACCCTTGCGCTCTGCCGGCTGCTGGACCGAGCGGTTCCGCCGATCCTGGCTGAGGCCCTGGCGCGCATCGCCGCCGAGGGCGCGTTCGAGCAACGGGTTCTGTTCGTCGCCGAACAGGGCTTCGTCACGCCGACGGCCGTGCGGCGGATCAGCCATGCCGAGGCGCTGCGCTTCGAGGCGCTGCACCGGGAGGCCTATCTGGAACGAGGCTACGACCTGGTCGAGATCTCCCGCGGACCGCTGCCGGCGAGGGTTGCGCAGGTGAAACTGGCCGTCGGCCTCTGACCGCGCCCTTGTCCGTTTCCGAACACGCGGTATGACTGCAATTCAAACAAGCGTTGGGCGCTGGGCCCGCCGCCGAAGCCGAGGGACGTGCAGATGACCAAGGACCTGTTCTCGCTGGAGGGCCGCGTGGCCCTGGTCACCGGCGGCTCGCGCGGGATCGGCAAGATGATCGCCGCCGGCTACGTGGCCCAAGGGGCCAAGGTCTACGTCTCCTCGCGCAAGCCCGGCCCCTGCGACGAGACCGCGGCCGAGCTCAGCGCGGGTGGCGGGACCTGCATCTCCCTGCCGCAGGACGTCTCGACGGTGGAGGGCTGCAGGGCCCTGGCGGCGCGCTTCGCCGAGCACGAACCCAAGCTCGACATCCTGGTCAACAACGCCGGCGCCGCCTGGGGCGCGGCCTTCGACGAGTTCCCCGAGAGCGGCTGGGACAAGGTGATGAACCTGAACGTCAAGTCGCCCTTCTTCCTGACCCAGGCCCTGCATCCCCAGCTGCGCGCCGCCGCCAGCGCCGACCAGCCGGCCAAGGTGATCAACGTCGCCTCGATCGACGGCATCCGGCCCAATCCGATGGAGACCTACTCCTATCACGCCAGCAAGTCGGGCCTGATCCACCTGACCCGGCGCATGGCCGCGACCCTGATCCGCGACAACATCGTCGTCACCGCGATCGCGCCGGGCGCCTTCGCTTCGGAAATGAACCGCGACGCCCGCGACCATGGCGACGCAGTGGCCAAGCGCATCCCAGCCCGCCGCATCGGCCGCGACGAGGACATGCAGGGCGTGGCCATCTACCTGGCCTCGCGCGCCGGCGACTATGCGGTGGGCATCACCATCGCCGTGGACGGCGGGGTGGCGTTCGCGGACGTCGGCGGGGTCTAACGGCCCCGCCGCTTCGGATCGTCAGGCCACCTTCACCCGGGTGGCCGATTCCGGCAGGTCCGTGCCGAACGAGCGCTGGAAGAACTCGGCGACCGTGGGCCGCTCCAGCTCGTCGCACTTGTTCAGGAAGGTCAGGCGGAAGGCCAGGGCCAGGTCGCCTTGGAAGATTTCGGCGTTCTGCGCCCAGGTGATCACGGTCCGCGGGCTCATGACGGTGGAGATGTCGCCGTTCATGAAGGCGTTGCGAGTCATGTCCGCCACCCGCACCATGGCCGCGATCTTCCGCTTGCCGTCGGCGTTGTCGTAGGCCGGGTTCTTGGCCAGGACGATCTCGGCCTCGGTGTCGTGGGGCAGGTAGTTCAGGGTGGTGACGATCGACCAGCGGTCCATCTGGCCCTGATTGATCTGCTGGGTGCCGTGATAGAGGCCGGTGGTGTCGCCCAGGCCGATGGTGTTGGTGGTCGAGAACAGGCGGAAATAGGGGTTGGCCCGGATCACGCGGTTCTGGTCGAGCAAAGTCAGTTTGCCGCCCGCCTCCAGCACCCGCTGGATCACGAACATCACGTCCGGCCGGCCGGCGTCGTACTCGTCGAACACCAGGGCGATCGGCCGCTGCAGCGCCCAGGGCAGGATGCCTTCGCGGAACTCGGTGACCTGCTTGCCTTCCTTCAGGACGATGGCGTCTTTGCCGACGAGGTCGATCCGGCTGACGTGGCTGTCCAGGTTCACCCGCACCAGCGGCCAGTTCAGCCGGGCGGCGACCTGCTCGATGTGGGTCGACTTGCCGGTGCCGTGATAGCCCTGGATCATCACCCGCCGGTCGTAGGCGAGGCCCGCGCAGATGGCGAGCGTCGTCTGCGGGTCGAACTTGTAGGCCGAGTCGAAGTCCGGCACGTGGCTGTCGCGCGTGGAGAAGGCCGGCACCTTCATGTCGGAGTCGATGCCGAAGACGTCTCGCACGGAGACCATCTTGTCGGGGGTGGCGGTGATCAGCGGATCGGGTTCGGTCAGGCTGGACATGCCGCACGAATTACCGGCTTTGCGCCCGCTTGCAAACCGTTGTGATGCGGTCAGACGGCGGAAAACCTAGGCCAGCTTGGCTTTCCGCAACGTCGCATAGGCCTTGATGACCCGTTGCAGCTTGTGCTCGGCCGAGCGGTCGCCGCCATTGGTGTCCGGGTGGCAGCGCTTGACCAGCTCGATGTAGCGCACGCGGATCGCCTCCGCCTGAGCGGTGATGTCGAGGTCGAGGTCGGCCAGGGCGTTGCGTTCCAGCTTGCCGAGCTTGCGCTCAGGCGCGCCGGCGCCGGCCTGCTCGGCTCTGCGGCGGGCCGCAGCGAACAGGCCGAAGGGGTCGTTGAATTCGCGCTCGCGCGCGGCCTTGGCGGCCATGGCCTCGCGCGAGTTGCGCTGGGCGCCAAAGGCCCAGGTCGGCCGGTCGCCGGCCGCGTTGCGGGATTGATGGGCGCGAATCTGCGACTCGCTCATCCCCGCGAAGAAGTCCCATTGGCGGTTATATTCCGCGGCGTGGGCGATGCAGAACCAGTAGTGCTCGTTCAGCATGTCTCGCGATTTCGGCGCCTTGGCCGCGCCCGCCAGGCGGCAGCCCGGGTGGTCGCATGGCTTTTCCCCCGGCTTCAGCGCATTGACGTCGGCCTCCGCGGCCTCCTCCTCGGGCTTGGGGGGACGCACGCGGATGTCGACGAATTTGGGCCGGTATTGAAAGGCGCCGCTCATGGTCCGAAGTATGCGGGTGAAGAACTTGCGATCAAGAATTGACACGAACGATTTAAGGAGCGCGAACGCCATGGGCGCCGTCACAGAAGCCATCCGCGACAAGCTGGCGCGGGCCTTCCAGCCGATGCGTCTCGAAATCGTCGACGACAGCGCCCGCCACCACGGGCACGCAGGATCGCGCGAGGGCGGCGAGAGCCATTTCAATGTAGTGATCGAGGCCGCCGCTTTCGAGGGCCAGGGCCGCGTGCAGCGGCAACGCGCCGTCTATGCCGCGCTCAAGGATGAACTGGCCGGCCCGATCCACGCCCTCTCGGTCAAGGCCCTGGCGCCGGGGGAGGCGGAGTAGGGGTCGTAGTGGCGCACGATGGCAATTGATGATATCTAGAACGAAATTCTAGAAAGGCTGCGTGATGGCGTTGAGCATCAAAACAGAAGAGGCTGATCGGCTCGCGCGTGAACTGACCAGCCTTACAGGCGAGACCATGACCAGCGCGGTGACCCGCGCGCTCAGAGAGGCTCTGGAGCGTGAACGCAAGGCGCGTGAAGAGGACGCGGATTTGCCGGCACGAATTGCGGCCCACGTCGAGGAACTCAGGACACGCTACGACTTCGCGCGACCTGTGACGAAGGAAGAGTGGGACGCTGTCTGGGAAGGCATGGAGTGATCGCGATCGACTCGTCGGCGGTCATCGCCATTTTCCATAACGAGCCGACAGCGTCGGCATTGCAGGTCCGCATTTCCGCTGAACCCCCAGGTGAGCGGCGAATGTCAGTAGCGTCTTATCTGGAAGTTGGTGCTGTCATGGCCGGCCGCGCGACAGGCGACCGTCTTGGCGCCGTCGCTGATCTCGACGTCTTCCTAGCGTTGTCTGGCATCACGCTCCAGCCCGTCGACCATGCCCAGGCCCGCATCGCGCTGCGCGCCCGGATCGAGCTTGGTCGTGGCATGGGGCATGGTGGCGTACTGAACTATGGAGATTGCTTTTCCTACGCTTTGGCGAAGGCTCTGCGCGCACCGTTGCTGTTCGTGGGAGACGATTTTCACAAGACTGACGTCGAGGTCGCAGTGATCTGACGGAAGCCTATCCCTCTTCGATCTCCGCGATCGGCGGGCTGACCCTCAGGCCAGTGATCTGGTTTCTCTGTCGGCGCAGAACCTGGAACCGGTGACCGTAGAAGATGAAGGTCTGGCCCTGGACCGGGATCGCCTGGGCTTCGTGGATGACTAGGCCGGCGATGGTCACCGCCTGGTCGTCGGGCAGGTCCCAGTCCATCACCCGGTTCAGGTCGCGGATCGCCACCGACCCGTCGGCGATCACCGAGCCGTCGGCCTGGCGGCGCACGCCCTCGACCACGATGTCGTGCTCGTCCTCGATCTCGCCGACGATCTCCTCGAGGATGTCCTCCAACGTCACCAGTCCCTGCAGGGCGCCGTACTCGTCGACCACCAGGGCGAAGTGGTTGCGGCGCTTCAGGAAGGCGTTCAGCTGGTCCTTCAGGTTGGTGGTGTCGGGGATGAACCAGGGCTCGACGGCGATGGCGGGGATGTCCAGCGCCTCGACCTTGCCGCCTGAGGCGGCCAGGGCCCGCGCCAGGTCCTTGGCGTGCAGCACGCCGACGATGTTGTCGGTGTCCTCGCGATAGAGCGGGATGCGGGTGTGCGGGTCGGCCAGGGCGGCGTCGACCAGCTCGTGCGCCGGCAGGTCGGCGTCGAGCATCGAGATCGACTTGCGGTGCACCATGATCTGCGACACGTCCATCTCGGCCAGGTCGAGCACGCCGCCCAGCATCCAGCGGTCGCGCGTCTCCACCAAGCCTTCGGAGTGGTGATACTCGACCGCCCCGCGGATCTCCTCGTGCGCGGCCAGGACGTCCATCTCCGGGTCGATCTCGACCCCGAACAGGCCCAGCGTCTTGCGCACGATGAACTGAACGCCGCGGACGATCGGGCCGAACAGATAGACCATCAGTTCGGTCGGGGCCGACAGAAAACGCGCCACGTCGTCCGGATGGGTGATGGCCAGGGTCTTGGGCAGCACCTCGGCGAACACCAGGACCAGCACGGTCATCAGGGTGGTGGCGGCCGCCACGCCCCAGGCGCCGGGGATCGACTTGGTCAGGACCTCGGTCACCAGGGCCGAGGAGAGAAAGTTGATCAGGTTGGCGCCCAGAAGCACCGCCCCGATCATCAGCTCGCGATTGTCGGTCAGCCGGTTGACCCGCTTGGCGGCCCGGTCGCCGTCGCGCTCCAACTGGTGCATGCGCCCGCGGCTGGCGGCGGTCATGGCGGTCTCGGCGGCCGAGAACAGGGCCGAGACAGCCATCAGCCCCAGGATGAAGGGGGCGAGGGCGAATAGGGCGACTTTCACGGGCTGGCTCCCTCGGCGACCAGGAAGGCGCGGACGGCGGCCGCGTCGGCCCTCTTGGCGGTGAAGGCCTGGCCGATGGCGCGGGCCAGGATCAGGGTCAGGCTGCCGCCCTCGGCCTTCTTGTCCTGGGCCATGTGCTCCACCAGCCGGTCTGCGGCGAAGGGCGCGCCGGGGATTTCGCTCATCCGTGTCGGCAAGCCGGCGGCGGCTGTCGCGCGCTCGACCCGCGCCGCGTCCTGGGCGCTGCACAGGCCCTGGGCGGCGGAGAAGCGGAACGCCTGGGCGCAGCCCAGGGCCACGGCCTCGCCGTGCAGCAGGGCCTCGCCGAAGCCGACCTCGGCCTCTAGAGCGTGGCCGAAGGTGTGGCCGAGGTTGAGCAACGCCCGGCGGCCCGCTTCCTTTTCATCCTCGGCGACGATTTCGGCCTTCATCTCCACAGAACGCGCGACTGCGTAGGCCAGGGCCGCAGGCTCGCGCGCCAACACCGCCGCGCCGTTGGCCTCCAGCCATTCGAAAAAGGCGAAATCGCCCAGCATGCCGTACTTGATGATCTCGGCGTAGCCGGCGCGGATCTCGCGCTGCGGCAGGGTCGACAGCACCTCCAGGTCGGCCAGCACCAGCCGCGGCTGGTGAAAGGCGCCGATCAGGTTCTTGCCACGCGGGGTGTCGATGGCCGTCTTGCCGCCTACCGAGGAGTCGACCTGGGCCAGCAGCGTGGTGGGGATCTGCACGAAGTCGATGCCGCGCTTGTAGATCGCCGCCGCGAATCCGGCGAGATCGCCCGCCACCCCGCCGCCGAAGGCGATGATCACATCGCCGCGGTCCAGCGACAGGGCCAGGAGGTCGTCGCTCAGCCGCGCCAACTGCTCGAAGCTCTTGGACGCTTCGCCCGAAGGGATGGTGATCAGGTCGGCGGCGATCCCTGCCGCGGTCAGGCCGGCGCGCAGCCGTTCGCCGTGCAGCCGCGCCACCGTTTCGTCGGCCACGATCGCCGTGCGGGCGCGCTTGAGGAACGGGCGGATGTGCTCGCCCGCCGCGCCGATCAGGCCCGGCCCGATCAGCACCTGATAGGCGCGCTCGCCCAGGCCGACCGGAATGGCGCGGACGGGGGCGATCATGGCGAGGCTCCTTCGGCGGCGAGGCGGGTGCGCAGGGCCTCGATGATGGCGTTGACGGTGGTCGAGTGCGGCGACTCGATCGACTCCACGGTGATGTCGGCCAGGGCGTAGACGGGGTGGCGCAAGGCGGCCAGTTCGCGCAAGGTTTCGGCGGGGTCCTTGCCCTGTAGCAGGGGGCGGTCATTTTTGCGCCCCACCCGCTCGACCAGGACGTCGATATCCGCCTTCAGCCAGACCGAGATCGCCTTGTCCTTGATCAGGGCGCGGGTCTCGTCGTTCATGAACGCTCCGCCCCCGGTGGCCAGCACGTGCGGGGGATCTTGCAATAGGCGCGCGATCACTCGCCGCTCGCCGGCGCGAAAGGCCGGTTCGCCCAGCTCGGCGAAGATGTCTGAAACGGAGCGGCCAGCGGCCTTCTCCACCTCTTCGTCGGCGTCGCGGAACGGCAGGCCCAGCGCGCCGGCCAGCCTTCGGCCGACGCTGGTCTTGCCCGCGCCCATCAGGCCCACCAGGACGATGGTGTGGCGGCGCAGGGCGGGTTCGACCGTCATGGGCGGCGGCCTTGCGCGGCGAAGGGCTCTCGGCTCTGTTTCATCTGTCCTGGCGCTTTACACGAGGTTGCGCTTTTCCGCCAAGATCGGCACTTGATCTGTCAGCGGGGCGCATGAGGACATCGGCTTGGTGATGACGATCTCGCGGCGAGTATCTCGGTACGGTCTCTGCGCCACGGCGCTGGTCCTGGCGACGGCGGGGTACGCCTCGGCCCAGGTCGAGGTGCAGTCGCTGACGAAGCTCGATCTGTTCTCCGCCGGCCGCGACGCCGGTTTTGGCCAGGACGTCTGGAAGGGAACTTCGGCCGACCTCGCCCGGTCGGTGATCCCGGTCCTGGCCAGCCGGCCCCTGTCGCCTGCGACGACCTCGCTGGCGCGGCGGCTCCTGGCCCAGTCGGCCACCGCGCCCGACGGCGCCGGCGCCGACGCCGACCTTGCTGCGGCCCGGGTCAAGGCGCTGCTGGCCCTGGGTGAAGCGCCCCTGGTCGACTCCATCCTCGATCGCACCCCGAACCTGTCGCAGAACGCGCTCCTGTCCCAGGCGGCGGCCGAGGCGGCGCTGGACCTCGGCAAGGACGACAAGGCCTGCGCCATCGGCGAGGCGCTGACAGAGGGGCGCGGCGGAATTTATTGGTTGAGGCTTCGGGCCTATTGCCAGATCGTCGCCGGCAAGACCGACGCGGCCCAGCTGACCTTTACCCTGGCCAACCAGCAGGCCAAGGACCCCGCCCTCGCGCGACTGATGACGGCTGCGATCAGCGGGGCCGGCGATCCCGGCCCGGCTTCCTTGCACAGCGGGCTCGAATACGCCCTCTCGCGCCGGCTCAAGCTGGACCTGGCGCCCGCCCTCGCCACCGCCAGCCCGGCCGTCGCCGATCAGGTGACCGACAGCCTCGCCGCCGCGCCGCCGCCTGGCGCGGCCGGAGCCGCCCCGCCCGAGGCGGACATGATCGCCAAGCTCAAGGCCGCCAAGGGCTTCCCGGCCTTCGTCGCCGCCGCCAAGTTGGCCAGGCCGGCGATCGCCAGCCTGGTGCAGACCAAGGCCCCGATCGCCGACCCGCTGCTGGAGGCCAGGGCCGCCCTGGCCGCCGGCGACGTGGACGACGCCCAGGCGATCCGCACGGTTCTGACCCAGCCGGGCGCGCCGCAAGTCGATCCCCTCAGCTTGGCCATCCTCGACGCGGCCCTGGCCGCCGCGGTCGGCAAGCCGGACTCGCCGACCCTCGACCGGCTGATCGAGCGCGGCGGGGTCGGCGACGCCAAAGCCCGTGTCCGCGGCCAGGCGGCCTCGGCCATCTTCGCCGCCCTCGGCGGGGAGATGAGCGACCAGGCGCGCGCCCAGTTCGCCGGCTTCGATTTCCGCCACGGCGACGCCTCGGCCGCCCGGCTGATGCTGCTGGAGACCGACGCCGAGGCCGGTCGGGTGGGCGAGACCGCGCTGCTGGCCCTGTCGGTGGCCGAGGCCGGCGGGGCGGCTGGCCCGGCCGCCTCGGATCGCGCCCGCATCATCCAGGCCCTGGCCCGGGTGGGGCGCAAGGCCGACGCCCAGGCTTTCGCCGTGGAGGGCCTCCTGAGCCTCGAGGCACGATGAGATGAGCGCGGCGGGCTGGCGCGAGGCGTTCCTGGAAATGATGGCGGTGGAGCGCGCCGCCGCGAAGAACACCCTGACCGCCTACGCCAAGGACCTGGACGATGCGCAGGGCTTCCTGGCCGGTCGTGGCCGCGACCTTGCCGACGCGGCGGCCGAGGACGTCGAAGCCTATTTCGGCGACCTGGGCGCGCGGGGACTGTCCGCCGCCACCGCCGCGCGCCGGAGGGCCTCCCTGCGCGGCTTCTACCGCTTCGTTCTGGGTGAGGGCTGGCGCAAGGATGATCCCGCCCGCCGCGTGGACGCGCCCAAGAAGGGCCGGCCCCTGCCCAAGATCCTGGCCCGCGAGGAGGTCGATCGCCTCATCGCCGCGGCGACGGCGAGGGACGGGGCTCAGGGCCTCAGGCTCGGCTGCATGGTCGAGTTGCTCTACGCCTCGGGCCTCAGAATCTCCGAGCTGATCGCCTTGCCGTTGGCGGCGGTGGCGCGCGACCCGGCCTATCTGATCGTCAAGGGAAAGGGCGGCAAGGAGCGGCTCGCGCCCCTGAACGGCGCGGCGCGGGAGGCGGTCAAGGCCTATCTGCCCGCGCGCAAGGGCTTCTTCGCCAAGGGTGTGAAGGAAAGCCCCTGGCTGTTTCCCTCCCGCGGCCAGGGTGGCCGGCTGACCGCACGCCGCTTCGCCCAGCTGCTGGACGAGGCGGCCCTCGCCGCCGGGATCGATCCGGCCAAGGTCAGCCCGCACAGCCTGCGCCACGCCTTCGCCACCCACCTGCTGGAGGGCGGCGCCGACCTCAGAACGGTGCAGAAGCTGCTGGGCCACAGCGACATCGCCACCACCCAGATCTACACCCATGTCACCAGTGAGCGGCTGAAGGCGGTGGTACAGCAGGCCCATCCGTTGGCGAAGAAACGATAGGCCGCCTCCGTTTTTGCCGCGTGCGATGGTTGCGAGGTCGCTCGCCGACGCCAATCTAAAAGGCTCCCCTACCCAATCGATACGGAGCCACGCCATGCAGATGCGAACCCTCGGCGCGAACGGACCCCAGGTCTCGGCCATCGGCCTCGGCTGCATGGGGATGACCTGGGCCTATGGGGCCAGCGACGAGCGCCAGAGCCTCGCCGCCCTGGACCGCGCCCTGGAGCTCGGGATCAACTTCTTCGACACCGCCGAGGTTTATGGCCCCTACACCAACGAGGAGCTCCTGGGCCGCGCCCTCGGCCATCGGCGGGACAACCTGGTCATCGCCACCAAGTTCGGCTTCAAGCTGGCCGGCGGGCCGCGCCCGGCCGGGGTCGACAGCCGGCCGGAGAACGTCAAGGCGGTGGCCGACGCCTCGCTCAAGCGGCTGAAGCTCGACCACATCGACCTGTTCTACCAGCACCGCGTCGATCCGGACGTGCCGATCGAGGAGACGGTCGGGGCCATGGCCGACCTGGTCAAGGCGGGCAAGGTCCGCTTCCTGGGCCTCTCCGAGGCCGGCGCCGCCACCATCCGCCGCGCTCACGCCACCCATCCGATCACCGCCCTGCAGTCGGAGTATTCCCTTTGGACCCGCGACCCCGAGGCCGAGATTCTGCCCCTGTGCCGCGAGCTCGGCATCGGCTTCGTGCCCTACAGCCCGCTGGGCCGTGGTTTCCTGACTGGCAAGATCAGCGTCTCGGAGGAATTCGAGGAAGGCGATTTCCGCCGCGCCCTGCCGCGCTTCCAGGCCGACGCCATGGCCCACAACATGGCGGTGGTCGAGGCGCTGAAGCGCGTGGCCGAGGCCAAGGGGACCACGCCGGCGCAACTGGCCCTGGCCTGGCTGCTGCACCAGGGGCCGGACATCATCCCGATCCCCGGCGCCCGCAAGATCGCCCACCTGGAGGACAACGCCGCCTCGGCCGCGGTGAAGCTGACGGGCGAGGACCTGAAGGCCATCAATGAGGCCGCCCCCGCCTCGGCCTTCGCCGGCGCGCGTTACACCGAGCAGATGATGAGCATGGTCGGGCGCTAAGGGGTCGAAAGCGGCGGCTTGCGGGCGGGGCTCTTCCCGCCTAATTTCCGCCGCTTCGCCCACGGCGACGCCACAAAGGACCGCATGTCCGCGCATTACCTCGACTTCGAACGGCCGATCGCCGACCTGGAAGCCAAGATCGACGAACTGTCCAAGCTGTCGGACACCGCCGGGTCCGGCGCCTTCGACAACGAGATCGCCTCGCTGCGCCAGCGGGCCGAGGCCATGCGCCGCGACGCCTATTCCAAGCTGGACACCTGGCAGAAGATCCAGGTCGCCCGCCACCCCGAGCGGCCGCACTGCACCCACTACATCGCCGGCCTGATCGACGACTATGTCGAGCTGCGCGGCGACCGCCGCTTCGGCGACGACCAGGCGATCGTCGGCGGCCTGGGCCGGTTCCGCGGCAATCCCGTGGTGGTGATCGGCAACGAGAAGGGCCACGACACCACCACCCGCATCAAGCACAATTTCGGCCTGGCGCGGCCCGAGGGCTATCGCAAGGCGGTGCGCCTGATGGACCTGGCCGACCAGTACAATCTGCCGGTGATCAGCTTCGGCGACACCTCGGGCGCCTATCCGGGCCTGGGCGCCGAGGAGCGCGGCCAGGGCGAGGCCATCGCCCGCTCCACCGAGCGCTGCCTGACCCTGGGCGTGCCCATGGTCGCCACCATCATCGGCGAGGGGGGCTCGGGCGGGGTCCTGGCCATCGTCTCGGCAAACCGGGTGCTGATCCTGGAGCACGCGGTGCTGTCGGTGGCCTCGCCGGAAGCCGGCGCTTCGATCCTGTTCCGCGACCGCGGCGAGGCGGGACGCCTGGCCACGGCCTGGAAGATGACCGCCCAGGACCTGCTGCAGCAGAAGATCGTCGACCGCATCATCGAAGAGCCCCTCGGCGGCGCCCACGCCAACCCCGAGGAAGCCATTCGCCGCACGGGCGACGTGATCGAAGAGGAACTGGGCCGGCTCGCCGACCTCTCTCCTGACGCCCTGCGCAAGCAGCGGGCCGATCGGTTCTATGCGATCGGGCGCAGCGGGGCGGCTTAGCCTCAGGCCGTCGCGGGAATTTCCCCTTTACCCGCTCACCCCGGTGAGCGGGTAAAGGGGGCGCGCCGATTTTTCAGGCCGTAGCCCGGATCGCCGCCGCCAGTTCCTCCACCACCGCCTCGGTCGTCGCCCAGGCGCACATGAAGCGGACCGAGCCGTCGTCGCAGCGGAAGGCCAGCCAGCCGGCGTCGGTCAGGCGTTTGTGGCGTTCGGGGCTGAGCTCGGCGAAGAGTCCGTTGGACTCCACCGGGTGCAGCGCCTTCAGCCCGCACTCGGCCGCCAGCTTGCGGGCCATGGCGTTGGCGTGGGCGGCGTGACGCTGATAGGCGCCGCTCTCCAGCATCCCGATCCAGGGGGCGGCGTAGAAGCGGCTCTTGGACGGCAATTGCCCGGCGTTCTTCAGCCGGGCGTCGAAGCGGCGCGCCAGGGCCTTGTCGAAGATCACCAGGGCCTCGGTGGGCGTCATGCCGGCCTTGGTTCCGCCGACGACCAGCAGGTCGACGCCCAGGCCCGGGATGGCCTTGGGGTCGAAGCCGGCGGCGATGGCGTTGGCCAGGCGCGCGCCGTCCATGTGGACGCCCAGCCCCTTGGCCTTGGCCGCGGCCGTCAGCCGGCGCAGGTGGTCCAGCCCATAGACCGCGCCGTATTCGGTGGCCTGGGTCAGGGACAGGGCCGCCGGCGGCTGGGCGTGGGCGTGCTCGGGCTCGGCCAGCACGGCCTTCAGAGCCTCTGAATCGATGCGCGCCGAAGCGCCGGGAAGGCCGCGGATTGTCAGGCCGTGGCCAAAGGCGTTCGGGGCGCCGGTCTCCGCCACCGCGACGTGGGCCTCCGCATGCGCCAGCACCCGCTCGAACGGGCGGCAGAGCGCCGCCAGCGAAATGGCGTTGGCGGCGGTGCCCGAGGCGACGAAGCGCACCTCAGCGTCGGCGTCCAGCAGCCCGCGGATCAGGTCGGCGGCGCGGGCGCAATAGCCGTCCTCGCCATAGGAATCGACCGCCCCGGCATTGGCAGCGACCAGGGCGTCCAGCGCCTCGGGGGCGGCGCCGTGGGTGTTGTCGGAGGCGAAGTCTTGTCTGAGCATGACGGGGCTTTAACGGGTCAGGCGCCCTCGCCACAACCCCGCTAGAGCTCGCGCGCCCAGGCCCGGACGTCGTTGACGAACAGCTCCGGCTCCTCCATGGCGGCGAAGTGGCCGCCCGAGGGCATCTCGGTCCAGCGCGTGATGTTGTAGGCGCGCTCGGCCCAGGTCCGGGGCGGCGCCTGGTAGAGCGCCTCGCCCGGGAAGTTGGCGAAGGCGGTCGGGGTCTCGCAGCGCACCCCGGCCTCGATCTGGGCCAGGCCGCCTTCCTCCAGCAGCGCCCGATAGTACCAAGCTCCCGTCGTGAACGAGCCGGTCATCACATAGATCATGATGTTGGTGATCAGCTGATCCAGCTTGTAGGCTTCGTCGATCTTCTTGGTGCGCAGGTCCGACCAGTCGTAGAACCGCTCCAGGATCCACGCCGCCTGGCCCACCGGATTGCCGGCGCCCAGCCAGGCCAGGGACTGCGGCTTGGACATCTGCAGGCCGAAATAGGCGCCCAGCATCTGCATCGCCGCCTGGGTGCGCGCCAGCCAGGCGGTCTCGGCCTCGCTGGTCGGGCCACCCTTCGGCCGGAAGCCGATCATGTTCAGGTGGATGGCCTTGCAGTGCTCGCCGTGGTCGTAGCCCAGCCACGAGGTGACCAGGCCGCCCCAGTCGCCGCCCTGGGCCAGGTAGCGCTTGTAGCCCAGGGCCTCGGTCATCAATGCATTGAACAGCCGCGCCGTGCCGCGCTGGCCGAACGGGCGGCTGGGCTTGGAGGAGAAGCCGAAACCGGGCAGGGACGGGACCACTACGTCGAAGGCGTCCTTGGGATCGCCGCCATGGCGCGAGGGGTTGGCCAGCTTGTCGATCGAGGCCCAGAACTCGTAGTGGCTGCCCGGCCAGCCGTGGGTCAGGATCAGGGGCCGCTTGCCGCCCGCCTCGCCGACCACGTGCACGAAGTGGATGTCGAAATCCTCGATTCGGGCAGTGAACTGGGGAAACCGGTTCAGCTTGGTCACCGCCGCGCGCCAGTCGTAGGTCTCGGTCCAGTGGTCGCAGATCCGCTTCAGGAAGGCGGCGTCGCAGCCATAGGCCCAGCCATTCTCCACCTCGGGCGCCGGCGGGAAGGGATAGGCCCGCACCTGGGCCAGCACCGGATCCACCTCGTCCTTGGACCACTCCACCTCGAACGGCTTCACCGGGATCATGGCGTCCTCCTCGCATTTTTCGGCGGTAAGCCTGAGGGGGTGACGCGAGGTCGGTCAACTGCTGCTATCGCTCTCGTCCTCGAATATGGCCTCGATCGGGCGTTCGAACAGGCGCGCGATGCGAAAAGCCAGGGGCAGGCTGGGATCGTACTTGCCGGTCTCGATGGCGTTGACGCTCTGGCGCGAGACGTCCAGCCGCTCGGCCAGGTCCGCCTGGCTCCAGCCGAGCTCGGCGCGCAGAACGCGCAGGCGATTCTTCAACGGTACCTCCGGCTGACCATCTGCGTGGTGGCGCCGAGCTGGACGAAGAAGGCCACCGGTACGACCCAGAGCCACAGGTGCGGAGCCAGGCCGAAGTTCTCCAAAAAGCCCAGGACGGTGGCCTCGCAGAGGGTCAGGCCGCCGCTCCACATCAGGCTGGCGCGGGTGATCTCGCGCTTCAGCTCGTCGGTCTCCTCGGCGACATAGCGGCCCAGGGCCCAGAACATGCCGATGATCGGCAGGGCCGGCGCCACGGCGACCGCATAGCCCAGCGGGCCCTTGGCGTAGCCCAGCTTGAACAGCTCCACCGCGGCCATCAGCACGAACACATAGACGATCGAGATCATCGCCTGCCGGCGCTGGTAGCGGTGCTGGGCCGGGCGCATCGTGCAGCGCCTGAACAGGCGAAGGTAGGCCATCATCGCCGCCATCGGCGACAGGGTGAGCAGGAAGAGGCCCAGCCAGGCCCAATTGTTCCACCAGTTCAACGCCAGGATCGCCGCGCCGGCGGGAAAGCAGGCGGCCGGCAGGGCCACCAGGGCGATGCGGACGGCGAGCGGCAGGCTCCCGGCCGGCGGCGGGCTTGGCGGGGCCATGGACTGGCTGGGCATATCAAAGCTCCTTGTCGAAATGACAAGGATACATGACACGTTCGCTCCGAAGTTGTCAAGCAAAGTTGACATAGTGGACTTGCGGAGATCGTTTGTTTGAATTATATCCGGGTAAAATATGGATTTGGAGATTGCGTCATGAGCTTCGAATGGCCGAGCACCGGCGACCGCGTGGCGGGGGACTATCTCGGCCATGCCTTCGAGGGCGTTGTCACCGGCGTGGATTTCGCGCACGAGCCTCTGGGGCGGCGCTATGCGGTGCGCTTCGATGCGCCCGTCGAGATCAGCAAGTCCAAGCTGATGAGCAATCTGCGGCAGAACGTGCGCGCCCTGATCGCGCCCACCGGCGCCAGCATAGACGCCAAGGGGCGGCCTGACGGGATCATGACCCTGCGCCGGGCCTGACCCCCCGCGCAAGGGCGCCGGACAATGCGCGCCGCACGGCGTCGAAATCGACATCGTCAGCGAACTTGCTGCTCAGCCTCAGCATGACCAGGCCATGCAGGGCGGCCCAGAAGGCGTGGGCCAGCACGATCGGGTCGCCCGCGATACGGCCCTCGGCCATCAACAGCTCGATATGGGCGGTCATGGTCTTCTTGGCGCGCAACAGCGCGCGCACCAGGTCGGGATAGTCGCCCTCGGTCGGCTGGCTGAGGTCGAACATCAGCCCATAGGCCGCCGGCTGTTCCAGGGCGAAGCGGACATAGGCGTCGCTGGCCGCGGCGGCGCGCTCGTCCGCCGTGCCGGGCTTGGCGAACGCCGTCTCCAGCGCCTCGGAGAAGCGGTCGAAGCCGCGCGCGCGGACCGCGGCCAGCATCTCGTCCTTGTCCTTGAAGTAGCGATAGGGGGTCATGGCGCTGACCCCCAGCTCGCCCGCCAGCTGGCGCAGGGACACCGCCTCCAGGCCCTTCTCTGCGAACAGTCGCTCGGCTGCGTCGATCAGCCGTTCGCGGAAATCGGCGATCTCGGCCTCGCTCAGCACCTTGGGCATCGGCTCTCCTGAAAGTGACTTGCATCTTCTATAGTCTTACGATATAAATTTACATCGTATATTTATCTATAGGGAGTCCGGCCATGGACGGATCGGTGACCACGAACCCCTTCCTGCGCGGCAACTACGCCCCGGTGCGCAGCGAGGACGATTTCGAGCTGAAGATCACGGGCGAGATCCCCGCGGGCCTGGCCGGCAGCCTCTATCGCACCGGCCCCAACCCGCAGTTCGAGCCCGACAGCGACTATCACTGGTTCGTCGGCGACGGCATGGTGCACGGCTTCCACGTCGATGCGGGCAAGGTCCGCTACCTGAACCGCTATGTGCGCACGCCCAAGTGGAAGCTGGAGAACGAGCACGGCCGGCGCCTGTTCAATACCTGGGGCGACCCGCGCAAAACCGATCCCCTGGCCATGGGCCAGGACGGCGGGGTCGCCAACACCAACATCCTCTGGCACGGCGGCAAGCTGTTGGCCCTGGAGGAGGCGCATCCGGCCACGGCCATGGACCCGATCACCCTGGAGACCACCGGCTATGTCGACCTGGGCGGTAAGGTCACCGCCCACCCCAAGATCGACCCCGACACCGGCGAGATGGTGTTCTTCGCCTATATGGACGAAGCCATGCCGTTCTCGAACAAGGTCAGCTACGGCGTGGCCGACGCGGCGGGGCGGCTTGTGCGGCGCGAGACCTTCGAGGCGCCCTATTGCAGCATGATCCACGACTTCCTGGTCACCGAGCACTATGTGCTGTTCCCGGTGCTGCCCCTGACCGGCGACTTCGCCCGGGCCATGGCCGGCGGGCCGGCCTTCGCCTGGGAGCCGGACAAGGGCGCCTATGTGGGGGTGATGCGGCGCGACGCCAGCGTGGACACCATCCGCTGGTTCCATACCGAGGCCAACTACGTCTTCCACCCGATGAACGCGTGGGAAGAGGACGGCCGCATCGTCGCCGACGTCATGCAGTACGAGCGTGCGCCGCTGTTCCCGGACGTGAATGGCGAGCGGGGCGACAACGCCGCAGCCCGCATGGCCCGATGGACCTTCGACCTGTCGGGCGCCAGCGACCACATCAAGCGCGACTATATCGACGACCTGCCGGGCGAGTTCCCCCGCTTCGACGAACGCCGAGCCGGGCTCTCCTATCGTCATGGCTGGTGGGCGGGCCAGACCGCGCGCAATGGCGAAATCCGTCCCGACGCCATCGCCCACCTGGACCTTGCGACCGGCAAGCGCAGCGTGTTCGAACTGCCGTTCGGCGATGCGACGTCCGAGCCGGTGTTCGTGCCGCGCTCAGCCTCGGCTGAGGAGGGCGATGGCTGGCTGCTGGCCGTGGCCTATCGCGCGCCAGTGGACCGCAGCGAGCTTCTGGTGTTCGAGGCCCAGGACGTAGCGGCGGGGCCGATCGCGACGGCCCAGGTTCCCCGCCGCGTGCCCTTCGGCTTCCACGGGAATTGGCGGTCGGCCCAGGGCTAGAACAGATCGCCCTGCTGCGTGGCGGCCGCCGGCTTCTTCGCTGGCGGCTTGCGCGCGGGCGGGGCCGCTCCGCCTTCGCCGTCGATCACCGCCTCGCGGGTCCCATCGGCGAAGGTCAGGCGGACCTGTTCGCCGGACTGGAGCACGGCTGCCGAGCGCGCGAGGGCGCCATCCGCCCGGTTGACCCGGGCGAAGCCGCGCGCCAGGGGGCCGTCGGGATTGAATGAGACGCGCAGCTTGTCGAGCGCCGTCAGTTGCTCGGCGGCGCGTTCGAGGCGGCGGATGACGGCGGGCGGCATGCGGCCCGAGAACTCGGCCAAGCGCTCAGCCTTCTGCGCCTGGGGTCTCAGCAGCAGCCCGGGCGAGAGCCGGCCAGCCACCCGGACCAGGTCCCGCTCGTGCGCGGCCGCGTTTCGCTCCAGCCCCGCGCCCAGTCGCCCGGCGGCGAGGTCGAAGCGCTGCTGCGCCAGGGCCAGGATGTCGGCGGGCCTGGGCAGGCCGCGCGCAGCGGCGGCCAGGCGGTTGCGCAAGGTCTCCCTCAGCCGCTCCATCGAGCGGGTCAGGCGGCTGTCGCGGTCGGCGACGGCGGCGCGCAGCTCGGCCAGCACCGGGGTCGCCATCTCGGCTGCGGCGGTGGGGGTGGGGGCCCTGCGGTCGGAGACGAAGTCGATCAGGGTGGTGTCGGTCTCGTGCCCCACGGCCGAGATCAACGGGATCTCGCTTGCGGCCGCCGCCCGGGCCAGGGCCTCGTCATTGAAGGCCCAGAGGTCTTCCACCGAGCCGCCGCCGCGCGCCACGATCAACACGTCCGGCCGCGGGACCGGCCCATCCGAGCCCATGGCGTTGAAGCCGGCTATGGCCGCGGCCACCTGCCGCGCCGCCTGGTCGCCCTGCACCACCACCGGCCAGACCAGCACATGGCAGGGCCAGCGGTCGCGGATGCGGTGCAGGATGTCGCGGATCACCGCGCCCGTAGGGCTGGTGATCACGCCCACAACCGCCGGGCTGGCCGGCAGGGGCCGCTTGCGCTCGGGTGCGAACAGGCCCTCGGCGGCCAGCCTGGCCTTCAGCTTTTCCAGCTGAGCCAGGAGCGCGCCGATGCCCGCCGGCTCCATGGTCTCGATGACGATCTGGTACTTGGACGAGGCCGGGTATGTGGTGATCTTGCCGGTGACGATCACCTCCAGACCCTGCTGCGGCTGGACCGCCAGGCCGCGCACCTGGCCCTTCCAAACCACCCCGTCGATCGAGGCGCGCTCGTCCTTGATCGTCAGGTAGCAATGGCCGGAGGCGTGGCGCGTGACCTTGGACAGTTCGCCCCTCAGGCGGACAAAGCCGTAGGTCTCCTCCAGGGTGCGCTTGAGCGCGAAGGCCAGCTCCGAGACGGAATAGGCCTTGGCGTTGCCGTCGCTCTCGGCGGCTGGGGCGGGATGGGGATCGTCGGTCAGGCTCACCGGGCCAAGATAGGGTATTCGACCGAGTCTGAAAGCCCGCCGTCGCTCTGCTCGGTCTCGCTGATTTTACTTGGAATTCACTCGGCGCGGTTAACCCTTGCGGACATGCGCGCCCTTTTCGCCCTTGCCGCGTGGCTGCTGGCCGCCGGCGCCGCCTCCGCCGCCGACCTGACGGTCCAGGTCAAGACGACCGCCGGCGCGCCGGTGGCCGACGCCGTGGTGACGGTCTATCCGCAGGCGGGCGCGGCCCCCTTAAGCGCCAACCACTTCGACTGGCCCATGCGGGTCAGCCAGCAGAACATCCAGTTCCATCCCTTCGTGCTGATCGCGCCTGTGGGGGCCACAGTGGCCTTTCCCAACCTCGATAAGGTGCGCCACCACGTCTATTCCTTCTCGGCGACCCATCCGTTCGAGCTGAAGCTCTACGGCTCGGACCAGGAGCGCAGCGTGCGCTTCGACAAGGCCGGGGTGATCGCGCTGGGCTGCAATATCCACGATCAGATGGTCGCCTTCGTCAAGGTGGTCGACACCCCCTATGCGGCCAAGACCGACGCCAGCGGCATGGTGACCTTGCACGATCTGCCGGCCGGGGCGGCGACATTGAAGCTCTGGAGGCCCTATCTGCACGCGCCGGGCAACGAGGTCAGCCGCACCGTAAGCGTGGGCCATGGGACCGAGGCCTTCGCCATCGACGTGCGCCAGCCCCCGGCCATGCACAACATGTACTGACATGCTGGCCTTCCGTCGCCTGCGCACCAAGCTGACGGTGCTTTATGCCGGCCTGTTCGCCCTGGGGCTCCTGCTCGCCTCGGCCGAGGTCTATTCGGCGATTTCCGACAACGCCCAGCGCGTCGTGCGCGGCGAACTGGCGGCCAGCGGCACCGTGTTCGACCGCATCTGGGCCCTGCGCACGGCCCAGCTCGAGAACGGCGCAGGACTGTTGTCCCGCGACTTCGGCTTCCGCTCGGCCATCGCCACCCACGATGCGGCGACGATCAGCTCGGCGCTGGAAAATCTGCGCGTGCGCCTCGGCGCCGACACCGCCTTCGTCATCGGCGCGGATGGCGGCAGCCTCGCCGGCGGGGACGGCGGAGCCTTTTCCAGCCTGACCCCGGCGACCCTGGCCGGGATCGAGGGCGATGATGCGGTGGCCGGCGTGTTCGTCATGCACGGCGAACCCTACCAGGCGATTTCCGCTCCGGTCCTTGCGCCCCTGCCCATGGGCTGGGTCGTGTTCGCCCAACGGCTCGATCGAGACCAGATGAACGCCCTGGAAAAGCTCTCGGCCATCCCGCTCGACGCCTCGGTCCTGGCTCGCGCGCCCGGCGGCGCCTGGGGCGAAGCAGGTCATCCGCGAGACGCCAAGGCGCAGGCGACGGTGGGCCGTTTCATCGAGGCGACCCTCAAGGCGAGCCACGCCAGCCCAGGCAAGCTGGACACGGCGGCCGGCGACAGCATGGCCCTGGTCAAGCCGCTGCACAGCTTCGACCCCGGCGCGCCGATCGTCCTGATGCTGCGCTATCCCATGGCCCGGGCCATGGCCCCCTATCACCCATTGCTGGGCGCGCTCGGCCTGATCGGCCTGGCCGGCTTGGCGCTCCTGATCGCCGGCAGCTGGGCCTTGGCGCGCGGCGTGACGCGGCCTCTTTCCGATCTGGAGCAGGCCGCTCATCGCCTGCAGCGCGGCGAGGCGGCGAGCGTCACCGTCACCGCCCGCGACGAGATCGGCCGCCTGGCCGAGGGCTTCAACAGCATGGCCGCCGAGATCGGCGAGCGCGAGCGGCGCATCACCCACATGGCGCTGCACGACGGCGATACCGACCTGCCCAATCGGGAGGCACTGGCGCGCGATATCGCAGCCCTGGCCGAGCGCGCGCGCGCCGAGCGGATCTATGTCGCGGCCCTCGGCGTCGATCGCCTGACCCATGTGCGCGGCGCCATCGGCCATGCCCTGTTCGGCGAGATGATGCGTGAGCTGGGCGCGCGCCTGGCCAGGCTGGCGCCCGAGACCCGGCCCGCCCGCCTGACCACCGCCATTCTCGGCGTGGCTTTCGAGGCTGAGAGCCGCGAGGCCGCCATGGCCCGGGCCGAAGCGCTGCGCGAGGCGCTGGAAGAGCCCCTGCGCCTGGCCGAGAACGTGGTCGACGTCAGCCTGACCCTGGGCCTCGCACCCTATGCAGAGGACGCCGACCGGGTCGCTTCGCCGATCGACCGGGCCAATATCGCCGTCGACCAGGCCCGCTCAGCCAAACGGGCGGCCATGGCCTTCGACGCCAAGGCCTATGGCGACCCCGCCGCCAACCTGTCGCTGATGAGCGAGATGCGCGCCTCGATCGAGGCCGGCCACATGGCGCTCTACCATCAGCCCAAGTTCGACCTGCGCCGCCGCGGGGTGACGGGAACCGAGGCCCTGGTGCGCTGGATCCACCCGACCCGCGGCTTTCTGCCGCCCGACCGCTTCATCGGCATGGCCGAGGAGACCGGCCACATCCGCGCCCTGACCGAATGGGTTCTGGCCCAGGCGGTGCGTGATCAGAAGGCCATGGCCGCCGCCGGCCACGAGCTTGCGGTCTCAGTCAACGTCTCCGGCCGCCTGCTGGGCGACCTCGCCTTCGCCGAGGCGGCGCTCGAACTGGTGGCTGGCGCCTGCGGCGACATTTGCTTCGAGATCACCGAGACGGCGGTGGTGGAGAACCCGGAGCTGGCCCTGGCGGTGATCGACCGTTTCACCGCCGCGGGCGTCGCCGTCTCCATCGACGACTACGGCACCGGCCTCTCGTCCCTGGCCTATCTGAAGCAGATCCGCGCGGGCGAACTGAAGATCGACAAGTCGTTCGTCTTCGCCATGGGCGAAAGCCAGCGCGACGCGCTGCTGGTCCGCTCGACCATCGACCTGGCCCACGGCCTCGGCATGAAGGTCACCGCCGAAGGCATCGAGACCGAGGCGGCCCTGGCTCTGCTCACCGGCATGGGCTGCGACCTGGCCCAGGGCTACCTGATCGCAAAACCGATGCCGCTCAATGGCTTGTTGAACTTTCTCAGCGAGGATGCCGAGGTCTTGAAATCCCGCGCCTAGAAAGGGAGCGGCCTTGTCCATTCGCTTGCTCGCCGTCCTCGTACTGGCGTCGGCCCCGACCGCGGCGTTGGCGCAGTCGCAAGCCGGCCTGGCGCAGCTGATCGCGCCCCAGACCTTTTCCGCCTACCTCGACCTGCGCGCCACCGCCAGTGACGGGGAGAAGTCCTGGCTGGACGGCGGCTTCGGCAAGACCCGCTATGGCGGCGAGGGCGCCCGGCTCAGTGTCGGGGAGGCGGCCATAGCCTGGAACCCCTATTTGACCAGCAACCTGGATGCGGTGGTCGAGGGCGAGATCCAGCCTGACCACGACCACGGCGCGCGTATCGGCGAGGCCTTCGTGCGCTATCGCCCCTTGCCGATCGACGGCGTCCACATCGCCGTCCGCGCCGGCCTGTTCTATCCGCCGATCTCGCAGGAGCACGAGGGCCTGTTCTGGACCCCGGCCGAAACCATCACCCCCTCGGCGATCAACAGCTGGGTGGGCGAGGAGGTCAAGGTGGTCGGCTTCGAGGTCTCGGCCAGGAAGGCGTTCGGCGAGCGCGAGATCGGCGCCACTGCGGCGGTGTTCGGCTTCAACGACACCTCGGGCACGCTCCTGGCCACCCGCGGCTGGGCTCTGGACGACGTCAAGACCAACGCCAGCGGGCGCTATCGCCTGCCCCCGTTGGCCGACTTCATGGAATACGTCCAGGCGGAAGTGACCAATCCGGTGCGCAGCCTCGATGGCCGCGCGGGCGCCTATGGCCGGCTGGATTTCAAGCCGACGGCGCGTCTCAGCCTGGACGCGGTGTTCTACGACAACCTCGGCGACCTGAGATCGTTTCGAAAGCTGCAATGGGCCTGGGACACTCGCTTCCTGGGCCTCGGCGCCACCTTCGCCATCGACGACAACACGCGCCTGATGGGCCAGGCCATGATCGGCGATACCCGCATGGGCTATGGCGATCCCTGGGTGAACACCGGCTTTTCGTCGGCCTATCTGATGGCGACCCGATGGTTTGGCGAGGACTCGGTCAGCGGGCGGATCGATGTCTTCAGCACCAAGAACCGCACCGATCCCGAATACGGCCTGACCCAGGAGCACGGCTGGGCGATCACCGCCGACTACAAAAGAAAGCTCGGCCGCCATCTGACCGGCCTGGTCGAAATGCTGCACGTGGAATCCGATCGCCCGGCCCGCACCGACATCCTCAGCGAGCCGGCGCAGCAGACCCAGACCGTGGTCCAGGCGGCGCTGAGGCTCGCCTACTAGGCGGTCCCGGCCCGGTGTCTGTCACGTATCGAAATACGATGTGACCGGATCAACGCCCCACGGCCGAGCTCGGGTCTTGATTCCAGAGCGCTATGATCTGATATGGGCCGCAATGAGAAATTGGCTGAAATCCCTGGCGGTCGTCGCCGCCGTCGTCGCCATTCCGGGCCTGGTGTCCGCGGACGTGGACACGGTGACCGGCGCGTGGGCGGTCAAGGGCAAGGTCGAAGGCTATCCGGTCCAGGTGCGCTGCGAGTTCGAGCGCCAGGGCGAGGGCCTGGCCGGCCTGTGCCGCGACGGCGACGCCAGCGGCGAGGCCCATGTGCTGACCGAGAGCGGGGTAAAGGGTGATCACGTCTCGTGGACCTATCACCGCCGTTTCCTGTTCAAGACCTACCGCGCTCAATATGATGGCGTGGTCAATGGCGCCTCCATGACCGGCACGATTTCGGTCGCCGGCTACACCGGCCCCTTCACCGCCACCCGGCAATAGCCCCACCCTTCAGCCCAGCCTCTTGACGTTGCGCCCGTCCGGCGCGACAGGGCGGCCCCATGAACATTCTCCTCGTCGGTTCGGGCGGCCGCGAGCACGCCCTGGCCTGGAAGATCCAGCAGTCCCCGCTTCTGAAGCGGCTGGTCTGCGCCCCCGGCAACCCTGGCATGGCCGCCCTGGCCGAGACCCGGAACCTCAAGGCGACAGACGTGCCGGGGCTTATGGCCCTGGCCCAGGAGATCGCCGCCGACCTGGTGGTGATCGGCCCCGAGGTCTCGGTGGAGGCTGGCCTAGCCGACGCCCTGGAGGCCGCCGGCATTCCCTGCTTCGGCCCGACCAAGGCCGCCGGCCAGCTTGAATCCTCCAAGGCCTTCACCAAGGCCTTTTGCGACCGTCACAAGCTGCCGACCGCCACCTATGGCGTGTTCGACAAGGCCGCCCCGGCCAAGGCCTTCCTCGACCGCTTCGAGGCGCCCTATGTGATCAAAGCCGACGGCCTGGCCGCCGGCAAGGGCGTCGTGATCGCCGAGAGCCGCGAGGCCGCCGAGGCCGCGATCGACGACATGCTGGGCGGCGGCTTCGGCGCGGCCGGGGCCCGGGTGGTGATCGAGGAGTTTCTCGAGGGCGAGATCGCCTCGCTGTTCGCCCTGTCGGACGGCAAGACTTGCATCCTGTTCGGCGGCGCCCAGGACCACAAGCGCGCCTATGACGGCGACGAGGGCCCCAACACCGGCGGCATGGGAACCTATGCCCCGACCCCGGTGCTGTCCGATGCGGTGGTCGAGGCCGCCCGCACGCGCCTGATCGAACCGGCCCTGGCTGGTATCGCGGCCGAGGGCGCGCCCTATCGCGGCGTGATCTTCTGCGAGATGATGATCACCAGGGACGGCCCCAAGCTGGTGGAGTTCAACGTCCGCTTCGGTGATCCGGAGTGCCAGGTCCTGATGCTGCGCCTGGAGAGCGACCTCGTCCCCTATCTCGTCGCCTGCGCCAAGGGCGCCCTGGGCGGGATGCCGAAGCCGGTCTGGCGTGACGAGGCCGCCATGTGCGTGGTGCTGGCGGCCAAGGGCTATCCCGCTGCGCCGGAGACCGGGACGGTGATCGGCGGCGCCGAGTCCTATCTGGGCGAGGGCGTGGTGGTGTTCCACGCCGGCACCGCCCGCAACGGCCATGGCGAGCTGGTCGCGGCCGGCGGGCGGGTGCTGAACGTCTGCGCCCACGCCAAGACCCTGGCCGAGGCCAGGGCCCGCGCCTATTCGGCGATCGAGCACCGCATCGACTGGCCCGGCGGCTTCCACCGCACCGACATCGGCTGGCGGGCCCTGGGGCGGTAGCCCTCCCGCTGCGTCCGGCGCTTTGCAGCCCGCCTCGCCCTCGCTAAAGTCGAAATTCAAACGAGCGTAAGAGGGATGGACGCGATGGCCGACGACACCGCCGAACAGCAGCGCGAGCAGCTGAACACGGGCACCAAGCCGGTCGCCGAAAGCCACCGCTTCGACGAGGCCCGGCTGCTGGCCTGGATGCAGGCCAATGTCGAGGGCTTCGAAGGCCCGCTGGAGGTGCGCCAGTTCAAGGGCGGCCAGTCCAATCCCACCTACCAGCTGGTCACGCCGGGCAAGAAGTACGTCATGCGACGCAAGCCGCCGGGCAAGCTCTTGCCCTCGGCCCACGCGGTCGATCGCGAATTCCGGGTGATCTCGGCCCTCTATCCCACCGGCTTCCCGGTGGCGCGGCCCTACGGCCTGTGCGTCGACGACGAGGTCATCGGCACCATGTTCTACGTCATGGACATGGTCGAGGGGCGGATCCTCTGGGATCAGACCCTGCCGAGCTATCAGCCGGCCGAGCGCCACGCCCTGTTCATGGCCAAGATCAGGACCCTGGCCGACCTGCACAACACCGACTACCAGGCCGTGGGCCTGGAGGGTTTCGGCAAGCCCGGCAACTATTTCGCCCGCCAGATCGACCGCTGGTCCAAGCAGTACAAGGCCTCCGAAACGGTCCATCTGGAGTCGATCGAGCGATTGATCGAGTGGCTGCCCAAGACCACACCCGCCGACGACCAGACCACCATCGTCCACGGCGACTATCGCCTGGACAACATGGTCATGCACCCGACCGAGCCGCGGGTGATCGCAGTCTTGGACTGGGAGCTCTCGACCCTGGGCAATCCGCTGGCCGACTTCACCTATCTGCTGATGAACTGGGTCAACGGGGCGATATCGACCCTGCCGGACCTGAAGGGCCACGGCATCCCAACCATGGACGAGGCGGTCGCCGAATACTGCCGCCTGACCGGCCGAGACGGCCTGCCGGACCTGAACTGGTACATGGCCTACAACATGTTCCGGCTGGCCGGCATCTGCCAGGGCATCGTCGGCCGGGTGCGCGACGGCACCGCCAACAGTCCCCAGGCCGCGGCCATGGCCGAGCGCGTGCCGCTGCTAGGCGAGGCCGCCTGGGAATACGCCAAGAAGGCTGGGGCGTAGCAGGGCCTTTAGCGCCGCCTCGTCCTCGAACCGCGCCCGGACCGGCCAAGCGACCGCCTTGGCGCGCCAGTCCGGCGGCAGGCGCGCCCAGTCCTTTTCCGTGGTGACCAGGCCGGCGCCCAGCTCGGTGGCGCGACGCTCCAAAAAGCGCAGGGTGTCGGCGCCATAGGCGGCATGGTCGGGCAGGGGAACGAAGTCGGCCAGGTCGCAGCCGGCGGCGAGCAGGGCGCGCTCGACCTTCCAGGGTTTGCCCACGCCGGCGAAGCCGAGCTGGCGGCCCCTAGGCGGCGGCGCGGCAGGCTCCAGCCGTGCGGTCAGCACCGGCTTTCCCTGGAACAGCGCCAAAAGCTCAGGGTCGGGCGCATCGAGGCTGGCGGGCAGCAGCACGATAACAGCGTCCGCCCGCGCCAGGCCCGGGGCCAGTGGCTCGCGCATCGGCCCGGCGGGGAACACGGCCCCGTCGCCGAACGGCCATTCCCCGTCGCGGGTCTCGCCATCGACCACCACCAGCGACAGAGCCTTCTTCAGGCTGGGGTTCTGGTGGCCGTCGTCCATCACGATCGCCTGGGCGCCAGCCGCCTTGGCCGCCACCGCGCCGGCGACGCGGTCGCGGGCGATCCAGAACGGCCCGTCGCCGGCCAGCATCAGGGGCTCGTCGCCGACCGCGGCGGCGTCGTGCCGGGCGGGATCGACCTCGATAGGCCCGGCGAGGCTGCCGCCATGGCCGCGCGACAGGCCGGCGGCCTCCACGCCGTCCGCCCGCAGCAGGCGCAGAATCTCGCGCACCACCGGCGTCTTGCCGGTTCCGCCGACGGTCAGGTTGCCGACGCAGATCACCGGCAGGCCCGCATCGACCGGCTGGGCTCGGCGGATGCGCCGCGCCGTCGCCCAGGCCCAGATCCAGGATGCTGGCTTGAGCAGGGCGCGCAGCACCGGGGCGGAGTTGTCACGCGCATACCACCAGCGCGGCGTGGCGAGCCTCATGGCAGCAACTCCACCACCCGCCCCAGCGCCGCCCGCGCCTCGACGTCCCGCGCCTGGGCATAGGCCCAAGCCCGCCCGGCTCGCGCGGCCAGGGCCGGGTCGCCGGGCAGGGCCGCGCTCATGACGGCGCCGAGTTCGCTGGCTTCGATCAGGGCGCAGCCGTCGACGGCGATCAGTTCGGCATAGGCGGTGGCCCAGTTCTCGACCTGGCCACCGGAGACAAACGGGCAGTCCAGCCTGGCCGGCTCCAGCGGATTGTGCCCGCCGACGCCGCTTACAAAGCCGCCGCCGATCACCGCCAGCCGCGCCAGGCGGAACCACAGGCCGAGTTCGCCCAGGGTGTCGGCGACGTGGACGCTGACCGCGTTGAGGCCCTGGCCTGCACTGCGAAGGGAGACGGCGCCCAGGCGCGCCTCAGCCAAGGCCGCGATCTGGGGACCGCGCTCGGGATGGCGGGGAACGATCACCAGCAAGGCTTCGGGCGCTGCGATCTCGGCGAAGGCCCCCAGCACCAGCTCATCCTCGCCGGGGTGCGTGCTGGCGGCGAGGATCAACGGCCTGCCGCCAATCTCAGTGCGCAGGGCGTCCAGCGCCGCGGGGTCGACCGGCAACGCCTCAGCGCCGAATTTGAGATCGGCCAGGCCCGCAACCTTGGCGCCCAGGCGCTCCAGCCGCGCCGCCGCCGTCGCGTCCTGGGCCAGGACGAGGTCGAAGGCGCCGAACAATGCTCGGGCGGAGCGCGGCAGGCGCGACCAGCTGCGGGCGCTGTCTTCCGACAGCTTCGCCGACAGCAGGGCCATGCGCGCGCCCCGCCGCTTCGTCTCCAGCAACAGGTTCGGCCACAGCTCGCTCTCGACCCGCACCGCCAGGTCGGGCCGCCAGTGATCCAGGAAGCGCGCAACCGCCGCCGGCCCATCGATCGGCGCATAGTGATGGATCGCGCCCGCCGGCAATCGCCGCGCGAGCAACTCGGCCGAGGTGCGGGTGCCCGAGGTGACCAGCACAGTCGCGTCGGGTCGGCGCGTGCGGAAGGCTTCGACCAGGGGCAGAAGGGACAGGCTCTCGCCGACGCTGGCGCCGTGCAGCCAGGCGAGCGGCCCTGGCGGACGGGCGACCGAGGCGCGGCCCAGCCGCTCGCCCAGGCGCGCCGGATCCTCCTTGCCGCGCCGTGCGCGTCCTTGCAGCAGGCGCGGGGCCAGGGGTTCGATCAGGCCCGTCAGGCCGGCATAGAGGGCCAGCGGCAGGGGCCCGCCCTGGCTCAAACCTGGCTCCCGGCCAGGATCGCCTCGGCCTTGTTCTGCGCCGCGATCAGACGCGCCTGCCAGTCGGCGCGGGTGGCCTCGCGCGTGGCCTCGTCGGTGGCTGCCGGAGCATAGAGCGGCCCGTCGAACACCACGCAACCGCGGCCGAAGGGCACGGGGACGCGCGCCTTGTCCCAGCTCTTGAACTGTATGGCGGGTGTGGCGGCGAGGCCGAACAGCACCACCGGGACCTTGGCCGCCTGGGCCATGATCACCGTGCCCTCGGGCATCACCTGGTTGGGGCCGCGCGGGCCGTCGGGGGTGATGGCGATCAGGCCGCCGTCGCGCATGAAGCGCAGGGCCTGGCGGAAAGCGGCCGCACCGCCCTTGTCGGCGTCCTTGCCCTTCTTGGCCGCCGAGCCGCGGATCGAGGGAAAGCCCAGGCGTTCGACCGTGCGCGCGGTCAGCTCCCCGTCGCGAGAGGCCGAGATGATCACCCGCCGCGGTTTGTGCTTCAGCACCCGCCGGCAGACCACCGCCATGGTGATGCGCCCGTGCCAGAAGGCGCCGATAGCGCCCTGGTCCGAGGCGACCATGGAATCCACCCCTGCCCGGTCCTCGAACCGCCAGCGGGTGGTCTCGAGCGCGAAGTTCACATAGCCGGTCAGGATCCAGGAGATGGCGCTCTGCACCAGCGGATGGCGGACGAAGGAGCTCACTCGGCCGCCTCCGGCGTGGATTCCAGGTCCTGGGCCTTGGCCAGGCGCGCATAGAGGCCGCCGGCGCGCACCAGTTCGTTGTGCGTGCCGGTCTCCACCACCCTGCCGCGGTCGATGACATAGATGCGGTCGGCGTTCTTCACCGTCGATAGGCGGTGGGCGATCAGAAGCGTGGTGCGGCCGGCCATCAGCCGCTCCAGGGCCGCCTGCACCTGGGCCTCGCTCTCGGTATCGAGGGCGCTGGTGGCCTCATCGAGCAGCAGGATCGGGGCGTTCTTCAGGAAGGCGCGGGCGATCGCGATACGCTGGCGCTGGCCGCCGGAGAGGCGCGCCCCGGCCTCGCCCACCGGGGTGTCGTAGCCCTTGGGCAGGGACAGGATGAAGTCGTGCGCCGCGGCCTGCTGGGCGGCGGATTCGATCTCGGCCTGGCTGGCCTCGGGATTGGGATAGGCGATGTTGGCGCGGATCGTGTCGTCGAACAGGAACGGCTCCTGGGTGACCAGGGCGATGTGATGGCGCAGGCTCGCCAGGGTCAGGCTGCGCACGTCGCGCCCGTCCAGGGTGACCGCGCCGGCGGTCACGTCATAGAAGCGCGGGATCAGGTTCAGGATGGTGCTCTTGCCGCCGCCCGACGGGCCGACCAGGGCCACGGTCTCGCCGCGGCGGGCTTCGAGGGAAACTCCATGAAGAGCCTGCTCATCCGCGCCATAGCTGAAATCGACGGTTTCGAACCGGAGATGAAATTCGCCCCCCTGCAGCGGCGCAGCGCTCGGCGCATCCCTAATCTCTGGCTCCACGTCGAGCGCGGCGAACAGCCTGGCCGCCGCCGTAAGCCCCTCGCTGAACACGGTCTGCAGGTTCGCTAGCTGTCGCAGGGACTGGGAGGCCATGCTGAGCGCGCCCAGGAAGGCGACCAGGGCGCCGACGCTGATATGGCCGCCCAACGCGCGCCAACCGGCATAGGCCAAAACTCCCGCCGTAATCAGCGTCATCAACGCTTCGGTGGCCGGCGCCGCCGTGGCGCGGGCGTTGGCGCCCTTGATCAGATGTTCCTGACGGCGGTCGATCACTGCCGAGACGCGGTTTTCCTCAAAGGCCTCGCGGTTCTCGATCTTGACGATCTTGATTCCGTCCAGGCTCTCCATCAGCACGGTCGCCAGGGCCGAGGTCTCGGTCATGGCCCCCGTGGCGGCCTTCTTGGTTTTTCGCGCATAGCGCCGCATGATCAGCAGTGCGATCGGCGCGGCCGCGAGCAGGCCGACCGAAAGCAGCGGGTCGTTGATCACCATGACTGCGCCCGCGCCGATCACGGTCAGGAAGTGTTGGGTGTAGTTCACGACGCCGTTGGTGGCCGCCTCACGGATTAGGCCGGCGTCATAGAGCACGGATGCGACGTGCGATCCGGAATGGGTGGTCCGCAGGCGGGCGAGGTCGGCTCGGACCATGCGCCCGAACAGTTGCAGCTGTATGTCCCCCACGATCCGGTTGCCGATGCCGTTGACCAGCATGGCCTGACCCACCTGGGCGGCGGCGCGACCCAGCGCTAAGGTCGCGACCAGCACCGGGATACGCAGCAGGGCGCCGGGCTTCGGATGGGCGATCAGGTCGTCGATCGCGGGCTGAAGCAGGCGGATCAGTTCGGCGCTCAGCCCGGCCACGGCGATCGCGCAGACGATCGACAGGGCGAAACCCGTCCAGCGCGGTGCGAGATAGTCGCGGGCCACGCGACCGATGAGGCCGAAACGAGGTTGGTTCGGCGTGGAAACATTGCCCGTCATTCTTGGGGCGGCCTCATCCGCCTTTGATCCGCCGTCAGGCGACAGCTAAGAGGGGCTGGCTATTACGAATCCAACGCCCGCGCAGCAAGTTTTGACCCAATTCGATCTGACGACATTCTTCGGGCGGCTGAAAGCCTATCTCGACTACCTGTGGACCGACCATGCCTGGCTGCGCCTGGGCTTCATGAACGACCACTGGGTCAGCGACGAGCTGGTGCGCGCCAACCAGCCCTGGCCGTTCCAGCTGAAGCTGTGGAAGAAGCGCGGGATCAAGACCGTGATCAACCTGCGCGGCGGGTTCGACACCTCGACCCACGCGCTGGAGCGCGACGCCTGCGAGCGGCTGGGCATGACCATGGTCGACTTCGTGGTCACCTCGCGCGAGGTCCCTTCGCGGGCGCGGGTCCTGGGCGCGCGGCAGATGTTCGACACCATCGAGTACCCGGCCCTGATTCACTGCAAGTCCGGCGCGGACCGGGCCGGGATCATGAGCGTGCTCTACGCCCACTTTCGCCTGGGCCAGCCGATCCGCGAGGCCATGGCCCAGCTCTCGCCCAAGTACCTGCATGTGAAGGCCGGCCTGACCGGGGTGCTGGACTATGTGTTCGAGCGCTACCTGGCCGAGGGCGAACCGAAGGGCCAAAGCTTCCTGCAGTGGGTCGAAAGCGACGCCTACGATCCGGTCGCGATCAAGAAGGACTTCCGCGCCAACTGGTGGGGGACGCTGCTGACGGAGAAGCTGGCGCGGCGGGAGTAGGGCGCCCCTCGCCCCTCGCCCCTCAGTGCGGCTGGCTCTCGTCGTGGTGTTCGTCGGGGTCCAGCAGCTTGTGGGCGTGGATGATGAAATAGCGGGTCAGGGCGTTGTCGACGGTGGCCTGGGCCTTGGACTTCCAGGCGGCGAAGGCCTCGGCGTAGTTGGGATAGGCGCCGACGAAGTCGACCTTCTTCAGGTCGCGGAACTGATATTCCCCTACGCCGGTCAATTCGCCGCCGATGACGAGGTGAAGCAGCTGGCGATCGGGCATAGTCGGCCTTTCAGGGTGAATTTGGCAGATCGATATGCCTGACGCGGCGTAAGATCAACTCGTGCAGGCTTGGGCCGGCGACGACTAGGCTGGGGACCTTGGGCGAGGGGCGATTGAAGGCGAAATCGCGGCCCTTGTGATCGCTGACCGCGCAGCCGGCCTCGCGGGCGATCAGGCCGGCCGCGGCCAGATCCCACTCGGCCTTGGACGACAGCGCCAGGGTGGCGTCGAACTCGGCCGAGGCCACCGAGCAGATGCGGTAGGCGACCGAGTTGCGGCTCTCGATCCGCATCTGCGGCCACGGCTCCGCCCAGGCCGGATGGCGCATCATCGGGGCGTCGGCCAGCATGGCGCAGTCGGCGATCGCCTCGCGGTCGCCGCAGGCCAGGGGCAAGCCGTTCATCGCCGCACCCTCGCCGGCTATCGCCTGGTAGATCTCATCGCGGTCCGGGGCGAACACCACCCCTGCCAGCGACCGGCCGTCCTCGACCACGGCGATCGAGACCGCCCACCAGGGCCGGTGCTTGACGAAGGCGCGGGTGCCGTCGATCGGATCGACCACAAACACCCGACGGCGTTCCAGTCGCGCCGGATCGTCCGCCGTCTCTTCCGAGAGCCAGCCATAGTCCGGCCGGGCGCGGGCCAGGGTGTCGCGCAGCAAGGTGTCGACGGCCAGGTCGGCGTTGCTGACCGGTGTCTTGTCGGCCTTGTAGGTGGTGGTCAGGCCGGCGGCCCGCAGAGTCAGGGCCACGGCGCCGGCGGCGCGCGCGGCTTCGGTGATCAGGTCGAGGTCGGCCTGGGCGTTCGCTGTCATCGCCCCGCGATCGCCAGGGCGTCGACCAGCAGCGAAGGCGAATTGGATGCGCCGCGGATCTCGAGGTCCGAGCCGGCCACCAGCCTCTGATAGATGTCGACCAGGTTGCCGGCCACGGTGATCTCGGTGACCGGATAGGCCATCTCGCCCTTCTCGAACCAGAAGCCGGACACCCCGACCGACCAGTCGCCGGTGTGCGGATTGAGCGACGGGCCGAACATGGAGGTGACCAAGAGGCCCTCGCCGGCGTCGCGCATCAGCCCGGCCTGGTCCAGGGTTCCGGGCCGGACGGTCAGGTTGGTGGTCGAAACCCCGGGCGACCCGGCCAGGCCGCGAGAGGCGTGGCCGGTGGTCGTAAGACCCAGCTGCTTCGCCGAGCTGCAGTTTAGGAGCCAGGTGGTCAGGACCCCGTCGTCGATCAGGTTGCGGGCGTGGTTGGCCACGCCCTCGTCGTCGAAGGGGCTGGAGCCCAGGCCGCGCCGGCGATGGGGATCCTCGGCGACCACGAAGCCGGCGGGAAAGATCTGCTCGCCCAGCCTGTCCTTCAGGAACGAGGCGCCGCGGGCGATGGCTGGGCCGGCTATGGCCCCCAGCATCGGTCCGATCAGCGACATGGCCAGGCGGTTTTCGAAGATCACGGGGGCAGTGGTCGAGGCGATCTTGCGCGCGCCCAGACGGCTGACCGCCCGCTTGCCCGCCTCGGCGCCGATGGCCTCGGGGGTGGGCAGGTCGGCCTGCCATCGCTGGCTGCGCCCCTCGCCGCCGCGCTCCATGCCGTTTTCGTCGCCGGCCACGACCGAAGCCGAGATCGAGAAACCGGAGGCCGCGTGCGGACCGGAGAAACCGTTGCTGGTGACCAGCCGCCAGGCCGAGCTGGACCAGCCGGCCGAACCGCCCTCGCTGTTGGTCACGCCCGGGGTGGCCAGGGCTGTGCTCTCGGCCGCGAGGGCCTGATCCTCCAACTCGGCGGCGGTGGGCTCGGTAGGGTCGAACAGGTCCAGTTCGGGCCAGGGGCCGCGGGAGAGGATCTCCGACGGCGCGAGGCCGGCATAGGGCTCCTCGGGCGCCAGCCGGGCCATGGCCACGGCGCGCTCGACCAGCCGCGCGCGGGCGGCGGCCGAGAGGTCCGAGCCGGACACGCTGGCCTGGCGCTTGCCGATGAAGACGCGCAGGCCCAGGTCGCGCGCCTCCTCGCGCTCGACCTCCTCCAGCTTGCCCATGCGCACCGAGATCGACAGCGACTGGCGCTCGGCGCCCACCGCCTCGGCCGCGTCGGCGCCGGCCTTCAGCGCGGCCGACACCAAGTCTTGCAGCAGATTTTCATCCATGGGCGGAGTTATGAACGATGGGGGGGCGCGGCGGCAACCGGGAAGCTCACTTCCAGATCGGCTTGCCCTCGCCCGGCAGGCCGAGGCGGTCCCAGATTTCGCTGACCCGCTCGACCACGCCCGGGTCCATGGAGAGCTTCTGGCCCCACTCGCGCCTGGTCTCCGGCGGCCACTTGTCGGTGGCGTCCAGGCCGATCTTCGAGCCCAGGCCGGACTCGGGCGAGGCGAAGTCCAGATAGTCGATCGGGGTGTTCTCGATCACGGTGATGTCGCGGGCTGGGTCCATTCGGGTGGAGATGGCCCACATCACGTCCTTCCAATCACGGGCGTCGATGTCGTCGTCCACCACGATCACCCACTTGGTGTACATGAACTGGCGCAGGTACGACCATACGCCCAGCATCACCCGCTTGGCGTGGCCGGGATAGGCCTTCTTCATCGACACCACGGCGATGCGGTAGCTGCAGCCCTCGGGCGGCAGCCAGAAGTCGACGATCTCGGGGAATTGCTGCTGGATCAGGGGAATGAACACCTCGTTCAGCGCCTCGCCGAGCACGCTGGGCTCGTCCGGCGGGCGGCCAGTGAAGGTGGTCAGGTAGATGGGGTCGCGCCGCATGGTGACGGCGGTGACCTCGAAGATCGGGAAGCGCTCGACCGAGTTGTAGTAGCCGGTGTGGTCTCCGTAGGGGCCCTCGTCGGCATATTCGTCGAGGAGCACGTGGCCCTCCAGCACGATCTCGGCCTCGGCGGGAACCATCAGGGGCTGGGTTTTGGCCGGGACCAGTTCGGCCTTGGCCCCGCGCAGCAGCCCGGCGAACTGGTATTCCGACAGGGTGTCCGGCACCGGCGTCACCGCGGCCAGAATCAGGCCGGGATCGGCCCCAAGGACCGCGCAGGCGGGCAGGGGCTCTGGCTTGCCGGCCGCCTTCCAGCGGCGATGGTGCTGCGCCCCGCCGCGGTGGGCCAGCCAGCGCATGATGCAGCGGTTCTTACCGACCACCTGCATGCGGTAGATGCCGAGGTTGAAGTCGTCCTCGCGGCTCTCGGAGGGGCCCTTGGTCACCACCAGGGGCCAGGTGATCAGGGGCGCCGGCTCGCCGGGCCAGCAGGTCTGGATCGGCAGTTTGGCGAGGTCGATGTCCTCGCCCTTCAGCACCACCTCCTGCACCGCCGCCTTCTTCACCGTCTTGGGCCGCATGCCCATCACGGTCTTGGCCAGGGGCAGCATGTCCCAGGCGTCCTTCAGGCCCCGCGGCGGCTCGGGCTGACGCAGGAAGGCCAGCAGTTCGCCAACTTCGCGCAGTTCGCCGGCGGTGGTGCGCTCCTGGTCGTCCAGGGTCACGCCCATGGCCACGCGCTTGACCGTGCCGAAGAGGTTGACCAGACAGGGGATGGACGAGGGCTGGCCGTCGGCGCGGACAGGGTTTTCGAAAAGCACCGCCGGGCCGCCGGTCGCCAGCAGGCGGGTGCAGATCTCGGTCATCTCCAGCACGGTGGAGACGGGCTCTTTCACCCGCACCAGCTCGCCGGCTGCTTCCAGCTTGGCGATGAATTCCCGCAGGGACCGATAGGCCATGAAATGCTCCGCTGTGCGGCCGCGGAAGCTAGAGGGTTTCGCCGCTGTGGCCTAGACTTGAGCCATGCTGTTCGAAATCGAAGTCGAAGAAGCGCCGGCGCGTTTCGCCGAACTGATGGCCACCATCGCTGCCGGCTACGGCGTCCTGATCAAGCGCGGCGACGAGGTGGTGGCGCGGCTTGTGCCTGAAGCTGCGTTTCATGAGGGGACGGAGGCCGATGACGATGGCCTGACGCCTGAGGAGCGCGAGGCGCGGGAGACCATGGAAGCGTTCGCTGCGGCGATGAACGATAGTTTCTAGTTCCCTTCTCCCCTTGCGGGAGAAGGAGGGGCCCGCGGCGAAGCCGTGGGAGGATGAGGGGTCGCGCTAGCCTTTGCCGATCACGTGCAGGATCGCGCTGCAGACCCCTTCCAGATTGTCGTTGACCTCGTTGTTCCAGAACCTCAGTACCCGGTAGCCCCTAGTGCTGAGCCAAGCGTCGCGCTCCGCGTCATAAGCGTTGTCAGCGTGTTGTCCGCCATCGCACTCGATGACGAGCCTGGGCGAGTGGCAGGCAAAATCGACAATGTAGAGGCCGATTGGAACCTGCCGACGGATCTTCAGGCCTCCGACTTGACCGCCCCTCAGCGCGGACCAGAGTCTGCGTTCGGCGGGCGTGAGTTCGCGACGCATAGAGCGGGCGCGGGTCTTCAGAACTTGGCGGATCGGCTGTGGCGCGTCGGGATCGCTGGATCGAGGCCAGTGTGACCCCTCATCCTCCCGTTCGCTTCGCGAACGGGCCCCTCCTTCTCCCGCAAGGGGAGAAGGGTTAGTCACGCTCCGCATCCCGCTGCTTGACCAGCTTCTTCGGCGCCACGGCGCGCCAGCGGCGTTCCAGGAAGCCGCGCAATGAGCCTGGGTCGATAGAGGCGATGCGGGCCAGGACGATGGGATAGTTCTTGTAGTGGTCGGTGAGGTGGAAGGTCTCGGGCTCGACTTCCATCAGCATCTCGCGCTCGTCGAAATCGACGCCCAGGAGGACCAGGCTGGCGTCCTCGGCCCTGAGGCGGGTGAAGAACTTGCCATTGGCCTTGAAAGAGGGGTGGCCATAGGAGGTTCCCTCCTCGACCAGGGGGAAGGACAGCACCAGCGCCTTGACCTCATCCTCGGTCATGCCGAGCCCTCCGGAGCCCTAAAGTCAAAGCGTCCTACGCCTCGGCGAACACCGCAAGCTCGTTGCCGGCCGGGTCGCGGAAATGGAAGCGGCGTCCGCCGGGGAACGAGAAGATCGGCACGCTGATCACCCCGCCGGCGGCCTTGACCCTGGCCTCCATGGCCTCCAGGTCGTGGGCGAACAGCACCACCAGCGGCTTTTTCACTCCGGTCGCGGGATCGGCGTCGAAGCCGCCGTCCAGGCCGCCATCCTCGAAGGCGGCGTAGCTCGGGCCATAGTCGACGAAGCGCCAGCCGAAGGCGGTCTGGTAGAAGCTCTTGGTCGCCGGAAGGTCGCCGCCGGGCATCTCCACATAGTCGATCTTGCCGTCCTCGCGCATGGCGTCGCCCTCAAAAGTTCCTTTTTTGTTCTTATCCGGAAGGCGGCGGCGAGTCGAGTCGATTCAGTCCGGAAAGGTCCACACCGCCGTGCGCTTGACGGTCATGTCCTCGAGCTCGCGGGTGGTCTCGACCTGGTATTCGGCGAGCTTCTTCAGGCCGTCCTTGGGGAAGTAGGTGCGGCCGGGGTCGCCGATCAGGACCCGGGTTCCGTTGGCCCTCGCCGCGGCCAGCCAGGCCAGCACCCGCTCGGCCAGAGGTTTTTCGTAGCAGATGTCGCCTGCGGTGATCAGGCCACAGGCCGGGGGCGGGGCGTCCAGCAGGTTGATGTCGGTGAAGCTCAGGGTGAGGTCATTCGCCGTGGCGTTGGCTTCCACGGCGGCTGAGCAGAAGACATCTATGTCGGCGGCCAGTGCGCTCTTCGCGCCAGCCTTCATCGCTGCGATCGCCACCAATCCCGAGCCTGAGGCGAAATCGACCACGGTCTTGCCGGCCGCTTCCTCGGGATGATCCATCAGATAGCGCGCCAGGGCCTGGCCGCCGGCCCAGGCGAAGGCCCAGAACGGCGGCGGCAGGCCCATCTCGCCTAGCTCCTCCTCGGTCAGCCGCCAGATCGGAGTTATCTCGTCGGCCAGCCAGAGCTGGATCTCGGGCGTATGCGGCGGGCGCTGCAGGCGGGTGTTGTCGCGGATGAACTGGGCGCGGTCCTGGATCACGCCCCGGCCATATCGACCGGGGCGGCCCGGCGCAACACGGCGAGATAGCCGGGCGCAGTCTCCATGCGCCCAGTCACGCCCCTGGCTCTCAGCATGCGGTTGATCTTCGGCAGCCGATAGCAGGGGACGTGCATGAACAGGTGATGTTCGCCGTGATAGTTCACGTAGTAGGGGGCCAGCAGGGCCCGCTCGATCAGGCCCGCATGGGTGGTGCGGGCATGGCGCAGCGGGTCGGGCTCGTTCTTGGCCACCAGGGCGTGCTCGGCGATGTTGCGGATGCGGGTGATCAGCGGGTACCAACTGGCCATCGGGACCAGCCACAGCACGAAATAGGCCCACCAGGCGCCGGCCAGGCTGCAGGCGGCCAGGATGGCCAGCTGCCAGCCATAGAAGCGGCGCTGGCGCCTGACCTCGGCCAGAAAGATCGGCAGCACCGGCGCGCCCTTGGGCCGGGCCTTGAGCTGGGCGCGCAGGACGGCGCTGCGCTGCTTGAAGAAGGTCTGCCCCGTGAGGTCGCGCACGACCTTGCGCCACAGCGAGGAGCGGGTGATCGGGAACGGGGCCGAGAGGCCCAGGTCCGGGTCTTCGGCCTGCTGGGCGAACTTGTGGTGGCCCAGGTGATAGTCGCGATAGCTGGAAAGCCGCGCCCCCACCGGCGCGCCGCACAGCCACTCGCCCAGGAAGTCGTTGGTCTTCTGGTCCGGGTGGATCGCCCCATGGGCGGCGTCGTGCATCAGGATGGCGAGGCCCAGCTGGCGCGCGCCGATCAGCATGATCGCCAGGGGAATGGTCACCGGCCAGATCACGCCGACAATCATGCAGCCAGCGATCACCGCCCAGCAGTGCGCGATCATCAGCGGCCCAGCCCAGGCCGAACGCATCGCCAGGGGCGCCCATTCCTCCTGGGTGAAGAACTCCTTGGGGCTGACGCGAGCGGCGACGGGCATTGTCTTCAGTCTTCTTCTTTGTCTTGAGCGCCAGGATGAGCCTTTCGGCCCAACCCGGCAACCTTGGCCGGGGTGATCAGGCCCCAGTGAAGGCGCCCGGGCGGCGCTCGGCCACCGCGCGGACGCCCTCGGCGAAGTCCTTGGTCTTCATCAGCCGCTGCTGCTCGGCGAACTCGTGGTTGGTCTGGGCGCGGACCGCGGCGGCGAGGCCTTGGCGCAAGGTCGCCCGGCTCGACTGGACGGCGAGGGGCGCGTTCTCGGCGATCTCCTGGGCCAGGGCGATGGCCGCCTGGCGGACTTCCTCGAGCGGGACCACGGCGTCCACCAGGCCCCATTCCAGCGCCTCGTCCGCCTTGATACGCCTTGCGGTCTGCAGCATCAGCGCGGCCCGCTGCTGGCCGATCAGGCGAGGCAGGGTGTGGCTGATGCCGAAGCCGGCGTGGAAGCCCAGCTTGACGAAATTGGCCGAGAACCGCGCCTCGGGCGCGGCGATGCGGAAGTCGGCGACCAGGGCCAGGCCCAGGCCTGCGCCCACGGCGGCTCCCTGGATCGCAGCCACGATCGGCTTCGTGTTGGAGAATAGCCGCACCGCCTCGGTGTAGAGCGGATTGATCCCCGCCCCGTCGCCGCGGGTCACGGCGTTGGGCGCATGCAGGTCGGCGCCGCCACAGAACACCCGGCCCTCGGTCGCCAGAACGACGGCGCGAACCTCGTTGTCGGCATCCAGCGCCTCGAATGCGTCTGCCAAGGCGCGCATCAGGGGCGTGGAGACGTGGTTGTTCGGCGGATGGTCGATGATGGCCAGGGCTACATGGCCCCGCCGTTCGATGCGCACGTCCCCATAGGCCTCGGCGGTCATCGGCTTCTCCCCAGCAGGTTTCTCGCGACCACCCATTTATGCACCTCGGTCGGGCCGTCATAGATGCGCATGGTCCGCAGCTTGGCCGCCATCAGCTGCAACGGCAGCTCCTTGGTCATGCCCATGGCGCCGAAGGTCTGCATGGCCCGGTCGACCACGGTCCAGGCCATTTCGGTGGCGAAGGCCTTGATCATCGATATCTCGACCCTGACGTCCTTGCCGGCGTCCAGCTTGACGGCGCAGTCATAGGTCATGAGGCGCGCGGCGTGGATCTGGGTCGCGGCGTCCGCCACCCACCACTGGATCGCCTGGCGTTCCGACAGCGGCAGACCGAAGGTCTTCCGCTGGGGCGCGTACTCGCAGATCATGTCCAGCGCCCGCTGGGCCATGCCGATCGACCAGCTGGCCATTTCGATGCGGCGTGTGCCCAGCCGCACCTGCATCGGCGCAAAGCCCTGGCCCTCGACGCCCAGCAGCTTCCAGCCGGGCACGCGGCAGTCCTCCAGCGCCACCTCATAGGTCACCGCGCCGCCGACCATCGGGATGGCGCGCAGCACGTTGAAGCCGGGCGTGCCCTTGTCGACCAGGAAGGCCGACATGCCGCCGCGGGCGCGCTTTTCCTTGTCAGTCACCGCCATGACGATGGTGAAGTCGGCGTCAGCGGCGCGACTGATCCAGATCTTGCGCCCGTTCAGCACCCAGTCGTCGGTCCCATCTGGGTTTTTGGCGCGCTCAGCCTTGGTCAGCATGCCGGCCGGGTCTGCGCCGGCGCCCGGCTCGGAGATGCCGATGGCCGAGATGGTTTCGCCGCGGACGTAAGGAGCCAGATAGGCCTCGCGCTGCCGCTCGGTCACCGTGGCCATCATCATGCGAAGGTTCGGGGAGTCCGGCGGGATGGTGTAGGGCGTGACGGTCCGGCCCAGCTCCTCATTGACCCCGACCATGGCCACGCTGGGCAGGTCCGAGCCGCCGACATCCTCCGGCGCGTCCAGTCCCCACAGCCCCAGCTCCTTGGTTATCCCGTCCAGGCGGATGCGGTCGGCCTCGGGAAGGCCAAGCCCATGCCCCTTGGCCTCGCGCTCCAGGACGCCCGCCTCCATCGGCATCAACTGGTCGCGCACGAAGCGGGCGACCAGGTCCTTGAGCATCTGGTGCTCTTCGCTGAGCTCGAAATTCATGGCGGCGTCCCTACCGTTCTCGTCTTGACGCCGATCTTAGACCGAACGCACAATTTGCCCATATGTGGACGCTAAATACACATATGTGAAATTGGAGCCGGAATGGCGGAGGATGCGGTCAAGTCGGCGCGGCGGGTGTTCGAGATTCTCGAACTCTTCGAACGCCAGCGCCGGCCCATGGCGCTGAAGGAGATTCTGGACGGCCTCGGCTATCCGGCCTCCAGCGGCTCGGCCCTGCTCAAGTCGCTGGTGGCCTTGGGCTATCTCGACTACGACCGCGAACGGCGCAGCTATTTCCCGACCATGCGCATCGCCGCCCTGGGCGGCTGGGTGCACGACAGCCTGTTCGGTGACGGCCAGGTCTCGCGGCTGATGAACCATCTCTACGAGGCCACCGGCGAGACGGTGATCCTGGCCGCCCAGAGCGATCTCAGAGCTCAGTACGTGCACCTGATCCGCTCGGCCGAGCCCTTGAGCGTCGCGGTGCCGCCGGGCGCGCGCCGGCCGCTGGGCAAGTCGGGCCTGGGCTGGCTGCTGCTCAGCGCCAAGAGCGACGCCGAGATCGAAAAGCTTCGCCGGCGGATCAACGCCGAGGACGGCGGGGACAAGCTTTCGCGCGACGATCTGATGGCCACCATCAACGAGGTGCGGCTGAAGGGCTACGCCTTCTCCAAGCACACGGTTTCGGACGGGGTGGGGGTGATCGGCGCCCTGCTGCCGCCCGCCGCCCACGGCCGCACCTACGCCATCGGCGTCGCCGGCCCGGTCGAACGGCTGGAGCGCAAGGAAGCCCTGATCCTGGCCGAACTGCGCGCCGGCGTCGGGCGAATGGCGGCGTGACGGCCGGCCGCCCATTTCAGCTGATGAATTGCAAAGGAACGCATTGATGCCCCCCCGCCCCCACGACCTCGCCGCCGAAGCAACCGGTCCCCTGAAGGGGGTCAGGATCATCGACCTGACCAGCGTGGTCCTGGGCGCCTACGCCACCCAGATGCTGGCCGACATGGGCGCGGACGTGATCAAGGTCGAGTTCCCGGCCTCGGGCCGCGGCGCTGGTGGAGACATCATGCGCTGGGCCGGCCATACGCCGAACCCCGATGTCCGCGACATGGGCCCGATCTTCATGACCATCAACCGCAACAAGCGTGGGGTGCTGTTCGACCTGCGCGAGCCGGAGGTGATGGAGAAATTCAAGGCCCTGATCGCCACTGCCGACGTGTTCGCCGCCTCGGTCCGCTACGACGGGCTGAAGCGCCTGGGCCTCTCCTACGAGGACGTCAATGCGATCAGGCCGGACATCGTCTATGTCCATGCCGCCGGCTACGGCTCGGACGGGCCCTATGCCGGCGAGCCGGCCTATGACGACCTGATCCAGGCGGCGTCTGGCTTCGCCGACCTCTTGGGCCGCACCGACGGCGAGCCCAAGCCGCGCATCCTGCCTAGCCTGGTGGCCGACAAGGTCTCGGGCCTGTTCATGGCCCAGGCGACGCTGGCGGCCCTGTTCCATCGCCAGCGCACCGGCGAGGGCCAGTTCGTCGAGGTGCCGATGCTGGAATGCGTGACCAGCTTCAACCTGGCCGAACACATGTACGGCCACGTCTATGATCCGCCGACGGGCCAGTGGTCCTATCCGCGGGTGACCAATCCCTTCCGCGTCCCCTACGAGACCAAGGACGGGCATATCGGGCTTCTGCCCTATACCGACAAGCAGTGGGACCAGTTCTTCGAGGTCGCCGGCTGGGGCGAGCGCATCGCAGCCGATGAGCGCTTCTCCGACTACATGACCCGCGGCAAGCATATCCGCGAGCTCTATGCCCTGGTCCACACCATCACCCCGGAGAAGACCACCGAGGAATGGCTGGGGCTCCTCAAGCCGCTGTCGATTCCGGCGGTGAAGATGAACCGGCTGGACGACCTGATCGAGGATCCGCACCTCGACGCGGTCGGGCTGTTCGAAGCCTATCAGCACCCGGAGGCGGGGCCATACGTCTCCATGCGCCCGCCGGTGAAGTTCTCGGCCACGCCCAGCAATATCCGCCGCCATCCGCCGCGGCTTGGTGAGCACACCGAGGAACTGCTGGCGGAGGCCGAGGCGCTGCTGGCGCGCGGCGTGGAGTGACGACCGGGGCTCGGTCGGAAAGTCGCGAAACGGCCTCAGCCGCCGACTCGGCAACCCTGCCCGATCGCGTCGACCCGCGGCCCTGAGACTAGCGCCATCTGGTAGCGGCTTTCATGGCTTCGGCCGCCGTCGCGCAGCGCAGGGCCGATAGGGCGCACAAACGTGAAGCAGGCCGACAGCGCGGCCGGCGAGACGCGCCGCTCCAGGTCGACCACCAGCCCGGGGCGCGCGAGGTCGGGCCGCGGCGCGTCATGGTCCATGGCGTAGCGGTCGCGCTCGATCAGTTCGACGACCGGGGCCTGGATGGCGCGCTGAGCCAGGAGCTGGCTGGTGACGCCATAGCTGAGGGTTCCGACCCAGGCGGCGCCGGCGGCCCTGCGGCTGGCCTCGATCCGCGCGGCGAAACCCGGCCAATCGCGAAGCTGCACGGCCGGATCGCCCTTCTTGAGGTCGGTTTGCGGCAGCGCGGCGTGGGCGAGGCCGAGGGCGGCGAGGCCCAGGCCGAAGGGGGCGGCCAGAGCGCGGACGACACGCCAGCCGCCGCCTTGCGGGCCTGAGGCCATGGCGGCCGCGGCCAGGGCCAGGGCTGGATAGACCGGAACCGGCCAGTGCGCCTGCACCCGGTCATGCAGGGCGTGCAGCAGCAGATAGGCGGCGAAGGGCGCTGTGGTCAGCAGCGGCAGGCTGAGGTCTCCGCCATCGCGAGAGCGCCAGCGGGGTAGGGCGCGCAGGGCGAAGACCGCGACGAACGGGTTGAGCAGCAGGAACTGGCCGGCCATGAGTTCAAGCTCGAACCGCGGATCGAAACGCCCCGGCGCCGCGCGGCCGAACTGCTTGGCGAAAGAGACCCAGTGGTGCTCGGCGTTCCAGGCGAGGTTGAGGCTGAAGATCGCTGCGGCGACCAGGGCCGCGAGCCAGGGCCAGGGCTTCTTCAGGCTCGCCAGGCCACCGGGCTGAAGCAGCAGCCACAGGACGGCGCCTGGGGCCAGGAACAGGGCCGAATATTTGGACAGGCAGGCCAGGCCCGCCGCCGCGCCCGCCGCCACCCACCAGCCTGGCGCACCCGGGCCGCGGGTCCTGGCGAGACAGCACAGGGTCAGGGTCCAGAACGGGGTCGAGGCTGCGTCGGGAATGGCCAGCAGGCCCCCGGCGCCGATCAGCAGGGTGGCGTTGCACCACACCGCAGCCCGGCCGGCCGTCGCTTCATCCCAGCTGAGTTGCGCTGCGAGATCGAAGGCCATCAGGCTGGTGGCGAGACAGGAGAGGCAGGGGATCAGCCGCACGCCTAGCGGCGTGTCGCCGGCCAGGGCCATGCCGGCATGGATCCACCAGGCCACCATGGGCGGGTGGTCGTAATAGCCGAAGGCCGGATGCAGGGCCCAGAGCCGGTAATAGGCCTCGTCTTCGGTCAGGGGGATGAAGGCTGCGGCCAGAAGTCGCAGGGCAGTGATGGCGCCCAGGATCAGGAGCAGGGAGAGCCCCGGCCTGAACCGGGCGGCGGGCGTGGCGGTTGCAGTCACTGGAGCAGGGTCGGCCAGGGGTAGTCGGCCGGGTCGATGTCGCCCAGGGCGACCTCCAGCACGTACTTGGCCACCCGCTGCTCATTGAAGAGCGCGTGGTAGCGGGCGCGTCCGGCGGCGGCCAGGGTCATACGGCGGCGCGGCTCGGCGATCAGGGCCGCGATCTTCTCGGCCAGGTCGTCCATGCCGTCGAAGAACACCATCTCCTCGTCCGAGAACAGGGTGTCGTAGCCGACCGTGCGGGCGATCAGGATCGCCTGGCCGTTGCCGCACATGTGGGCCAGCCGGTCGGAGGAATAGAGGAAATTGTCGTCCCGCCGGCTGATGTTCAATCCCAGGGCCGCCTGCTCCAGCCCGGCCTGGTAGGCCGCGCCGGCCAGGTGCGGCGCCCCGGCTATGCCGGGGGCCAGGACGCGCGCGTCGGGGAGCTTGGCCAGGAGCCGGGCCATGTATTCGTTCATGTCCCAGTCGATCCCAGCGACCTCGCGCAGAGGCTGCGACGGATTGCCGCAAGCATAGAACAGGTCATAGGGCAGGTGTTCGACTTCATGGCAGCGGCCGCGCTCGATCGAGAAGTCCACCGGATTGGGCAGGAAGCCCAGCAGCATGCCGGGCCGCTTCAGCAGCGCCAGGGCCTCGCCGGCGGTGGAGACCAGGGTCGCGTGCACCACTTCGGTCTTGCTCAGCAATCGCGCGACGTTGTTGGTCTCGAACATCGGGTCGACGTTCCACTGAAGGATCCGAATACTCGGACTGTCTTGGCGGATGGCGGCGATGGTCTCGGCGGCGATTACGTCGGCCTGGCCGAACAGCACCACGTCGGGGCCCATGTGCCGGCAGAGGGATCGAAGGGATTTGTTGGCGGCGCCGCGGCCGCCGAACTTGCTGCGGCCCAGGACCGAACCGGCGCGGGCGGCGTCGCGATCCGAGAAATTGACCACCTGGTGGCCGTTGCGGATCAAGCCGTTGGAGAGCTTGTGCTCCACGCTGTGCTGGAAAGCGCCCTTGGCCTTGAGGCTGAAGTTTCCAACGTGGAGAATTCGGGCCATTCGCTCCGCCGCGCTGACTGCTGGACCGGCGGTTTAGAAGAGCCCCGCCCCAAGCTCAAGCGCGCAAGGGCTCAAGGCTTGGGGCGACTGGCGTTTACGAGACGCTGTACGGAAGAGGGCCAGACCTTTCGGCCTGACCCCAACCGTCTATCAATTTGAGCGCGGCCATCTGATGGGCCGCTCCTCGTTCCCCGGCGAACCTTACGCCGGGGCCCTCAGGCTCAAGTCGCTGTTAGGCGCCTTGGAACTTGAGCGGGACGCGAATGGTGCCGGTCTTGGCGCCGATCGGCAGGAACGAGGCCACGCACAGGGCGGCCTTGTCGAAGCCCTTACCGGCCGCGCTGTTTTCGACCACCTTGCAGTCGGACAGCTTGCCGCCGGCGGCGGAGCATTCCAGCACGACGCTGGCGGTGTCCGAGGCCGACGCGAACTTGTCGACGCAGGCGCTCATGTGTTCTTGGAAGCCACCGTCGGCGAGCGACGCACCGGCGATGACGAAACTGGCGAGAATACCCCCGGCCAAGGCGACTGACTTCTTCATCCGCTTCTCCTTTGTACTAAGACGGTGAGCGGAAGTTCGCAGATGGAAGTTAAAAATGTCCTCAGGAACACTGATATTTAGATTAATTGTAGAGTAACCATGAGGTCTACATTCATGCTCGTGGCGCTCGCTTTATAGATTCACGCAAGGCCGGCGGCCCTTCCGCCTTTTTCGCTATAGTTAGGAAGCGTTAGCACTCTTTGTGGATGATAACCCTGCTGAGCTTTGCCGGCGGAATGATCTAGCGGGGATTGAAATGAAGGGCTTTCGGCTTTCGGACGTGCCGATGATCGTCAAGATCGGCTTCGCTCCGGCCATCGCGCTGCTGATGTTCGTAGCGATGGCGATGGGCAGCATCATGGTGCAACAAGGCTCGTCGCGCGAGCTGAAGCAGGTCGTGCAGGTCGACATGCCGGCTTCGCAGAAGCTGCAGGACATCTCGCGACGGATCGCCGCAGCCCACGGTCAGCTCTATCTGATCATGACCCACCAGGCGGGCGGCATCGACAAGGACAAGGTCGACGGCCAGATGAAGGCCCTGCTGACCGAGTTCGACTCGATCACCGCCGAGGTCAAGCAGGTGAAGGCCCAGGAGCCGGTCTCCCAGAAGGCCCTGTTCGACAAGCTGATCAAGCAGCTGGACGACACCAAGAGCGCGGTCGACGTGGTCGGCGGCATGGTCTCGGTCGACTTCGGCACCGCCGCAGGCTTCGTCGCGCCCTTCGAAGACAGCTACAACCAGATGACCGCGACCCTGGACCAGGCCGACAAGTTCGCCGAGGCCCAGACCAACCAGCGCGCCGAACAGACCGCCAAGAATTCGCAGACCGCCATCGTCGCAACCGTGGTGATCGGCGCCCTGACCCTACTGGTCGTCGGCTTCATCTCGCTGGTCACCGTGCTGACCACCCGGCGCTCGATCGACCAGATCGCCAAGGCCACCGAAACCCTGGCCGCCGGCAACAACAACGTCGATCTCGACCGCATGACCCGCGGTGATGAGCTGGGCGCCGTGGTCAAGTCGCTGATGGTGTTCCGCAACAACCAGCTGCACCTGGAAGAGCTGCGCGCCGAACAGGAAGCCGCCCGCGCCCTGACGGAAGACGAGCGCCGGGCCAAGGAAGAAGCCGCCGCCGCCGCCGCTCGCGAGCAGGCCCTGGTGGTTTCGAACCTGGCCCACGGCCTCGATCGCCTGGCTTCGGGCGACATGACTTACCGCATCGACGCCGAGTTCCCGGGCGAGTACCGCAAGCTGCGCGATGACTTCAACGGCGCGATCACCCAGCTGGAAGACGCCCTGCGCGTGATCCACGAAGGCACCACCGGCATCCAGACCGGCTCCAGCGAGATCAGCCAGGCTGCGGACGACCTGTCGCGCCGCACCGAGCAGCAGGCCGCCGCCTTGGAGCAGACCGCCGCCGCCCTCGACCAGATCACCGCCACCGTCAAGAAGACCGCCGAGGGCGCCACCCATGCCCGCGAAGTGGTCGGCAGCGCCAAGACCGATGCCGTCCGCTCCGGCGAGATCGTCAACGGCGCGGTCGCGGCGATGAACGAGATCGAGACCTCGTCCAAGCAGATCAGCCAGATCATCGGGGTGATCGACGAGATCGCCTTCCAGACCAACCTTCTGGCCCTGAACGCCGGCGTCGAAGCGGCGCGGGCGGGCGAGGCGGGCCGCGGCTTCGCCGTGGTCGCCCAGGAAGTGCGGGCCCTGGCCCAGCGTTCGGCGGAAGCGGCCAAGGAGATCAAGTCCCTGATCACCGCCTCGTCCAACCAGGTCGACCAGGGTGTCCAGCTGGTCGGCCAGACCGGCAAGGCGCTGGAGCGGATCGTCTCCCAGGTGGCCGAGATCAACACGGTCGTCGCCGAGATCGCCGCCTCCGCCCAGGAGCAGTCCACGGGCCTGGCTCAGGTCAACACGGCCATCAACCAGATGGACCAGGTCACCCAGCAGAACGCGGCCATGGTCGAGGAATCGACCGCCGCAAGCCACTCGCTGCAGCACGAGGCCAACGACCTCGCCCGGCTCCTGGGCCGGTTCCAGCTCAGCGGCACGGGCCAGGCGGTCTCCCGCGGTCGCCAGGCGGCTCCCGCCGCCCAGCCGGCTCGCCGCGGCGAACGCGTGCTGAAGGCGATGGGCGGCGGCCACGGCGGCGGCGCCGCCGCGGCCCAGCTGCAGCAGTCGATCGACTCGAGCTGGGAAGAGTTCTAGGGCCCGCCAGAAGGCCCACTATTGCGCCCCTTCGAAGGGCCCAGGCTTCGGCCTGGGCCCTTCTTCTATGGCGGCCGCGCTTTGCAAGCGGCCCGTTCGATCCTAGATACGGCCGCGCCCGAAATCCGGGCGATTTGGGAACTGCGTGTGAAGACCTTCGACCTGTCGACCCCTGCCGGCCGCTTCGCGACCTATGTCGACTACAATCTGAACGACCACGCCTTCCTGAGGCTCAGGTTCCAGAACGCCCACTGGCTGGGCGACAGGTTGGTGCGCACCAACCAACCCTGGCCCTTCCAGCTGAAGCGCTGGCGGGACAAGGGCGTGCGCACGGTGATCAACCTGCGCGGCGGCTTCGACGCGAGCTTTTATGCTCTCGAGCGCGACGCCTGCGCCCGCCTTGGGCTGAAGCTGATCGATTTCACCGTCCGCTCGCGCGCGGCCCCCAGCCGGGAGCAGATCCTGGGCGCCCGCGACATGTTCGCGCAGCTGGAATATCCGGCCCTGATGCACTGCAAGTCCGGCGCGGACCGGGCCAGCCTGATGAGCGTGCTCTACGCCCACTTCCAGCTCGGCTGGCCGATCAGCCAGGCGGTCGAGCAGCTCAGCTTCCGCTACCTGCACATGAAGACCAGCAAGACCGGGGTGCTGGACCACGTGTTCGCGACCTATCTCAGCGAAGCCGAGCCCAGGGGAATCAGTTTCCTGGACTGGGTGATGAGCGACGCCTACGACGCCGACGCCCTGACGCGAGAGTTCCACGCCGGCTGGTGGGGCAATCTCCTGGCCGACAAGATCCTGCGGCGGGAGTAGCCGCACCCTATTTCGGCGGTCCCTCCGCCCAGGCCCTCAGGCCCCGCCGCGCGTCCTGCACGAACCGCGAATGGCGTACCGCCGACAGGAACAGGCCGCCGATCAGCTTGCCGCGCAGGCCCACCGGCCGGCGGAACTGCACCAAAAGGATGATACGGGTCTCCGGCGTGTCGTTCAGCACCTCGTGCTGGTAGATGTCGTCGAAGACGAAGGCCTTGCCCTCAGCCCAGCCGGTAAATTGGTCGGCGACGCGCATCTGGCACTTGTCGGCGGCCTTCGGCACCTGGATGCCCAGGTGACAGGTCAGGATCGCTTTTGTCACGCCGGTGTGGGCGGGGATGTGGGTGCCGGGAACCAGCACCGAGAACAGGGCCGAGTTCAACCCCGGGACCTTGCCCACCAGGGCCGCCGTCTTCGGGCACTTGGCGCAGTTCTCATCGACCTTGTAGCCGTAGCCGTAGAGGAAGAACGAGCGCCACATGCCGGCCGGGGCGATGCGGCGATGGTCGGGCGAGATCTCGGCCAGGGGCGGGATGGCGTTGATGTCGCAGAGGGCGGCGGCGGCCTCGGCGCGGATATCCTCCCAGTGCGCTTCCAGCTCGGCGATCCAGGGGAATTCGGCGGTGTCGTGAAACGGCTTGTCGCCGACCCGCGAGGAGCGGGCGATCTGCCGGTTGGTCCAGGGTTGCAGCCGCCGGCCGATCCGCATCAGCAGCGGCCGCTTGGGAATCAGGGCCGAACTGGGCTTGGGATGCGCCTTGGGCCGCGGCGCGTCGGTGTCGATCTGCTCGGTCAAGCCCCGCTACTCCCCGAACGCTGTTTACGCCTTGGCCGGCGTCAGCTTCTTCACCGCCGCCGAGACCCGGTGGCGGAACTGCTGCCAGGCGGCGACCTTGTCCGAGGTCACCCAGTTCATCTGCACCACCCGCCGGGGGCCGGCGAAGGGCTTGTGGCCGTGCCAGGAGTTTTCCGAGCGGCGGAACACCAGCAGCGTGCCGAAGTCGGGCGGCACTTCGGCGGCCACCGCCTCGAGGTCGTCGCCGTTGCGCAGCACCCTCAGGCGCCCGCCGTCCGGCGCCCAGGCGTCGTTGAGATAGAGCAGGACGGTGATCACCTTGGTCTTGGAATCGGTATGGATCTGGCCGTCATGGGCGCCGCACATGCCGCGCACGGTGAACATGGTGGGCAGGGAGCCGAGCTCCAGCCCGAACTTGGCCTCGATCGCCGTGCGGAAGGGCTCAGCGTCCAGCTCCTCGATCAGCTCGGCCAGGGCGCCCGAGACCTTGACGTCGTCGAGGGTGAAGGAGCCGGGCTTGTCGATCTTCGGATAGTCGCGGGCGATGGCCTCCGCCGCTTCGGCTTTCACGAAACCCGGCAGGATCAGATAGTCGTAGGGGTCATGCTGGATCGGGGTCGCCGTCAGGGCGTCGATGTCGAGATAGGCCATTCGGTCCCTTCCGCGTGCAGGACAAAAGCTCTGCGCGCCTCCAATTGGCGATGCTGTCGCCGCCGCGCAAGCGCGTTGCCCTGGCTCGGCGGCGTTTCTATGGCGCCCCGACTCGGCGCATGGGGAAATTAGATCAGACGGCGGGATCACGCGAATGGGCGCCTTGAGCGCATGGTTCATGACCTCGGGCGAGGCGGGGTTTCGCACCCAGGCGCGTGGCTTGGCGATGGCCGTGGCCGGCGAGGCGCGCGAACTGGTGGTCGGGCTGAAACCGCCCTGGCGCGCCCTGCCGGGCGCCTGGGCCGCGCCCTTCGCCCTTGCAAACCTTTCCAGGGAAAGCGACCGGCCGACGCCGCCCTGGCCGGATCTGCTGATCAGTTGTGGACGCCGCACCACCGCGCTTTCGATCGCCATCCGGCGCGCCAGCCGCGGCAGGACGGTGACGGTCCATGTGCAGAACCCACTGACCGCGGTCTCGGCCTTCGACCTGGTCATCGCCATGGAACACGACCAGGTGTCCGGGCCCAACGTCATCTCCGCGCCCACCGCCCTGCACGACGTCACGCCGGACAGGCTGGCGGCGGCGGGCGAGGCCTGGCGCGCGCGGTTGGCGCGACCCGGCCGGCCGCTGATCGGGGTGATGCTGGGCGGGACCACTCGCCACCATCCCTTTGAAACCGCCGAGGCCCAGGTGCTGATTGATCGGCTGCAAGCCGTGCGCCGGGCCACAGGCGCGGCCCTGGCGGTGACGCCTTCCCGCCGCACGCCGGTCGCGGCGCGGGCCTTGTTCGAGGAGGCCCTGGCGGGCGATCCGGACGCCTATCTGTGGGACCTGCAGGGCGACAATCCCTATCGCGGCATCCTGGCCCTGTCGGATCGGCTGGTGGTGACCAGCGACAGCGTCTCGATGATCTCCGAGGCCCTGGCCACGCCGCATCCGGTAGAGGTGTTCGGCCCCGACGGCGGGCGTCGCCACGCCGCCTTCCTGCACGGTCTCCTGGCCAAAGGCCTGGTGCGGCGGTTTCTTGGCGATCCGGTTCCGCCGCCGGCCGGGGGGCCGATCGACGCCACTGAGGCCGCGGCGGCCGCGGTCCGCAGCCTGCTTCAGGCGCGGCGGACGGGCGTCGGATAGGCCAGCTGTTCGCGGGCGCGCCACTCGTCGGTGACGTAGTTGATGATCACGCTGCGGCGCACGCCCTTGATCGCCCGCGGCTCAAAGCCGTGCCAGGTGTTGTTCGAGGGCACGAACATCATCGCCGTGTTGGGCGAAAACGCTGAACGCTTGGTCCAGGTGTCGGCGTCCGCGTAGATGTCGGTGCCCAGCTCGTCCTGGCCCGGTTCGTCGGCCAGATAGTAGAGCAGGGTCAGCTTCTTCACGCCCAGGTCGGTGTGCGGCTTCAGCCAGAAGCCGTCGATGTCCTGGGCGTATTCGATGCGCAGGAAGCAGTCCTCGATCGCCGCGCCAGTGGCGTCCATGATCGCGCCCACGGTCACCGGGTCCTGGAAAGCCTCGGCCACGGCGCCGCAGACCGGATGCAGCGCGTTGTTCTCGGGGTCGAAATAGCAGCGGGTGTTGTTGTGCAGCTCGCGCGCGCCGGAAACCCCTTCCAGGTCCGGTACGGGAAATGGCAATTGCGACAGGGCCGCGACCACGTCGGCCGGGAACATGTCCGCCAGGGCCCAGTGCCGATAGGGCGCTTCTGTGACCTGGGCCGCCTTCAGGCTGTCGATGAAGCCGCCCCGGACGGCCCTAGAGTCCGACAAGAGGGAACCCGACACGCGCGCCGGCGAAAGCTGGTCCAAATCAAGATCCTCTATGGGTCACGGGCCTTCGGGGCCTGGATGTAAGATGGCCGTGTCCGGAATGAAGGCCGCAGCGCGCGACCAATGCCACAAAACCGCGGTCAAGGCGATGGCGGCCGTACGGACCAATCGCCGCTCTCGAAACGCTTTGAGGCTGTGGGGGGTGTCGACTGACCAGCGCCGCCGATCCAGGGGGGCTGGGGGGGCTGTTCAGGTACCGGGATCCGCTAAGCAATCCGGTCAGCCGACGGTGAGGTTTTCCCAGCCGGATGCGGCCCCGGCGCGACCAGAATAGGGCCATTTGGTGTTCTTTTCCGCGGCTCGCCTGATTGGTGACGTTGTGTTCAGCGAGCCACAGGGGGCGCACGAAAGTCGCCTGCGTCGCCGAGGGCGGTTGCCGGGACCCCGCCAGCCCCGCCAGAATGAGCGCGATATCTTGGCGAGGTCGGAACCACCGATCTCGTCGGGGTGAGGGGGAGCTCCGCGGGAGGCTTCCGCCGGAATTCGGGCATGGCGCCCCAATTCCGCGCCGCGGGCTCTTTAGAAGCCGAACGAAGGGCGATCCGGCGACGGATCGCCCTTTTGTTTTGCGCGCCGATCTGGTCAAGCAGGCGCATCAGGACGGGGTAGGAGAGGCTGATGCGAATGGCGATGCTGGTTCTCCTGGCGGTCGCCCTGACCCTGCAGGGCTCGGCGCCCGGCCCGGCGATGAACCAGACCGGCGGCGGCGATGGCCCAAAGCCCTTCGCTTGGACCGAACTGACCGGCGCCGGGCAGGAGCTGCGCGCCATCGCCCTGGACGGGCGCTGCCCGGAGGCGGTGATCGACGGCGTGCGGACCCCCATGCGTCTCCGTGCGCCGCCGGGCGAGGGCTTTCCCGTGGCCGCCTGCCAGGTCCTGGTTCCCTCCGGCGCCGTCAAGGCCGAGATCGCCGGCCGACCCCTGCCGCTGATGGCCCGGCCGCCGCAGCGCATACTGATCTTCGGCGACACCGGCTGCCGAATCCGCGGCGACCAGGTCCAGGACTGCAACAATACCTCGAGCTGGCCTTTCCCCCTGGTGGCGAAGCTGGCGGCGAAACATCGGCCGGACCTGATCATTCATGTGGGCGACTACTATTACCGGGAAAGCGCCTGTCCGCCCGGGCGGCAGGGTTGCGTCGGCAGCCCGCACGGCGACGCCTGGGACAGTTGGCGCGCCGACTTCTTCGATCCCGCCCAGCCCCTGTTCCAGGCCGCGCCCTTCGTCTTCGCCCGCGGCAATCACGAGGTCTGCTATCGCGGTGGCCAGGGCTGGACCCGTTTCCTGGATGCTGGCGACCAGGCCCTGGGCTGCGCCGACACCGAGGCGCCCTACAAGATCGATATCGGCGGGCTGAACCTCTACGTCATCGACAGCGCCGAGTCCGAAGACCGCGCGGCCCCGCCGCCGGACGTGGCGCGCATCGCCGGCCAACTCGACGCCCTGGCCCCGGATCTGGCTTCCAAGCCTGGCTGGATCGTCACCCACAGGCCGGTCTGGGCTGTGACCCCGTTCGCGCGCCTGGGTCCTGTGGGACCGGCCGAGATCAGCTTGGACAAGACCCTGCAGGCCGCCGTCCGCGGCCGCGACCTCTCGGCGGTCAGCCTGATCGTCTCCGGCCACGTGCATCACTTCGCAGCCTACGATTTCGGGGGGCGGAGGCCCTCGCAGCTGGTGGCCGGCACCGGCGGCGATGCGGCCGAGGAATCCGACCTGCGCCGGCCGCGCGCCGGGCCCAGGCGCATCGAGGGCATGACCGCCCAGCGGCTGACCTTCCAGCGCTTCGGATTCTTCATGATGGAGAGGGCTGGCGCGGCCTGGACCGGGACCTTCCGCGACCTGGACGACCAGGTTGTGGCGACCTGCCGCCTGGAGGGGCGCGATCTGACGTGCGCGGCTGTACAGCGCTGATCAGCGTCGCCTGTGTTCCAGAATTGTGGCGAAGCGGTGATCAGTTCGCCATAGTTGGCCGGCTTAAGGAGGGCCGATGAACGCTCCTGCCCTGGCGGCCGCCGGTCCGCATCTGCTGCTGGTCGACGACGACGCCGGCCTGCGCGCGGAAATCTCCGCCTATCTCACCCAGCACGGATTTGTCGTGCACCTGGCCAAGGACGCGGCCGGGATCGAGCCGGCCCTGCGCGCCGATCCGATCCGGCTGATCATCCTCGACGTGATGATGCCCGGCGAGGACGGCCTGGCGGCCTGCCGCCGCCTGCGCGAGGCGGGCGGCCCGCCGATCATCATCATGAGCGCCATGGGGGACGAGATCGACCGCATCGTCGGCCTGGAGCTGGGCGCCGACGACTACCTGCCGAAGCCCTGCAGTCCGCGGGAGCTGGTGGCGCGCATCCGCGCCGTGATGCGTCGCGCCGACGAGCGCCAGGAGCGGGGCCGCTCGGCCAGCCAGACCTATGAGTTCGCCGGCTATCGCCTCGACGTGCTGCGCCGGCAGCTGCTCTCGCCGGCCGGCGAGACCGTGCTGCTGACCGAGGGCGAGTTCTCGCTGCTGACCGCCTTCCTCGACAATCCGGGCCGCATCCTGGGCCGCGAAGAGCTGATCGAGCACGCCAAGGGCGCCGACGCCGACATTTTCGACCGCGCCATCGACGTGCAGGTCAGTCGCTTGCGCCGCAAGCTGAGCCAGGGCGACAACAGCGACATGATCCGCACTATCCGCGGCGCCGGCTACATGTTCACAGCCCGGGTGCGGCGGGGTTAGACCGCGAACCGCCTGTGACCTCCTCGCCTCGCTCCAAAGCCTCGGTCGCCACCACGCCCTTCGCCGTGCAGGTGGTGGCGCTGCTGATCGCCGGCCTGGTGGTGGCCCAGCTGGTGAACCTGGCCGTGGTCCTGCTGCTGCCGCCGCCCCGGCCGCCGATCTATACCCTGGGCGAGATCGCCGCGGCCCTGGAGGCGCGCCCGGTCCAGCCACGCCTTGGCCCGCCTCTGGTTCGCGCCGAGACGGCGAGCCCGCCCGCCGACAGCCGAATGGCCCCGCCCCGGGCCCGGCGCGAGCTGGCGGCGTTGCTGGGCGCCCAGCCGGACGCCGTGCGCCTCAGCTACAATACTGCGCCGATGTGGGCGGCCGCGCTTCAGCATCTGGTGATGCTGGGGCGCGATCCGCAGGACGACATGGCGGGGCTGCATCGCCGGCCCTTCCGCCGGATGGATGGGCCGGGATTCGGGCCGCCGACTCAGGACGGTCCGCCCCAAGGGGGGCCGGCTCCCGGTGGGCCTCCGCCGCGTGGGCCGCCGCCGATGGACGGGCGTTTCGGGCCTCGGCCGTTCGGTGACCCGGCGCAACGGCCACTCTATGGCGACTTCACCGCCGCCCTGCGTCTGCCGAACGGGAGCTGGGCCACCGTGACGCCTGCGCCCGGCTCGTTCCCGTCGAGCTGGCAATGGCGGATCATCCTGTGGTTCGTAGCCTGCATAGGGGTCTTCTCCCTGGTCGGCATATTGTTCGCCCGCCGCATGACCGCACCCTTCGGCGCCTTCGCCGCCGCCGCCGAGCGGCTGGGTCGCGATCCCCGCGGACCGCCCCTGGACCTGACCGGTCCCGCCGAACTGGGCGCTGTCGCCCGCGCCTTCAACGAGATGCAGGTGCGCATCAAGCGCTATGTCGAGGACCGCACCGCCATGGTCGGGGCCATCTCGCATGACCTGCGCACGCCCCTGACCCGCATCCGCTTCAAGCTGGAAGGCGCCGAGCCCGCCCTGCGCGCCAACGTCCTGGCCGATGTGGAGCAGATGGAGGACATGATCAGCGCCGTCCTCGTCTTCATCCGTGACGCCAACGCCCCGGCGCGCCGCGAGCGGCTGGACCTGCTGTCGCTGATCGAGTGCGAGGTCGACGGCGCCGCCCTTACCGGGGCGGCCGTGACCCTGGAGGAGTCCCAGCCGGTCGCCATCGGCGCCGACCCGGTGGGGCTAAAGCGCATGGTGGGCAACCTGATCGACAACGCCGTCAAATATGGCGGCGGGGCCAAGGTCAGCCTGCACGCCGAGGGTGGCGAGGCGGTGATCGAGGTCGCCGACGAGGGGCCCGGCCTGCCGCCGGAAGAGCTGGAGCGGGTGTTCGAGCCCTTCTACCGCGTCGAGGCCTCGCGCAACCGCGACACCGGCGGAGTGGGGCTGGGCCTGGCGGTGGCCCGCTCGATCGCCCGCGCCCATGGCGGCGAGCTGGTGCTGGCGCGCCGCACCAAGGGTTTGGTCGCGATAGCGCGCCTGCCGCTGCCGGCGGCGTGATCGCCCTTCCCCCGTTCTGGGGGAAGGGTGTCTCGAACGTCAGGCTGTCGCCGAAGCTATGCCCGACGCCCAGGGCGGCGGAGACTGCGTAGCCATGAAGCTCTGGATGGCCGAGGTCAGCTCGTCCGCGCTGAGCTGGCCGTCGCCATTGGTGTCGAGCTTGGAGAATTCGGCCGACAGGGTGGCGTCGCTCGAGCTGGACGCACTGGTGGTGCTCGACGTGCTGGAATCCGTGCTCGAACTGGACGATCCGTTCAGGGCGTTCTCGATCTGCGACAGGCTGATCCCGCCATTGCCGCCCAGCGCGCTGACCAACTGGTCGGCGATGTCGGAGGCCGAAGGCGGCTGGGGTGGGGACCATCTGGACGAGCCCGACGAGTTCGACCCGTTGGTCGAGCTGGTCGAGCCCGTCGAGGACGAACTCGAATCCGTCTCTTGCGCCGCCAGCAGCGAGGCCAGTGTGTCGGCGCTGAATTGGGATGAACTCGATCCGCCGCTCGGCGGCGGGCCCGGCGGCGGCCCGGGCGGCGGGCCGCCCTGGGCGCCATTGGCCTCGCTCGGCTGATTTTGCCCAGTGGATTGGGTGCTCGACGACGACTGCGACTGCAGAAGGCTCAGCAACTGCTGGGCGTAGTTGTCGGCGTAAGACCCGGACGAGCCGGAGATTTGCATGAGTTATGTCCTTTCCTTGCGATCGCGCCGGGAGCGGCGCTCGCCAGCCGTGAGAACCGATCTCGCCGCCAGCAAACCGAAAGGCCTGCAAGCCTCGGGCTAAGTAATTGTGGGAAATACTTTGAAACGCTCCGTAATATATTTGGGTTTGGCAGTAATAAATGAACTCTGCTGGGCGTGTGTCGGCGGGAGGTGATGTTCGGGGCAGCGGTGATCTGTCGCGGGCGGCCGGGACCGGAAACGTCCTGCAGCCCGGTCATGGTTAAGCGGGATTAACTGCGCCTCAAGGATTCCAGGCGAGGTTCGGGGCGGGAGACGACGCGGCGATTCCGCGGCCTCCGCGTACGAGGTGTCGACCCCGAATGAGCCTGAATATCCCGCCCCTGTTGCGCCAGGCCTATGCCGGCTCCAAGAGCGCGATCCTGGCCGCGGCGGGCTTTTCCTTCGCGCTCAACCTGCTCAGCCTGGCCATGCCGCTGTTCACCATGCAGCTCTACAATCGCGTGCTGCTCTCGGGCAGCGAGGCGACGCTGACGGTGATCTGCGTCGCGGCCCTGGCCGCGCTCGGCGCCTCAGCCCTGCTGGAAGACGTGCGATCGCGACTTCTGGTCTCGTTCGGTTGCCGCCTCGACGCCCAGTTCTCGGCGCCCCTGTTTGCGCGCCTGGTGGAGACTTCCGTGCGGACCGGCGGAATGGCCGGGGCTCAGGCCTTGCGCGACCTCGACACCCTGCGTCAGGTGATGACCGGCGGTGGGACCCTTGCGCTCTTGGACCTACCCTGGGCGCCCCTGTTCATCCTGGGCTGCGCCTTCCTGCACCCGCTGTTGGGGCTGGTGTCGCTGATCGGCGCGGCTTCGTTGCTGGCCCTGGCCGTGCTGAACCAGCAGGTCGTTGAAGAGCCCTTGGCCGAGTCAGGCCGTAGCGGCGAGGCCAGCTACGGCCTGACCGATTCGGTGATGCGCAACGCCGAGGTGGTGCAGGCCATGGGCATGCTGCCGGCCATCCTGGTCGACTGGCGCCGCCTGCGCCTGGTGATGATGCACCGCCAGGCCGAAGCCTCGATGCGCAACGCCAATATCGGCGCCATGGTCAAGTTCTTCCGCTATGCCCTGCAAGTGGCGATCTTCGCCACCGGCGCCTGGCTGGTGGTGAGCCAGAAGATGTCCTCCGGCGCCCTGTTCGCCGCCTCGATCATGACCACCCGCGCGCTGGCCCCAATCGATCAGACCGTCGGCGTTTGGCGCCAGTTGGTCGCCGGCAAGACCGCGCTGCAGCGCGTCGAGGCCGCCTTCACGGCTGCGCCGCGCCCCTCGGCCATGCCCCTGCCCAATCCGGTCGGCCGCCTGTCGGCCGAGGGTTTGGCCTATGTCGCGCCCGGTGGCCGCGCCCCGATCCTGAACAATGTCAGCTTCGCGCTGGAGCCCGGCGAATCGGTCGGCATCGTCGGCGCCAGCGCCGCCGGCAAGTCCACCCTGGCCCGCCTGATCGTCGGTGCGGTCAAGCCCACCGGCGGGGTGGTGCGGCTGGACAGCGGCGACGTCTACAGCTGGGACCGCGAGGCCTTCGGCCGCGCCGTCGGCTATCTGCCGCAGGACATCGAGCTGTTCGACGGGACCATCAAGGACAACATCGCCCGCTTCCGCGCCTGCGAACCCGATCAGGTCGTGCTGGCCGCGCGCATTGCCGGGGCGCACGAGATGATCCTGCGCCTGCCGAACGGCTACGACACGGTGATCGGCGCCACGGGCGCCACGCTCTCCGGCGGTCAGCGCCAGCGGATCGGCCTGGCTCGCGCCGTGTTCGGCGACCCGCGCCTGGTGGTGCTGGACGAGCCCAACGCCAGTCTGGACGGGGAGGGCGAGGCGGCTCTGGCCCAACTCCTGGGCCGGCTCAAGACCCGCGGCTGTTCGGTGGTGATGATCGCACACAAGCCCAGCGCCCTGGCGGGGCTCGACAAGGTGCTGGTGCTGATGAATGGCGGCGTCGCCGCCTTCGGCCTCACCGGCCAGATCCTGCCCATGATCGCGCCCGGCTTCAGGGCCGCCGCGCCCCAGCCCATGCAGGCCCGCGCATGACCGGCGCCGCCCTGCCCGACACCCGCGACGCTGCGGCCGAGTTCGCCGCCCTTACCGGAGATGGCGCGATCAAGCGCCAAATACGCACCGGTCTGGTGATTGTGGGCGTGCTGGCGGCCTTTCTGATCGCCGGCTCGACCTTCGCCCGGCTGGACAGCGCGGTGATGGCCTATGGCGTGGTCCAGGCCGAGGGTCAGGACAAGGTGGTCGAGCATCCCGACGGAGGGGTGGTTTCGGCTATCCTGGTCAGGGAAGGGGACCTGGTGAAGCAGGGTCAGGTGCTGATGCGCCTCGACCCCACCCAGGCCAACGCCAGCCTGGCCATCGAACAGACTGCGGTCGACACCCTGGCCGCCCAGCTGGCGCGGCTGGAGGCTGAGGCGGTCGGGGCGCCCACGATCGCCTTCCCCAAGTCGCTGACCGATCGCGCGTCCGATCCAGCGGTGGCCGCGATCATGGCGGGCCAGACCCAGCTGCTCGGCGCCCGCCGCCACGCCCTCCGCGGCCAGGCCGGCGCCATTTCCGAGGAGATCGGACAGGCGCACAGCATGGCCGACGGCTATCGCGGTCAGATCGCCGCCGTCGACCAGCAGGCCCAGACCATCAGCGAAGAACTGGCCGGCATGAAGAAGCTCTACGCCAAGGGTTTCGCCACCAAGTCCCAGGTGGACCAGCTGGAGCGCGCCGCCTCGGCGCTCGAGGGGCAGAAGCGCGAGTACCAGGCTAATCTCGACCGGCTGGGGCACTCGGTCGGTCAGTACCAGGAACAGGCTTCGCAGCTCGGCCGCGATCGGCTCTCCTCGGTCGCAGAGCAGCTCGACGACGCCCGCGCCAAGCTGGCCGAGGCGACCCAGCGCCTGGCCGCCATCCAGGCCGTGGTCGACCACACGACCATCCGTGCGCCTGTCACCGGCTATGTGTTCGGCCTCGCCGCCAACGGCGCCGGCGCCGTGGTCGCCAAGGGCGAGAAGCTTTTGGAAATCCTGCCCAAGGACGCCAGCCCGATCGTCGAAACCCGCGTGCGACCCGGCGACGGGGGCCGGCTGCAGAAGGGCATGAAGGTCCAGGTGCGGGTGACCGCGTCCCAGTGGCGGGGGCTTCCCGCCCTGCACGGGACGGTGCAATCTCGCTCGGCCGATCTGATTGCCGACCCCAAGACCGGCCAGCCGTTCTACAGTCTGGTGGTCGCGATCGACCGCGACGAGGTCGATCGGCCTGGCGGGCCGAGCCTCGACGTCGGCACGCCGGTCGAGGTGGTGGTGCCAACCGGCTCGCGCACCGCGCTGGCCTATATGTTCCAGCCCATGATGGAGTCCCTCGGCCATGGCCTCAAAGAGCAATAGAGCCGCTGGCCTCGACGCCCTGATCTTGTGCGGCGGGCTTGGCACGCGCCTGCGCGAGGAGACGGAGTTCAAGCCCAAGCCCATGGTCGAGATCGGCGGCCGGCCGATCCTGTGGCACATCATGAAGCACTATGGCGCCCACGGCGCCGACCGTTTCGTGCTGTGCCTGGGCTACAAGGGCGATGCGATCCGCGACTACTTCATCCACTACCACAACCGCTCGCACGACCTGGAGGTCGACGTCGGCTCCGGCGCCCTTGAGGTGATCCCCACCGCCCGGGAGGACAAGCTGGACTGCCGCGTGGTGCTGGCGGAGACCGGCCACGACAGCCTGACCGGCCGGCGGATACTGAAGGCCCTGAAGCACGTCCGCGGCGACATCTTCCTGGCCACCTATGGCGACGCCGTGGCCGACGTCGAGATCGACGAGCTGATCGAGACCCACCAGCGCATGGGCAAGCTGGCCACCGTCACGGCCGTCCACCCCTCCTCGCGTTTCGGCGAGCTGGCCATCGACGGCGGGGTGATCAGAAGCTTCGCCGAAAAGCCCCAGGTCACCGAGGGCTGGATCAACGGCGGCTATTTCGTGTTCCAGAAGAAGGCCTTCGAGCTGTTGCACGAGGACCAGAACGAGCCCTTGGAAACCGCGCTGCTGGAGCAGCTGGCGCGCATGGGCGAGCTGGCGGTGCACCATCACCGCGGCTTCTGGCAGTGCATGGACACCTTCCGCGAGATGCAGCTGTTGAACGATCTCTGGACTTCCGGCGCCGCGCCGTGGCGCGTCTGGGCCTGAGGGCGAGATGGATTTCTGGCGTGACCGGCGGGTGTTCGTCACCGGCCATACGGGCTTCAAGGGCGGCTGGCTGACCGCCCTGCTGCATCGGCTGGGCGCGGCCACCACCGGCTACGCCCTGGCGCCGGAGCCGGGTCCCAGCCTGTTCGAGGGCGCCCGGATCGGCGAACTCGGAACCTCGATCATCGCCGACATTCGCGATCGCGAGCGCCTGACCGCAGCCCTGGCCCACGCCCAGCCCGAAGTGGTGCTGCACCTGGCCGCCCAGCCCCTGGTGCGTCGGGCGCGCAAGGATCCGGACGAGACCTTCGAGACCAACGTCATGGGCACGGTGCGGCTCTTGGAGGCCATCCGGCGCACCCCCTCGGTGAAGGCCGCTGTCGTGGTCACCAGCGACAAGGTCTATGACAATGTCGAATGGCCCTGGGCCTATCGCGAGACCGATGCGCTCGGGGGCAAGGAGCCCTACGGCGCCAGCAAGGCCGCCTGCGAGATCGTGGTCCAGGCCTGGCGCCACGCCTATTTCGACGAGGGGCCGCGTATCGCCACCGCCCGCGCCGGCAATGTCATCGGCGGCGGCGACTGGTCCGAGGACCGGCTGATCCCCGACGCCATGCGCGCCTTCATCGCCGGCCAGCCGCTGGTGATCCGCAACCCCGCCGCTGTGCGGCCCTGGCAGCACGTGATCGAGCCCCTCACCGGCTACCTGAGCCTGGCCGAGGCCATGCTGGCTGAAGACACCCTGCCGGCGGACATGGCCTTCAACTTCGGTCCTTTGGGAAGCGAGGCTCGCCCGGTAGCCTGGATCGCCGACGCGGCCGCCGCGCGCTGGGGCGACGGCGCCGCCTGGACCCAGGACCCGGGCGTGCAGCCCTACGAGGCCCGCCTTTTGGAGGTCGACTCGGCGCGGGCTCGGGCAGTCTTGGACTGGTCGCCGCGCTGGGGGCTCGAGGAAGGACTGGACCGCACCGTCGCCTGGTATAGAGCGGTGGCGCGCGGCGTGGACGCCCGGGCCGTCACGATGGCCCAGATCGAGGACCACCTGAATGGCTGAGGCCGCCCAGCTCTCCTGCCGGTCCTGCGGCGCGCCGCTGGAACAGGTGTTCGTCGACCTTGGCCTCTCGCCGATCTCCAACGCCATGCGCCGGCCGGAACAGGCCGGCGAGGCCGAGCGCTTCTATCCGCTGAAGACCTTCGTATGTGGCCAGTGCAAGCTGGTGCAGATCCAGGACATCGAGAGCCGCGAGGCGCACTTCCACGGCGACTACACCTATTTCTCGTCCTTCTCGGCCTCCTGGCTGGCCCATGCCGAGGCCTATGTGGCGATGATGGTCGAGCGCTTCGGCGTCACGCCTTCTTCGCAAGTTGTCGAGGTGGCCAGCAACGACGGCTACCTGCTGCAATACTTCAAGCAGCGCGGGGTGCCCGTGCTTGGCGTCGACCCCGCCGCCAATTGCGCCGAGGCGGCCTGGAGCGAGCGCGGCGTGCCGACCCATGTGGGCTTCTTCGGCGCTGATCTCGCCGCTCAGCTGGTCGCCGAGGGCAAGGCCGCCGACATCACCGCCGCCAACAACGTCCTGGCCCACGTGCCGGACATCAACGACTTCGTGGCCGGCTTCAAGCTGCTCTTGAAGCCCAAGGGCGTGGCCACCTTCGAGTTCCCGCACCTCCTGCGGCTGATCGAGGCCAATTATTTCGACACCATCTATCACGAGCACTATTCCTACCTCTCGCTGCTGGCGGTCGAGCGGCTGTTCGAGCGGCACGGGCTGGAGGTGTTCGACGTCGAGGAGCTGAAGACCCACGGCGGATCCTTACGCATCTTCGCCGGCCATGCGGGCGCCCACGGGCCGGCCTCGGACCGGGTCGAGGCCTTCCGCGCCAAGGAGGAGCGGGCGGGGCTGGACGACCTGGCCGCCTATGCCGACTTCGCCGAGCGGGTAAAAGGCACCAAGCGCCGCTTCCTGGAACTGCTGATCGGACTGAAGGACCAAGGCCAAAGCATCGTCGCCTATGGCGCCCCGGCCAAGGGCAATACGCTATTGAACTATTGCGGGGTGCGCGGCGATTTCATCGACTATGCGGTCGACGCAAATCCGCACAAGCAGGGCCTGCTCTTGCCCGGGACCGGCATCCCGGTCCACGCGCCCGACCGGATCTACCAGACCCGCCCTGACTATGTGCTGATCCTGCCCTGGAACCTGAAGGACGAAATTATCGGCCAGATGGGGCGGATCCGCGAATGGGGCGGGCGCTTCATCCTGCCCCTGCCAGAGCCTATCATCCTGGAATGAGGATCGAAGAGACTCCGCTGGCCGGCGCCTTCCTGATCACGCCCGAGCCCGCCCGGGACGATCGCGGCGAGTTCGCCCGGCTGATCGACGCCGAGACCTTCGCCGCCCACGGCCTGGTCAACCGGTTCGAACAGACCAGCTATTCCTTCAATCGCCACGCCGGGACCCTGCGCGGCCTGCACCTGCAGCGCCCGCCCCACGCCGAGGTCAAGCTGATCCGCGTCACGGCCGGGGCGGTGTTCGATGTGATCGTCGACCTGCGCGCCGGCTCGCCCACCTACGGCCGCTGGCACGGGGTCGAGCTCAGCGCCGACAACCGCCGCCAGTTCTATGTCCCTGCCGGCTTCGCCCACGGCTTCCAGGCGCTGAAGGACGACAGCGAGCTGACCTATCACATCACCCCGCCGTATGCGCCGGGCTCGCAGGACGGCGTGGCCTTCGACGATCCCGGCCTCGCCATCGCCTGGCCCGATCCCTCCGGGGCGATCCTCTCCGACCGCGACCGCGCCCTGCCACGGCTCGCCGACTTCAAGCCGATCGAGCTCTGACATGCTGGTCGCCGATCCCGCCGCCAAGATCTCACCCCTGGCCGACATCGAGCCCTCGGTGCGCGGCTCCAGGGTGGTGGTGGCGGCCGGGGCGGTGATCGACGCCTTCGTAAAGGTCAAGCCGGCCGGCGGCGCGGGCGACGTCACCATCGGACCGGGCAGCGTGATCAATTCCGGCTGCGTGCTCTATACCGGCAACGGCATCGCCATCGGGGCCGACGTGCTGATCGCCGCCAACTGCACCCTGGCCCCTACCAATCACGAGTTCCGCGACCCCGGCCGGCCGATTCGCACCCAGGGGTTCATGGAGAGCCGGGGCGGCATCGTCATCGAGGATGACGTCTGGATCGGGGCCAACAGCGTGATCCTGGACGGGGCGATCATCCGCAAGGGCTCGATCATCGCCGCCGGCTCGGTGGTGCGCGACGAGCGGCCGGCCTATTCGATCAGCGCCGGGGCGCCGGCCAAGACCATCGGCTGGCGCAAGTGAGGGCGACCGTCTTCGGCGCCCAGGGCTTCGTCGGTCGGCATCTGACGCAACACCTGCGCCGCGAGGGCTGGGAGGTTGTCGCGCTCGGCCGGGGTGACGCTCCGCCGGCGGACGGATCGCTGGGCCACGTCTTCTATTGCATCGGCCTGACCGCGGACTTCCGCAGCCGCCCGTTCGAGACCATCGAGGCCCATGTCAGCCTCGCCGCCGAGCTGCTGCGCGAAGGCCGCTTCGACAGCTTCCTCTATTGCTCCTCGACCCGGGTCTATGCCGGCGCCGCGGAGGCGACCGAGACGGCGCGGATCGAGGTCGATCCCGGCGACCCCAGCGACCTCTACAATCTCTCCAAGTTGATGGGGGAGGCGGCCTGCCTGGCCGTAAGCCGGCCCGAGGCGCGCATCGCCCGGCTGTCCAACGTGTTCGGCGCCGACGACGCGTCGGAGAATTTCCTGACCTCGATCCTGACTGACGCGGTTAGGGATGCGCGGGTGGTGCTGCAGTCGTCGCCGGACAGCGCCAAGGACTATGTGGCGGTGGAGGACGTGGCTACAGCCCTGGCACGCATCGCCGTCCAGGGCCGCGAGCGGATCTACAATGTCGCGGCCGGGCGCAACACAAGCCACGCCGCCCTGCTGGCCGCGATTCGGGCGGCCACGGGATGCGAGGTCGCCGTCGCGCATGACAAAAGGCCGCAGGTGTTCCCGTTAATCGCCACCGAGCGGCTGCAAGCTCTGGGCGATTGGCGCCCTGTCCCGGTCGAGGCGTGCATCCCGGCCCTTGTCGAAGGCGCGCGCCGCCGGCTAAGCCTTGCCAGGCAATGAATGTAGGTTCGTGTTAACCATGTTTCGTAATACTCAATAAACCATACAATAGCTGAAGATCAGGGTAAATTTATTTGCCTGAAGTGATCTGTGTTATCTCTGAAGATCACCCAATTTTAAGGATCGTTACCTAGCGTCCCCCGTGGATGATGCTGTCCTTCGTGCGGCCAAAGGGAGAAGCCCGGCGGCGTATCGGGGGAGGCGCATTGAGAGGCCTCGGGGGTCCAGATGGCGATCGACATTACGCTTGGCAACAATGGCAACAACGTCACCCTCAGTGACGTCGACAGCCTGCTTGGCGGCACCGGCAACGACATTGTCACCTTCACCGGCGGCCTGACCAACGCCGTGATCGACCTGGGCGCGGGCGAGGACAAGATCGTCCTCGCCAATGCGACCAACACCGTGACGGTGTCGAACGTCGAGAGCATCGTCGGCGGTACCGGCGCGGACACCATCACCCTGGGCGCGGCGGCCTCCAACGCCTCGATCGACCTGGGCGTGGGCTCCGACACCCTGACCCTCGGCAACTTCGCCAACACCGCCACGGTCTCCAATGTCGAGACCCTGACCGGCGGCACGGGCGCGGACACCATCACCCTGGGCGCAGCCCTGACCACCGCCATGTCGCTGGACCTGGGCGCTGGCGCCGATAAGCTGATCCTGGCCGCTGGCGGCAACACCGGCACCATCTCCAATGTCGAGACTGTCGTCGGCGGTTCGGGCGCCGACGCCGTGACTCTCGGCACGGTCGCTTCCAACGCCTCGGTGGACCTGGGAGCCGGCAGCGACACCCTGACCCTGGCCAACGGCGCCAACACCGCGACGGTCTCCAACGTCGAGACCCTGACCGGCGGCACCGGCGCCGACACCATCACCCTGGGCGCGGCGGCCTCCAATGCGTCTATCGATCTGGGCGTCGGCGGCGACGCCCTGACCCTGGGCAATTTCGCCAACACCGCCACCATCGCCAATACTGAGACCATCACCGGCGGGACCGGCAACGACACGGTGACCCTGGCGGGCGCCTTGACGACGTCCATGTCGGTGGACCTGGGCGCGGGCTCTGACAAGCTGACCCTGGCCAATGTGGCCAACACCGGCACGGTGTCGAACGTCGAGACCCTGGCCGGCGGCACGGGCGCGGACACGGTCACCTACGCCACGGCCCTGTCCAACGGCTCGGTGGACCTGGGCGCGGGTTCGGACACCCTGACCCTGGCCAACGCGGCCAACACCGCCACGGTCTCCAATGTCGAGACCCTGACCGGCGGCACGGGCGCGGACACCATCACCCTGGGTTCGGCCCTGACCACCGCCATGTCGCTGGACCTGGGCGCGGGCAATGACAAGCTGACCCTGGCCAACGGGACCAACACCGGCACGGTCTCGGGCGTCGAGACCCTGGTCGGCGGCACCGGGGCGGACACCATCACCCTGGCTACCGCCGCCGCCTTTACCGGTTCGGTGGACCTTGGGGCCGGCAATGACAGCCTGACCCTGGGTAACTTCCCCAACACCGTCACGGTCTCCAACGTCGAGACCCTGCTGGGTGGGACGGGCGCGGACACCATCACCCTGGGCGCGGCGGCCTCCAACGCCTCGATCGACCTGGGCGTGGGCTCCGACACCCTGACCCTCGGCAACTTCGCCAACACCGCGACGGTCTCCAATGTCGAGACCCTGACCGGCGGGACCGGCAACGACACCGTCACCCTCGGCACGGCCCTGACCACCGCCATGTCGGTGAACCTGGGCGCGGGCGAGGACAAGCTGACCCTGGCCAATGCGGCCAACACCGGCACGGTGTCGGGCGTCGAGACCCTGGCCGGCGGCACGGGCGCGGACGCCATCACCCTCGGCGCGGCGGTCTCCAACGCCTCGATCGACCTGGGCGCGGGCTCCGACACCCTGACCCTGGCCAACGGCGCCAACACCGCCACGGTCTCCAATGTCGAGACCCTGACCGGCGGCACGGGCGCGGACACCATCACCTTGGGCACGGCCCTGACCAACGCCATGGCGGTGGACCTGGGCGCGGGCGCTGACAAGCTGACCCTGGCCAATGTCGCCAACACCGGCACGGTCTCCAACGTCGAGACCATCGTCGGCGGCACGGCGGCGGACGCGGTCACCCTGGGCACGGCCGTCACCGGCGGGTCGTTCGACCTCGGCGCCGGCGCCGACAGCCTGACCTTCGCCAACGGGACCAACACCGCCACCGTCTCCAACGTCGAGACCGTCACCGGCGGCACCGGCGCCGACACCATCACCCTCGGCGCCGCCGCGGTGAACGCCTCCATCGACCTCGGCGTCGGCGCCGACGTCCTGACCCTCGGCGGGTTCACCAACACCGCCACGGTGTCGAACGTCGAGACCCTGACCGGCGGATCGGGCGCCGACACCATCACCCTGGGCACGGCGCTCACCACCGGCATGTCGGTGGACCTGGGCGCGGGCTCTGACAAGCTGACCCTGGCCAATGTGGCCAACACCGGCACGGTGTCGAACGTCGAGACCCTGGCCGGCGGCACGGGCGCGGACACGGTCACCTACGCCACGGCCCTGTCCAACGGCTCGGTGGACCTGGGCGCGGGTTCGGACACCCTGACCCTGGCCAACGCGGCCAACACCGCCACGGTCTCCAATGTCGAGACCCTGACCGGCGGCACGGGCGCGGACACCATCACCCTGGGTTCGGCCCTGACCACCGCCATGTCGCTGGACCTGGGCGCGGGCAATGACAAGCTGACCCTGGCCAACGGGACCAACACCGGCACGGTCTCGGGCGTCGAGACCCTGGTCGGCGGCACCGGGGCGGACACCATCACCCTGGCTACCGCCGCCGCCTTTACCGGTTCGGTGGACCTTGGGGCCGGCAATGACAGCCTGACCCTGGGTAACTTCCCCAACACCGTCACGGTCTCCAACGTCGAGACCCTGCTGGGTGGGACGGGCGCGGACACCATCACCCTGGGCGCGGCGGCCTCCAACGCCTCGATCGACCTGGGCGTGGGCTCCGACACCCTGACCCTCGGCAACTTCGCCAACACCGCGACGGTCTCCAATGTCGAGACCCTGACCGGCGGGACCGGCAACGACACCGTCACCCTCGGCACGGCCCTGACCACCGCCATGTCGGTGAACCTGGGCGCGGGCGAGGACAAGCTGACCCTGGCCAATGCGGCCAACACCGGCACGGTGTCGGGCGTCGAGACCCTGGCCGGCGGCACGGGCGCGGACGCCATCACCCTCGGCGCGGCGGTCTCCAACGCCTCGATCGACCTGGGCGCGGGCTCCGACACCCTGACCCTGGCCAACGGCGCCAACACCGCCACGGTCTCCAATGTCGAGACCCTGACCGGCGGCACGGGCGCGGACACCATCACCTTGGGCACGGCCCTGACCAACGCCATGGCGGTGGACCTGGGCGCGGGCGCTGACAAGCTGACCCTGGCCAATGTCGCCAACACCGGCACGGTCTCCAACGTCGAGACCATCGTCGGCGGCACGGCGGCGGACGCGGTCACCCTGGGCACGGCCGTCACCGGCGGGTCGTTCGACCTCGGCGCCGGCGCCGACAGCCTGACCTTCGCCAACGGGACCAACACCGCCACCGTCTCCAACGTCGAGACCGTCACCGGCGGCACCGGCGCCGACACCATCACCCTCGGCGCCGCCGCGGTGAACGCCTCCATCGACCTCGGCGTCGGCGCCGACGTCCTGACCCTCGGCGGGTTCACCAACACCGCCACGGTGTCGAACGTCGAGACCCTGACCGGCGGATCGGGCGCCGACACCATCACCCTGGGCACGGCGCTCACCACCGGCATGTCGGTGGACCTGGGCGCGGGCTCTGACAAGCTGACCCTGGCCAATGTGGCCAACACCGGCACGGTGTCGAACGTCGAGACCCTGGCCGGCGGCACGGGCGCGGACACGGTCACCTACGCCACGGCCCTGTCCAACGGCTCGGTGGACCTGGGCGCGGGTTCGGACACCCTGACCCTGGCCAACGCGGCCAACACCGCCACGGTCTCCAATGTCGAGACCCTGACCGGCGGCACGGGCGCGGACACCATCACCCTGGGTTCGGCCCTGACCACCGCCATGTCGCTGGACCTGGGCGCGGGCAATGACAAGCTGACCCTGGCCAACGGGACCAACACCGGCACGGTCTCGGGCGTCGAGACCCTGGTCGGCGGCACCGGGGCGGACACCATCACCCTGGCTACCGCCGCCGCCTTTACCGGTTCGGTGGACCTTGGGGCCGGCAATGACAGCCTGACCCTGGGTAACTTCCCCAACACCGTCACGGTCTCCAACGTCGAGACCCTGCTGGGTGGGACGGGCGCGGACACCATCACCCTGGGCGCGGCGGCCTCCAACGCCTCGATCGACCTGGGCGTGGGCTCCGACACCCTGACCCTCGGCAACTTCGCCAACACCGCGACGGTCTCCAATGTCGAGACCCTGACCGGCGGGACCGGCAACGACACCGTCACCCTCGGCACGGCCCTGACCACCGCCATGTCGGTGAACCTGGGCGCGGGCGAGGACAAGCTGACCCTGGCCAATGCGGCCAACACCGGCACGGTGTCGGGCGTCGAGACCCTGGCCGGCGGCACGGGCGCGGACGCCATCACCCTCGGCGCGGCGGTCTCCAACGCCTCGATCGACCTGGGCGCGGGCTCCGACACCCTGACCCTGGCCAACGGCGCCAACACCGCCACGGTCTCCAATGTCGAGACCCTGACCGGCGGCACGGGCGCGGACACCATCACCTTGGGCACGGCCCTGACCAACGCCATGGCGGTGGACCTGGGCGCGGGCGCTGACAAGCTGACCCTGGCCAATGTCGCCAACACCGGCACGGTCTCCAACGTCGAGACCATCGTCGGCGGCACGGCGGCGGACGCGGTCACCCTGGGCACGGCCGTCACCGGCGGGTCGTTCGACCTCGGCGCCGGCGCCGACAGCCTGACCTTCGCCAACGGGACCAACACCGCCACCGTCTCCAACGTCGAGACCGTCACCGGCGGCACCGGCGCCGACACCATCACCCTCGGCGCCGCCGCGGTGAACGCCTCCATCGACCTCGGCGTCGGCGCCGACGTCCTGACCCTCGGCGGGTTCACCAACACCGCCACGGTCAACAACGTCGAGACCATCGTTGGCGGCTCGGGTTCGGACACCATCACCCTGGCCAACGCCTTGACCACCGGGATGTCGATCGATCTCGGGGCCGGGATCAACAAGCTGACCCTGGCCAACGTGGCCAACACCGGCACGGTCAGCAACGTGACCAGCCTGGTCGGCGGCTCGGGCGTGGACACCATCACGCTCGGAAGCGCGATCTCCAACGGCTCCATCGACCTCGCCGCCGGCAACGACGTCCTGACCTTCGGCAACTTCGCCAACACGGCGACGGTGGCCAATGTGGAGACCATCACCGGCGGCACGGGCAATGACTCGATCACCCTGGGCTCGGTCCTGACCACCGGCCTGTCGATCGACCTCGGGGCCGGCGCCGACAAGCTGACCCTGGGCGCCTTCACCAACACCGGTACGCTGTCCAATGTCGAGAGCGTGATCGGCGGCACCGGGGCGGACACCATCACCCTGGCGACGGCGGTGACGAACGGCTCCTTCGACCTGGGCCTAGGTAACGACACCCTGACCCTGGCCAACGGGACCAACTCGGCCACGGTCTCCAACGTCGAGACCCTGCTGGGCGGGACGGGCGCCGACACCATCACCCTGGGCGCGGCGACCTCGAACGCCTCCATCGACCTGGGCGTGGGCAACGACAGCCTGACCCTCGGCAATTTCGCCAACACCCTGACGGTCAACAACGTCGAGACCCTGACCGGCGGCACGGGCAACGACACGGTCACCCTGGGCAACGCCCTGACCACCTCGATGGCCATCGACCTGGGCGCGGGCGAGGACAAGCTGGTGCTCGGCAACTTCGCCAACACCGGCACGGTCAGTCACGTCGAGACCCTGATCGGCGGCTCGGCCAACGACACCATCACCTTCGGCTCGGGCGTCACCGGCGGCTCGATCGACCTGGGGGCCGGCACGAACGTGCTGAACTTCGGGGCCTTCAACAACACGGCCACGGTGTCGAACGTCGAGACCATCAACGCCGGGGCGGGCAACGACACCATTACGCTCGGATCGTCCATGGTGGGCGGCCAGGTCAACTTCACCGCCGGCGGCTCGGACAGCCTGATCCTGGCGGCGGGGACCAACCACGTCAGCGTGGCCAACGCCCAGACCATCCTGGGCGGGACCGGCAACGACACCATCACGGTGAGCGGGACCGGGCCGGTGGACATCGCCGCCGGTGGCGGGGTGAACCAGGTCTATGGCCACAGCGCCGCCGACGTGTTCGTGTTCGACCAGGACAGCTCGAACAACTTCACCACGGTGATGAACTTCGACCAGGCGCACGGCAACAAGATCGGCCTGGACACCTCCGGGGTCTGGACCGGCCACGCCCCGACCTACTCGATCTCCGGCGGCCTGGTGAACGGGACCAACATCACCTCGGTGGCCAACGCCACGGCCCTGCACGCCACCACCCTGGCGACCGGTGGCCACGGCGGCTTCGTCTACGAGCAGGACACCGGCGAGCTGTTCTACAGCGCCAACGGCGCCTTCTCGACCGGCGGCACCCTGATCGGGGTGATCACCACCGACGGGTCGACGCCCTGGACCTACAACTTCGGCAGCTTCCAGACCGTCTAAGCGACCATGAAGCAGCGGCCTCTCCCCAGCGGAGAGGCCGCCCATTTCGTCGCAGCGGCGCCATGGTTAATGGGCCGGTAACCGAAATCGGGGGTATTGAAGCCTGTCAGGCTGCAAGGACCCGCCCTTTCCATGATTACGATCGATGAAGCTCGCGGCCAGGTTACGGTCGAGGGGCCGAACGGGACTGTGACCCACCCCCTGGCCTCGCCCGAGGCGTTCAAGATCGTCTCCGACGCCTGGATCCGCTGCGGCTGGGACACCAAGTACGTCTACAGCTTTTCCTGGATGGGCCGGCCGATCATCCAGCTGCCGGACGACATGGTCCGCATCCAGGAGGTGATCTACGCCATCAAGCCGGACGTGATCATCGAGACCGGCGTCGCCCACGGCGGCTCGCTGATCTTCTACGCCAGCCTGTGCAAGGCCATGGGCAAGGGCCGCATCGTCGGCATCGACATCGAGATCCGCCCGCACAACCGCAAGGCCATCGAGGCGCACGAGATGTCGTCCCTGATCACCCTGATCGAGGGCAGCTCGGTGGACGCCGCCACCGTCGAACAGGTCGCCGCCCAGGTGAAGCCGGGCGAGACCACCCTGGTGCTGCTCGATTCCAACCACACCAAGGCCCACGTCCTGGCCGAGCTCGAGGCCTATGGCCCGATGGTGACCAAGGGCTCCTACATCGTCGCCACCGACGGGATCATGGCCCAGGTCGTGGGCGCCCCGCGCTCGGCCCCTGATTGGGCCTGGAACAACCCGATCGGCGCGGTCGAGGCCTTCCTGCCCGCCCATCCGGAGTTCGTGCTGGAGGAGCCGGCTTTCCCGTTCAACGAGGGGGTGGTGCAGGATCGCGTCACCTACTGGCCCAGCGCCTATCTGAAGCGGATCTGACCCGTTGAGCCGGGGCGATCGCGTGACCGCCGCCAGCCGACCGACCGTGCAGGACGCCCTGGCGGCCCTGCAGGGCGGCGATCTCGATCGCGCCCGCGCCCTGGCGCTGGCCGTGACCGAGCAGGCGCCCGATGACGCCTTCGCCCACGAGTTGCTCAGCCTCGCCTGCTACCAGCTGGGCGACGCCGCCGGCGGCCTGCCCGCGGCCGAGCGGGCGGTGATGCTGCAGGCCAGCGCCGGCCGCTTCGCCAACCTCGGCGTGCTGCTGAGGGCGGTCGGCCGCGACCATGACGCCGAGATGGCCTATCGCCACGCGATCGAGCTCGACCCTGGCTTCGTCGCCGCCCACCACAATCTCGGCAACCTCTTGTTCGACCGCGGCGACATGGCCTCGGCCGAGATCGCCCTGCGCCAGGCGCTGAACCACAACGCCGACCACGCCGAGGCCTGGCGCAGCCTGGGCCTGGTGCTGCAGCGGACCGGCCGGCTGGAGGAGGCGGTCAGCGCCTTCCAACAGCTGCTGGCGCGCATCCCCGGCCACGCCCGTGGGCTGAACGACCTCGGCTGCTGCCTGATGGCGCTGGAACGCTATGACGAGGGCCTGGCCGCCTTTCAGGAAGCCAACGTCCGACATCCGAACTACGCGGACACCTACGGCAACCTCGGCGCCCTGCTGCTCCGCGCCGGCTGCCCGTTCAACGCCATGCTCGCCAGCGAGCGGGCCCTGGAGCTCGATCCCGGCCAGCATCGCTGGATGAGCAACCTGGCCACGGCGCTGAAGGATCTCGGCGACTTCGACCGGGCCGAGGCCCTGTTCCGCCAGGCCCTGGCGGCGCAGCCTGACTATGTGGTCGGCCACGGCAACCTGTTGTTCTGCCTGAACTATCATCCGGACAAGCCGGCCGAGGAGATCGTCGCCGAGTACCATCGCTGGGATGAGGCGCACGCCAAGCCGCTGCTGCCCCAGCCGCTGCGCTTCGACAATGACCGCAACCCTGAGCGCCGCCTGCGTGTGGGCCTGGTCTCGCCGGACTTCCGCGAGCACTCGGCCCGCCACTTCATCCTGCCCATGCTGCAGGGCCTGGACCGCGAGCGGCTTGAGATCGTCTGCTACGCCGAGGTCGCACGGCCCGACGAAACCACCCGACAGTTCATGGCCCTGGCCGACCATTGGCGCTCGACCGTCGGCCTGACCGACGAGGACCTGGCCGAGCTGATCCGCAGCGACCAGACCGACATTCTGATCGACCTCGGCGGACACTCGGCCTCCAGCCGGCTGATGGTGTTCGCGCGCAAGCCGGCCCCGGTGCAGGTGGCCCACATGCTGGGCTGCGGCTACACCTCTGGCATGTCGGCCATGGACGCCTTCCTGGCCGACGAGGCACTGGCGCCGGAAGGCGCCGAGACCCTGTTCGTCGAGCCGTTGCTGCGGCTGGATCGAATCCCGATCGCCTATAGCCCGCCCGAGGATATGCCGGCGGTGGGCCCGACCCCGGCTCTGGCCCGGGGCCACATCACCTTCGGCTATTTCGGCCGGCCCGAGCGGATCAACGACAAGGTGCTGGCCGCCTGGAGCGCGATCCTGAACGGGGTTCCAGGCTCGCGCCTGGTGCTGAACTCCAAGGCCTTCCAGGAAGAGACCTTCCGCACCCTCTATCTGCAGCGCTTCGCCGCCTTCGGCGTCGCGCCCGAGCGGCTGGACCTGGTGTTCACCACGCCTCAGCCGAAGACCTGGTCGGCCTATGGCGAGATCGACATTGCGCTCGATCCCTTCCCGCACAACGCCGGCACCACGACCATCGAGGCCCTGTGGCTGGGCGTGCCGGTGCTGTCGATCAAGGACCGGCCCTCGGTCGGCCGTTTCGGCGCCTCGATCCTGGGCGCGGTCGGGCTGAGCGACTGGGTCGCCGACGACGCGGCCGGCTATGTGGCCAAGGGGATCGCCGCAGCTTTGGACGTTCCGGGCCTGCAAGCCTTGCGCGAAGGCATGCGCGAGCGGTTCCTGGCATCGCCCCTGGCCGATGGCGCGGGCCTTGGCCGGTCGCTGAGCGAGGCCCTGCGCGGGCTCTGGCGCGACTGGTGCGCCAATGACCAGGCGCAGAACTGGGCCGAGGCCGAGCGCCTGACCCGCCTCTCCGACCAGTTCCGCCTGCAGGGGCGCATGGCCGAGGCCGAGGCCGCCGCCCGCCAGGCCATGGCCCTCGATCCCACCCACGCCGGCGCGGCCATGCACCTGGGCAACGCCCTGGCCGGCCAGTCACGCCTGGCCGAGGCCGAGGCCGCCTTCGGCCGGGCCCTGGCGCTAAAGCCTGACCTCGCCGAGGCGCACAACAATCGTGGCCTCTCATACATGCGCCGCGGCCAGGTCACCGCAGCGGAGCACGACCTCAGGCGAGCGATGGAACTTCGCCCGGACAAGCCGGAGATCGGCTTCAACCTCGCCGTCGTGCTGCAGGACCAGGGGCGGCTGGAAGAGGCCATGGCGGTCTATCAGACGGCGATCGAGGCGCGGCCCGACATCTCCCAGGGCCACGGCGCCTTCCTGTTCTGCATCAACTACCAGCCGCAGGTTTCGGCCGAGGAAGCCTTCGCCGAGTTCCAGCGCTGGAACCGCCGCCACGCCCTGCCGCACCTGCCGGACAAGCCGGCCCACGCCAACGACCCGGACCCCGACCGGCGCTTAAGGATCGGCTATGTCTCGCCCGACTTCGCCGCCAAGTCCGGCCGCCACTTCATCGAGCCCATGCTTGCCGGCCATGACCGCCGCGCGGTCGAGGTGTTCGCCTATGCCGAGGTCGCCCACCCGGACGCGGTGACCGCCTATTTCAAGACCCTGGCCGACCACTGGCGCCCGACCGTGGGCCTGAGCGACGACGAACTGGCGGCGCTGATCCGCCATGACCGCATCGACGTCCTGATCGACCTCGGCGGCCACACGGCCAAGAACCGCCTGCTGGCCCTGGCGCGCAAGCCGGCGCCGGTGCAGATCGCCCACTTCCTGGGGCACGGCTACACCTCGGGCATGACGGCCATGGACGCCTTCCTGGCCGACGAGCGCCTGGCGCCTGCGGGCAGCGAGGGCCTGTTCGCCGAGCGGGTGGTGCGCCTGCCCCGCATTCCCATCGCCTACCAGGCCCCGCCCGAACTGCCGCCGGTCGCGCCCCTGCCGGCCCTGGCCAAGGGCCATGTCACCTTTGGCCACTTCGGCCGCACCGTGCGCATCAACGAGCGGGTGATCGAGGCTTGGGCGCGGATCCTGAACGGCGTCCCCGGCTCGCGCCTGATGCTGAACACTGGCCCGTTCGGCGACGAGGGGGTGCGCGAGCGCTATCGCCAGCGCTTCGCCGCTCATGGGATCGATCCCGAGCGGCTGGACCTGGTCTACACCACACCGCAGCCTAACACCTGGGCCGCCTATGGCGCGGTCGACATCGCCCTCGACCCGTTCCCGCATAACGCCGGCACCACCACCATCGAGGCCCTGTGGCTGGGCGTGCCGGTGGTGACCATGGCCGACCGGCCCTCGGTGGGGCGCTTCGGCCTCAGCATCCTGCACGCGGCCGAACTGGACGACTGGGTCGCGGAAGACATCGACGCCTATGTCGCCCGAGCCATCGCCGCGGCGGGCGACCTGCCAGCCCTGGCCGAGCTGCGCGCGGGCCTGAGGATGCGCATGCAGGCCTCGCCGCTGGGCGATGGGCCGGGCCTGGCGCACAATCTGGAGCGGGTCTATCGCGGCCTGTGGCGCGAATGGTGCGCCGAGCATGGCCTGGACCACGGGGCGCTGACCGCTAAGGCGGCCGGCCTGTTCCAGGCCGGCGACGCGGCCGGGGCGGCGGCGATCTTCGACAAGCTGGCGCGGGGGCTGGGCGACGCCGGCAGCTGGTCCAACCTCGGGGTGGCGCTGAAGGCGCTGGGCCGCACCGGCGAGGCTGAAGCCGCCTTCCGAGAGGCCCTGTCGCGCGATGCGGCCCTGGCCAGCGCCCATGGCAACCTGGCCAACCTCTTGACCGGTCGCGGCCTGCACGCCGAGGCGCTGGAGCGCTACCGCTCGGCGCTGGATATCGAGCCGGAAGCCGCCGAGACCTGGCGCGCCTACGCAGTCTGTCTCCTGGCCTCGGGCGATATCGACGCCGCCCAGGAGGCGGCCCGGCGCGCCCTGGCGCTCGATCCCAGCCGGCCCGCCGTTCACGAGACCCTGGCCTCGGCCCTGCGCGCCGGCGGCCAGCCGGTGGCGGCGGTGCGCGAATACGCCTTGGCCGTGGCCGGCGCGCCCGACGACGCTCGCACCCTCTGCAACATGGCCATCGCCGTGCAGGACCTGGGCCGCTTCGACGAGGCCGAGACCCTGTTCCGTCGCGGGCTGGCGGCGCGGCCGGACTACGCCGTAGGCCATTCCAACCTGTTGTTCTGCCTGAACTATCACCCGGATCGTTCGGCCGAGGCGGTGTTCGCCGAATACCAGCGCTGGGACGCCCGCCACGCGCGGCCGCTGGCCTCCGCCCATCCGGTGTTCGCCAACGCCAAGGACCCTGAGCGGCGGCTGAGGCTGGGCATCGTCTCGCCGGATTTCCGTGGCCACTCGGCCCGCCACTATATCGAGCCGATCCTGGCCGGCCTCGACCGTCATGAGCTGGAGGTGTTCTGCTACGCCGAGGTGGCGCAGCCGGACGAGGCGACCGAGCGCTTCAAGGCCATGGCCGACCACTGGCGCTCCAGCGTCGGCCTGTCGGACGCCGCTCTGGCCGAGCAGATCCGCGCCGACCGGATCGACATCCTGATGGACCTCGGCGGCCACACCGCCGCCAGCCGCCTGCGGGTCTTCGCCCGCAAGCCGGCGCCGATCCAGGTCGAGCATATGCTGGGCCATGGCTACAGCTCTGGCCTCTCGGCCATGGACGCCTTCCTGGCCGACGACCTGCTGGCGCCGCCGGGGGCGGAGGTGGTGTTCTCGGAAAAGCTGGTGCGTCTGCCGCGCATTCCGCTGGCCTATGTGGCGCCGGAGGGGATGCCCGAGCCCGGCCCGACCCCGGCCCTGGCCAAGGGCTATGTCACCTTCGGCTATTTTGGCCGGCCGGAGCGGATCAACGATAAGGTGATCGCCGCCTGGAGCCGAATCCTTCTGGGCGTTCCGGGTTCGCGGCTGATGCTGAACACCCGCGCCTTCGAGGAGGCCGAGTGCCGCCAGCTCTACCAGGCCCGCTTCGCCGCCCACGGCGTCGGGCCCGAGCAGCTGGAGCTGGTGTTCACCTCGCCCCAGCCCAGGACCTGGGCGGCCTATGGCGAGGTCGACATCGCCCTCGACCCGTTCCCGCACAATGCCGGGGCCACCACCATCGAGGCCCTGTGGCTGGGCGCGCCGGTGCTGTCGCTGAAGGACCGGCCCTCGGTCGGCCGCTTCGGCGCTTCGATCCTGGGCGCCATGGGCCTGGACGACTGGGTGGCCGATGACGCGGACGCCTATGTCGCCAAGGCGGTGGCGGCGGCCGGCGACCTGGACGCCCTGCAGGCCCTGCGCGCCGGAATGCGCGCGCGGTTCCTGGCCTCGCCCCTGGCCGACGCCGAGGGCCTGGGGCGAGCGCTGGGCAAGGCCTTCCGCGGGCTCTGGCGCGCCTGGTGCGGCGCCTCAGAAGCCGACCTGGTGCGCGAGGCCATAGCCGCCTTCGGTCGTGGCGATCACGCGGGCGCTGTGGTGCTGGCCGAGCGGGTCCTGGCCATCGATCCCGACCACTTCGACGCCCTCCAGCTGCGCGGTGCGGCGGCGTTCCGGCAAGGACGGCTGGCCGAGGCCGAAGCGGACCTGCGCGCGGCCATGCAGCTCGATCCCAGCCGGCCCGAGCCGGCCTGGAACCTGATTGCGGTGCTGCGCGCCCGGGGCGAACTCGAGGGGGCGGAGGCGGTCGGCCTCTCCGCCATCGAGGCCTCGCCCGAGGCGCCCGAACCGCACAACAACCTGGGCTCGGTCTATCTGGACCGCAACGAGGCCAGCCGAGCCGAGGCATGTTTCCGCATCGCCATCCAGCACCGGCCGGGCATGGCCGACGCCTGGACCAACCTCGCCTGGACCCTCAACCGACTGGGCCGCGCCGCCGAGGCGGAGGCCGCCGCGCGGCAGTCGCTGGCGCTGAACCCGAATGACGCCAACAGCTACAACAACCTCGCCACGGCCCTGATGCACCAGGACCGTCTGGTCGAGGCCGGCGACGCATTCCAGACCGCCCTGACCAAGCGCCCCGGCTTCGTCATGGCGCACTCGAACCTGCTCTTCTGCCTGAATTATCACCCCAGCCTGCCGGCCGAGGCGATCTTCGCCGAGTACCGCCGCTGGAACGAGGTCCACGCCGCACCCCTGGCGCCGTCCGAGCCACCGGCGTTCGCGTTCGGTGATCCGGGTCGGCGGCTGCGCATCGGCTATGTCTCGCCCGACTTCCGCCACCATGCGGTCAGCTTCTTTATCGAGCCGCTGCTGGCGGCCCACGACAAGAGCCAGGTCGAGGTGTTCTGCTACGCCGAGGTGGCCAATCCCGACGCGGTGACCGAGCGCTTCAAGGCCCATGCCGACCACTGGCGCTCGACTGTGGGGCTGAGCGACGCCGAGGTCGCCGACCTGGTCCGCCAGGACGGGATCGATGTGCTGGTCGATCTGGCCGGCCATACCGCGCACAATCGCCTGCTGGCCTTCGCCCGGCGCGCCGCGCCGGTGCAGCTGGCGCACATGGTGGGCTCGGGCTGCACCAGCGGCCTGACCGAGATGGACGGCTTCCTGGCCGACGAGGCCCTGGCGCCGGTGGGGGCGCAGGTGCTGTTCAGCGAGCCCCTGATCCGCCTGCCGCGCATCCCGCTGGTCTATGCCCCGCCCGAGGGCATGCCGCAGGTTTCGCCCCTGCCTGCGCTGAAGAAGGGCCATGTGACCTTCGGCTGCTTCAGCCGCACGGCGCGAATGAACGACGACGTGCTCGACCTCTGGACCGAGATCCTGAAGCAGGTCCCGGGCTCGCGCCTGATGCTGAACGCCAAGCCGTTCCAGGAAGAGGCGACGCGCGAGGCCTTCGAACGCCGGTTTGAGGCGCGGGGTATCGAGGCCGAGCGGCTGGACCTGGTGTTCACCTCGCCCCAACCGAACACCTGGGCGGCCTATGGCGCGGTCGACATCGCCCTGGATCCCTTCCCGCACAACGCCGGCACCACGACCATCGAAGCCCTGTGGCTGGGCGTGCCCGTGATCTCCCTCGCCGACCGGCCACCGATGGGGCGCTTCGGCAAGTCGATCCTGGGGGCGGTGGGACTGGACGACTGGGCCGTCGACACGCCGCAGGACTATGTGGCCAAGGCGGTCGCTGCGGCGGGCGACCTGAAGGCGCTGAAAGCCCTGCGCGCGGGCCTGCGCCAACGCGTGGAGGCCTCGCCCCTGCGCGACGCCGAAGGCCTGGCGCGGGCGATGGAGGCGGCCTATCGGTCAGCCTGGTTGGCCAGGGCAGGGCGGCCTTAAGGCTTCTCGCCGGTCCACTCCCAGTGCCAGGGCTCGAATACGTAGTTGACGAAGCCGTAGCGCCGCGCGTTGCGCACCAGCCAGCGATAGGCCGCGGTTTTCGACTGGAACAGGCGGTTGGGGTCGGCTGTGGAGTCCACGGTGTAGCCGGGCGCCGAGCCCAGGTTCAGGTCGAGGGCAAGACCGGTGCGGTGGGCCGAGCAGGCGGCGCGGACCAGGCCCTGGCAGTTGTTCTCGGTGAGACAGCGGGCGGCGTCCTCCTCGGGGCTGCGAAAGCCTGAGAACAGCTTCAGGGCGTCGGGATCGCCGGCCACGGCCCGGTCTCGGCGCGCGGCGGCGACCATGCGCCGCCAGGCCCGGAGCGCGCGCTTGCGCAGGCGAACCGCCTTGCCGCCCTCGAGCATCTCGCCTTCCCGGGCGGCGGCCAGGCGCTCGTCCGTCGGCGGGTCGGGGCAGACCTGCGCTTCGCGCAGTGCATAGAAGGGACGGCGCGATTGCCAATCGGCCTTCATGGCCTGGAGGGTGACGGCGTCCATCATGCCGGTGTCCGGCATGGCGTGACGGCCCTGCCACCGGGCCAGTGCGGCGGCGAAGGCAGGCCTTTCCGCGGCGCAGCGCGAACCGATCTCGCGCTGAGCGGCCGGGGCATAGATCGCCCAGCCTGTCTCGGGCCGCCCAAACAGGTTCACGCTCAGGTTTCCGAGATGTTCGGCGTTCACGCGCGCAGCCTCGCGCTGGCTTGTGGTCCCGCCGCAGGCGCCGCCCGGATGTGCATGTCGCGGCCGCGCCTCGGTCCTGGTCATGAGGGTCAGAACGATCAGGGGAACCAGGGCCAAGGCCAGGGGGCGCATCGCGCGGACCGATTCTCTCGTGAAGCCGGAAAGGGGTGATGAAAACCCGTTCCGGGGCGGTGCGGAAGGGCCGCTGAGCCGAGCCTTCCGCCGCCCATTGACCAGACTCGCGACGCATCCCCCAATAGGGCCATGACGCGACCGTTGCGGCTCGATCCGGATCGCTTCTTCCCTGCCGACGAGCGGGTGCGGGGCATCGCTCGTGAGCTGTTCGCCGCTGTCGAGAACGCGCCGATCATCAGCCCCCACGGCCACACCGACCCGGCCTGGTTCGCCTATGACGAGGCTTTCCGCGATCCGGTCAGCCTGTTGCTGTGGCCCGATCACTATCTGCTCAGGATGCTCTACAGCCAGGGCGTCCGGCTGGAGAGCCTGGGGATCAAGCCGCTGGACACCTCGGTCACCGAGACCGACCGGCGGCTGATCTGGCGTCGCTTCGCCGAGCACTACCGCCTGTTCCGCGGCACGCCCTCCAGGCTCTGGCTCGATCACGTGTTCGCCGAGGTGTTCGGCCTGGACATGCGGCTGAGCCCCGTTACCGCCGACATCTATTTCGACGCCATCAGCGCGGCCCTCGCCAAGCCCGAGTTCCGCCCCCGGGCCCTGTTCGACCGCTTCAACATCGAGGTCCTGGCCACCACCGAGCCGGCCCTGGACGGCCTGAACCACCATCGGGCGATCAGGAGTTCGGGCTGGATGGGGCGGGTGATCACCACCTTCCGGCCCGACGACGTCACCGATCCGGACCGCGCGGACTTCGTGGTCAACCTCCAACGCCTGGGGGCCATGACCAACGAGGACACCAGCCGCTGGGGCGGATACATCGCCGCTCTGGTCCAGCGGCGGGCTGCGTTCCGCAAGCTGGGGGCTACGGCGACCGACCACGGCCACCCCACCGCCCGCACCGCCGACCTATCGCCTGAGGCCTGCCAGGCCATGCTGGACCGTATCCTTCAGGGCCGAATGGAGCCACGCGACCCGGAGCTGTTCCGCGCCCAGATGCTGACCGAGATGGCGCAAATGGCCTGCGAGGACGGCATGGTCATGCAGTTGCACCCCGGCTCCTGGCGCAACCACAATTCCTGGCTTCTGAAGCGCTTCGGCCCCGACAAGGGCGCCGACATCCCCATGCGCACCGACTATGTTCAGGCGCTGAAGCCGCTCCTGGACAAGTGCGGGCGCAAGCCCGGCTTCTCCCTGATCGTCTTCACCCTGGACGAGGCCGCCTATTCGCGCGAGCTCGCGCCCATGGCCGGCCACTATCCGTGCCTGAAGCTGGGGCCGCCCTGGTGGTTCCACGACAGCCCCGAAGGCATGCTGCGCTTTCGCCGGGCCACCACCGAGACGGCCGGCTTCTACAACACTGTCGGCTTCAACGACGACACCCGCGCCTTCCTGTCGATCCCGGCCCGCCACGATCTGGCCCGGCGGATGGATTGCGGCTATCTGGCCGAACTGGTCGCCACCGGGCGGCTGGAAGACGATGAGGCGGCGGAGCTGGCGATGGACCTGGCCTACAACTTCGCCAAGGCGGCGTACCACCTGTGACCCGCGCCGTTTCGATCGGCGAGTGCATGGTCGAACTGCGCGAGGAGGGGCCGAGTCTATATCGCCGCGCCTTCGCTGGCGACGCCTACAACACAGCGGTCTATCTGAAGCGATCCGCGCGGGATCTCGACGTCCAGTTCCTGACCGCGACCGGCGACGGCCGCTTGAGCCGCGAGATGCGCCAGGCCTGGGCTGCGGAGGGGATCGGCGACGAGCTGGCCTTCCGGGTGCGCGGCGCCGAGCCGGGCCTCTACATGATCGAGCTCGACCCGCACGGCGACCGCAGCTTCCACTACTGGCGATCGGCCTCGGCGGCGCGGGGCTGGCTGCGCGAACTGGTCAAGGCCGGCGGCGCGGACAAGCTGGCCGGCGCGGCGTTGGTGCATCTGTCGGCCATATCCCTGGCCATCCTCTCCGACGACGACCGCGCCGAGGCCGTCGCCCTGATCGCCGCGCTGAAGGGGCGGGTGGGCCGGATATCTTTCGACACCAATATCCGTCCCGCCCTCTGGCGCGACATGTTCGCCGCCCGCATGGCGGTCGAACCGGTGCTGCGCGCCGCCGACGTGGTCCGGGCCAGCCGCGACGACGCCAAGGCCCTGTTCGGCGAGGACAATCCCAAGAGGCAGGTGGAAGCTCTGAGGGGCGCTGGCGCGCGCGAGCTGGTGCTGACCCTGGACGCCGCTGGCTGCATACTGGCGGCCGATAGGGCCGAGACCGTGCTGCCGGCGCCGGCGACCATGGTCAAGGACACGTCCGGAGCGGGGGACAGCTTCAACGGCGCCTACCTGGCCGCGCGCCTAGCCGGTCAATCGCCGCTTGACGCCGCCCATGCGGGGCTCAACCTCGCGGCCCGAGTGGTGACCTGGCCCGGCGCCGTGGTCCCCGTCGAGGTTTCGCATCCGGAGTAGAGCCCCATGGCCAGGATCAAGAGCGCGCGGGTCATCCTGACCTGCCCGGGGCGCAACTTCACCACGCTCAAGATCGAGACCGAGGACGGCCTGACGGGCCTGGGCGACGCCACGGTCAACGGCCGCGAACTGGCGGTGGCCAGCTACCTGACCGACCACATGATCCCGGCCCTGATCGGCCGCGAGGCGCACCAGATCGAGGATATCTGGCAATACTTCTACCGCGGCGCCTATTGGCGGCGGGGGCCGATCACCATGGCCGCCATCGCCGCGGTCGATACGGCGCTCTGGGACATCAAGGCCAAGGCGGCGGGTATGCCGCTCTACCAGCTTTTGGGCGGGGCCAGCCGCACCGGGGTGATGGTCTATGGCCACGCCAATGGCGGAACGCTCGACGAGACCATCGCCGAGGCCCGGCGCTATCGCGAGATGGGCTACAAGGCGATACGGCTGCAGACAGGCGTGCCGGGCCTGGCCTCCACCTACGGCGTCTCCGGCGACAAGCTGTTCTACGAGCCGGCCGACGCGGCCCTGCCGACCGAGAATGTCTGGTCGACGGTCAAGTACCTCCCGACAGTCCCCAGGCTGTTCGAGGCCGCGCGCGAAGCCCTGGGCTGGGACGTGCATCTGCTGCACGACGTGCACCATCGCCTCACCCCCATCGAGGCGGCGCGGCTGGGCAAGGACCTGGAACCCTATCGCCCGTTCTGGATCGAGGATCCGACCCCGGCCGAGAACCAGGAGAGCTTCAGGCTGATCCGCCAGCATACGACGACGCCCCTGGCGGTAGGCGAGGTGTTCAACACCGTCTGGGACTGCAAGGACCTGATCCAGAACCAGCTGATCGACTATATCCGCACGACGGTGGTCCACGCCGGCGGGATCAGCCATATGCGCCGTATCGCCCACCTGGCCGAGCTCTACGGCGTGCGCACCGGCAGCCACGGCGCCACCGACCTGTCGCCGGTCTGCATGGGCGCGGCCCTGCACTTCGACCTCTGGGTTCCCAATTTCGGGGTCCAGGAATACATGCGCCACACCGCCGAGACCGACGCGGTGTTCCCCCATGCCTACAGCTTCAAGGACGGCGATCTGCATCCCGGCGAAGCTGTGGGGCACGGCGTGGAGATCGACGAGGCCCTGGCCGCCCAATTCCCCTACCGCCCCGCCAGCCTGCCGGTGAACCGGCTGGAGGACGGGACGATGCACAATTGGTGAGAGGCGGAGGGCCGTGAGCTCCATCGCCCATCCCCCCATCTTCGCGTTAACCGACAGGGCGCCCGGCCGGCTGACCCTGCAGAGCGCCGACGGTCACATCGCCCATGTCTTCGTCCTCGAACACGACATCCTGCGCGTGCTCGCCTTGCCGGAAGGCCGGCTGGATCAGCCGCGGACCTGGGCGATTGCGCCGGGGCTGGACGATGTGCCCGCCGAGGGGCGCGATCGGTTCGACCTGTCGGGGTTTTCACTTCCCGCGTTCGAGGTCGCTGAGTCCGAGGGGCGGCTCACTCTCACCACCGCAAAGGTCCGCCTGACCGTCCGCATGACCGGCCTGCTCTGCGCCTGGGAAATCCGCCGGGGCGGCGACTGGGTCCTGGCCGCGCGGGACCGGCCGACCCAGGCCCATAACTGGGGCTGGTGGGACGAGAAGGTCTATCACTACCTGCGCCGGGAGCCGGGCGAGCGCTATTTCGGCCTGGGCGAACGGTCGGGCAAGATGGACCGCTCGGGCCGGCGCCTACGGCTCTGCAACGTCGACGCCATGGGCTATGACGCCCGCACGTCCGACCCGCTCTACAAGCACCTACCGGTCTACATCACCGCCCGGCCGGAGGAGCAGCTGGCCTTCGGGCTGCTCTACGACACCCTGTCGGACTGCACCTTCGATTTCGGGCAGGAGCGGGACAACTATCATGGGCTCTATCGGAGCTTCGTCGCCGACCGCGGGGACCTCGACTACTGGTTCGTCGCCGGGCCGGAGGTGGCGCAGGTGGTCCGCCACCTGACCTGGCTGACCGGACGGCCAGCCTTTCCGCCGCGCTGGAGCCTGGGCTATTCCGGATCGACCATGGCCTATACCGATGCGCCGGACGCTCAAGACCAGATGGCGCGGTTCCTGGAGAAGTGCGCCGAGCACGACATCCTCTGCGAAAGCTTCCACCTCTCGTCCGGCTACACCTCGATCGGCCATCGCAGGCACGTGTTCCACTGGAACCTGGACAAATTCCCCGACCCGGAGGGCTTTGCGAAGTCCTATACAGACAAGGGCGTGCGGCTGGTCCCCAACATCAAGCCGTGCCTCTTGGCCGACAACCCGCGCTTTGCCGAGGCGAAAGCGGCGGGCCTGTTGATCTCCGAAGCCGACGGGGAGCCGGCCTGGGTGCAGTTCTGGGACGGGCCGGGGGCCTATCTCGACTTCACCAATCCGGCGACGGCGGCCTGGTGGCGGGCGCGGGTGCGCGAGAGCCTGCTGGACAAGGGCCTCGGCTCGACCTGGAACGACAACAACGAGTTCGAGATCTGGTCGCCCAAGGCCCTGGCCCATGGCTTTGGCGAAGCGCGGCCGGCGCGTGAACTGAAGCCGTTGCAGACTCTGCTGATGATGCGCGCCTCGCGCGATGCGCAGGTCGAGCAATCGCCGGACAAGCGCCCCTATCTGGTCTCGCGCTCGGGCGGCCTCGGCATGCACCGCTATGTGCAGACCTGGTCCGGGGACAATCACACCAGCTGGGAGACGCTGAGGTACAACATCAAGATGGGACTGGGCCTGGCCCTGTCCGGCGTCTCCAACATCGGCCATGACGTGGGCGGCTTTTCCGGGCCGAAGCCGGACGCCGAGCTGTTCGTGCGCTGGGTCCAGTTCGGCATCTTCATGCCGCGGTTCTCGATCCACTCGTGGAACGACGATCAGACCGCCAACGAGCCCTGGATGCACCCGGAGGTGACGGAGACCATCGCCGGGCTGATCAAGCTCAGGGCCTGGCTGACGCCCTACCTCTACGATCTCGTCTGGCGCTATCGCCAGGATTTCCAGCCGATCGTGCGGCCGACTTTCCTCGATTTTCCCGAGGATCCGAACTGCTGGCGCGAGGGCGACGACTTCCTGCTGGGCGGCTCGCTGCTGGTCGCGCCGGTGGTTGAGCCCGGCGTGAGCGAGCGCGAGGTCTATCTGCCCGCCGGGACCTCTTGGTACGACCTCTGGACCGGCAAGGCTTTCGAGGGCGGCCAGGCCGTGCGCCGGCCGGCGGACTGGGCGCGGCCGATCGCCTTCGCCGCCGAGGGCGCTGTCATTCCGGTCAATATCGCCGAGCAGCATTTCGCCCGGCCTGCGGACGAGCGCGCCGTGCTGGTCTGCCCGACCCTCGGCGAGGGCGCCTTCTCAGGCTGCGTGTTCGAGGACGATGGCGAGACCGCGCCCGTCCGCGACCAGAGCTGGTCGATCGACGTCGCCTGCGGCGAGCGCCAGATTCGCGTCCGGCTGGAGGTTCTCGCGGGCAGCGATCCGCCCAAGGTGATCCTGCCCCAGGGCGAGCGCCGGCCCGTCCAGGTCGAAATCATCGAGAAATCCTAGAGCCGGAGCGGCCTCATGATGTACCGACACGACCCTGTGCTCGACCCGGTCAAGGTCGGCGACCTGCGTCCGACCCAGATGACGGTCGGCTATCGCGAGGTGAAGGAGAAGCGGCGGCGCTGGCGCGAGCGAGCGGAACGAGATGGACCGGAATTTCTCGGCCGCCATACCATCCCGGTGGTCAAGGGGCCGAAGGAAGCTCTCTATGTGGTCGATCACCACCACCTGGCGCGGGCGCTGCACGAGGAAGGGGTGGACGTGATCGCGGTCAATGTGATCGCCGACCTCAGGGCTCTGAAACGCGATGAGTTCTGGACCCTGTGCGATAACCGCGGCTGGTGCCACCCCTATGACGACGAGGGTGAGCGCCGCACCTTCGCCGATATTCCCAAGTCGATCGACAGGCTGGCCGACGATCCCTTCCGCAGCCTGGCCGGCGAACTGCGCCGCGCCGGCGGCTACGCCAAGGAGGACACCCCGTTCACCGAGTTCATGTGGGCCGATTTCCTGCGCCGGCGGGTCAAGCGCAAGCTGGTGCAGGAGGATTTCGGCTCGGCCCTTACCAAGGCCCTTGCCCTGGCCAAGTCGCCGGCTGCGGGACACCTGCCCGGCTGGTGCGGGCCGGCGAGCGACCTCTAGGTCAGGCGATCGGCCTTGCGCAGGGTCGGGAACAGCGCCGACCACAGGCCGGTGACCGCCAGCGCGCCGAGGCCGCCGAACAGGGCCGCGCCGATCGGGCCGAGGAGGCGCGCGGCGACCCCGCTTTCGAACTCGCCGAGTTCATTCGAGGCGCTGATGAACAGGGTCGAGACCGCCGCCACCCGGCCGCGCATGGGGTCGGGGGTGACGATCTGGACCAGGGTCTGGCGGACATAGACGCTGAGCATGTCCGCCCCGCCCAGCACCACCAGGGCCGCGATCGAGAGTGCGAACAGCTTGGAGAGGGCGAACACCACCGTCGCTGCGCCATAGACCGCAACGCCCGCGAACATGAAGGCGCCCGCATGGCGGCGGATCGGCCGCGCGGCCAGCACCAGGGCCACGGCCGCGGCGCCGATCGAAGGACCGGCGCGCAGGAGGCCGAAGCCTTGCGCACCCACCTGCAGCACATCGCGGGCGAAGACGGGTAGCAGGGCTGTGGCGCCGCCCAATAGAACGGCGAAAAGGTCCAGTGAGATGGCCCCGATCACCACCCGGCTGGTCCAGATATAGGTCAGGCCCTCCTTGACCAGGGCCCAGCGCGAGCCGGGCTGGGCCACGGGACGGGTTTCGCCGCGGATGGTCAGGGCGGCGAGGCAGCTCAGCCCATAGAGCGCCACCGCGACCACGAAGGCGGCGGTGGGCGAGACGGCGCAGATCAGCCCGCCGATCGCCGGGCCGGTGATCGAGGCGGCCTGCATCGACAGCGAGTTCCAGGCGATCGCCTTGGGCAAGAGCTCGCGCGGGACCAGCATGGGGGCCAGGGCCGTGGTGGCGGGGGCGAGGAAGGCGCGGGCGCAGCCGAACGCCGCCGCCAGGGCGTAGATCGGCCACAGGGCGCCGATGCGGGCGAAGGAGACGGCGGCGAAGGCCGCCGCGGTCAGGGCCTGGCCGGCGATACAGGCGGCGACGATCGCCTTGCGGTCCCGCCGGTCGGCCATCTCGCCGGCGGTGAGCGTCAGAAGCGACAGGGGCAGGAACTGGGCCAGGCCCACCATGCCGACAGCGAAGGAGGCGTGCTTGACGTCGGCATGGGCGCGGGCGAGGGCGTAGATCAGCCAGGCGATGGTCACCCCCTGGATCTGCCCTGCAAGCACCCCCATGAACCGCGCCGCCCACAGGCGCAGGAAGGCGGACTGGCGCACGAGGCTGGGCGCGCCCGCGGCGAGATCGGAAGCTGGGGAGGCCATCACCGGCAAAATGGAGCGCGCCGCCTTTTGCCGCAACGGCTTTGCGTTGACGCGCCGGCCGATAGGCCCTATTGCGCCAGCCTTCTTCGGTTTGGACCTCACCATCCCATGCGACGACTGCGACGATACCGGCCGATGCGGAGCGCGCTCCGCGCCTGACGCACCCGTTTCGCCGCCTCGCCTGGGCTTCACGATTCGGGATCCGACATGACCCGTTTCCCTGAGGCGCCAGACTTCATGACCGTTCAAAGCCGCATCGCCGATTCCGCCGCCGACACGCCGGTGATCGCCCCCGAGACCCCCGCCGACCTCGCCGCCGTCTCCGCCCTGATCGAGGCCGCGTTCGGCCCGGGCCGCTACGCCAAGGCGGCCGAGCGGTTGCGCGAGACCAACCATGTGCTGCACGACCTGTCCTTCACCGCCAAGGCGCGCGGGGCGGTTGTCGGCTGCGTGCGCCAGTGGCCGATCCGCATCGGTGGCCAGCCGGCGGTGTTCCTGGGGCCGATCGCGGTCGATCCGGCTTGGCGCCACCACGGCCTGGGCGGGATTCTGGTTGAGCAGGCCTGCGCGGCGGCCAAGGACGCCGGCCACGACCTTATCTTCCTGGTGGGCGATATGCCTTTCTTCGGTCCGCACGGCTTCGAGGTCGTCAAACCCGGGAGCGTGATCATGCCCGGACCGGTCGATCCGCGCCGCGAATTGGCCCGGGCGCTGAAGCCGGGGGCGCTGGATGGCCTGGCCGGGCCGGTCACGCCAGGCTGGTAGGCGGGCGATTTCGCACATCGCCGCTTTGCAGCGCTGAGAAGCGCACTAGATTTGGCGCATGAGCACCAAGAGCGAGACAGGCCTGGACGGCGTGATCGCCGCGGCCCGGCAGGCGCCGGAGCGCGGCCTGCCGCCCGTGCACCTGTGGAATCCGGCGCGCTCCGGCGAAATCGACATCGTCATCCGCCGCGACGGCCGCTGGTTCCACGAGGGCGCGGTGATCGGGCGCGAGGCGATGGTGCGCCTGTTCTCCACCGTGCTGCGCAAGGATCCGGACGGCTACTGGCTGGTGACGCCGGCGGAAAAGCTGCGCATCACCGTCGAGGATGCGCCCTTCATCGCCGTGCGGGTGGACCGCGAGGGTGACGCCTTGCGCTTCCTGACCAATGTTGGCGATGAGGTTATCGCCGGCCCTGATCATTCGATCCGCGTCGAGACCGACCCCTATACCGGCGAGCCGCAGCCCTATCTGCACGTGCGGCGGGGCCTTGAGGCCCGGATCGCGCGGCCGGTGTTCTACGAGCTGGTGGAGCTGGCCGAGGAGCGCGAGCTGCGGGAAGGCCTGTGCCTGGGCGTGACCTCGAACGGGGCCTGGTTCCCGCTGGGCGCCGCCGGATCGCACCTGCCATGAAGCCGGCGGACCTCAGGGCCTGGGTCCAGGGGCGGCTTGACCCTATCGAGGCCTACGGCGCCGCCGTCGGCAAGCGCGCCTCCGACTTCGATCTCAATCCCGGCCAGCTGAACCCGGCGCAAGACCGCCCCCTGTCGCCGGCGGCGGTGCTGGTGCCCCTGGTCGAGCACGAGGACGGGGTCACGGTGCTGCTGACTCGCCGAGCCGACACCCTGCGCAGCCATACCGGACAGGTCGCCTTGCCGGGCGGTCGCTGCGATCCCGGGGAATGGCCGTGGGACACGGCCTTGCGCGAGGCGGAGGAGGAGGTCGGCCTGGCGCGTGATTTCGTCACCTTGGCCGGGCTGTCGACGCCCTATCAGACCGGTTCCGGCTTCGACATCACCCCGGTGGTCGGCTTCGTGCGGCCGGGCTTCGCCCTGGTCCCCAATCCGGCCGAGGTGGCCGAGATCTTCGAGGCGCCCTTCGCCTTCCTGATGAATCCGGACAATCACGAGCGCCGTTCGATGAAGGCCTCGGACGGGATGTTGCGCCACTTCTACGCCATGCCCTACCAGGAGCAGCTGATCTGGGGCGCCACGGCGGGCATGCTGCGCGCCCTCTATGAGCGTCTGTTCGGGGCGGAGGCGGCGTGACCACGATTTCGAAACCCTGGCTGCAGGCCAAGGAAACCCGCGCGGTGATGGCCGCCCTGGAGGCGGCCGGCGGCGCCGGCTCGGCGCGTTTCGTCGGCGGTTGCGTGCGCAACGCCCTGCTGGGCAAGCCGGTGGACGATATCGACATTGCGACCACACTGACGCCGCCCGAAGTCATCTCGGCGGTCAAGGGTGCGGGATTGAAGGCCGTGCCGACGGGGATCGACCACGGCACGGTGACGGTGGTCTCCGGCGGCAAGCCGTTCGAGGTCACCACCCTGCGCCGGGACGTGGAGACCGACGGCCGCCGCGCTGTGGTCGCCTTCACCACCGACTGGGTCGAGGACGCCCAGCGGCGGGATTTCCGCCTGAACGCCCTTTATGCCGACGCGGCGGGGGTGGTGTTCGACCCGACCGGCGAGGGGGTGGCCGACGCTGCGGCCGGACGGATCGTGTTCGTCGGCGACGCCGAGCAGCGCATCCTGGAGGACGGCCTTCGCATCCTGCGCTTCTTCCGCTTCTGCGCCTGGTACGGCCGCGGCGAGCCGGACGCGGATGGCTTGGCGGCCTGTGCGCGGCTCAAGGACCGCCTGGGGCAGCTTTCGGCCGAGCGGGTGTCCAAGGAGCTTCTGAAACTGCTGGCGGCCGACGATCCGCGCCCGGTGGTGCGCGTGATGGCGGCGAGCGGCGTCCTGAGCGCGGTCCTGCCGCAAGCGCAAGGACTGGCGCGGTTCGACAGCCTGGTGGGGATCGAGACCGAGCAGCTGTTCCAGTGCGATCCGCTGCTCCGCCTGGCCGCCTTGCTGCCGGACGACTCGACCGTAGGGCTTGAAGTCGCCGAGGCCCTGCGCCTCTCCAACGCCCAGCGCGACCGGCTGGTCGCCGCCCTGGGCCGCGAGCCGCGGGTGGTCTCCTGGATGAGCCCCCGCGAGGCCCGCCGGGCGGTCTATCGCCTGGGCGCCCAGGCCTTCTGCGACCGCACCCTGCTCGCCTGGGCCGCCTCTGACCGGCCGGCCGCGACCATCCAGTGGCGCGCCCTTTTGCCCATGGCCCAGACCTGGCCCCGACCGGTGTTTCCGCTATCCGGCGAGGAGGTCATGGCCGCCGGCGTGCCCAAGGGCCCCATGATCGGCCTGATCATGCGCGAAGTCGAAGACTGGTGGATCGACCACGACTTCACCGACGACAAGCTGTCGATGGTCGAGCAGCTCAAGGCGGTGGCTCAGGGGATGGCGTACTGACGCTGCGCGGCAAGGTCTGGCACTGGGAGAAGCGCCAGGGACGGCTTCGACCCCGTTGCTGGCGCACAGCGTCGCGCTATGGAGGTAGCCGAGCATTGGGGCATGTCGAATGGCGCTCGTGATCGCAGACGTCGCGTTAGGAGCCTATTTTCTCAGCGGCTTTGCATTGCTGATCTGGAGTCTGGCGATCAGGCGGAAAACGCTAAACAAGAGCGCACTACCGCATCCCCTCGCGTTTATCGGCCCTTCCTCGTGGGCCTATGCCTTTAGCGGCCGACATCGTGGCGCGGACGATCGGGTCCTGTCGATCCTGGTCATCTTTTGGCGCTGGGCGATCTTGCTTCTTCCTCTTGGCATCGTGGCGTTCTTCAGATCCAGCTAACGGCGATCTTTCTCCCTCTTCAGCCCTTCACATCTCCCGGCTTCGGCCATGCTTCGTCGGGCCAATCTTGCGCCGCGTGGATCACGCGCAGGATCGTTATGGCCTCGCGTTCGCCTTCAAGGATGATGCCGTAGGCGATAATGTATGGCAGACCCCTGATCACCTTTTCGTAGGTCCGGCTGACTCGCCCCGGGCGGCCGGTGCTCATCTGGCCGAGGCTCGCTGCGGTCGCGCCGATTCGCTGAGCTACGCGCCGCGCTGCGCTCGGGTTTTCGGCGGCGATGTAGTCAATCTTGCCCTTCACGTCGTCCAGAGCGGCCCGAGCCCACCGAACGGGGCGCTTCATGCCTTGCGGCGCAGCTCTGCCGCCTTGATGACGGCTTCGATCTCGGCCATCGCCTCGTCATGCGAGACGACCCGCCCGGCCTCCACGTCAGCGAGGCCCCGCTTGATGCCTTCGATGATCTCGAGTTCGCGATCGACATAGTTCGACACGGCTTCACCGGCCAGGAAAGAGCGGCTTCGGCGCGTGTCCTGGGCAAGCCGATCGAGTTTCTCTTTGACGTCCGTGCTGACGCGGATGGTCATCGTGGTGCTGGAGGCCATGCGGGCGCCTTGTGTTCGGATGTGTACAATCTAGCACAATTCCTCCCGCAAACACATGTGCATCGGCGTGGATTTGGCGCGATTATCAATGCGTCTGCACCGGAGGTTTCCCATGCCATTCGTCGATGTCGGATCGCTGGCCCCGTTCGAGAAGGGCGTCGGCTGGCGGGCGCGGCTGTTCCACACCGGCTCGGTGACGATTTCGCATTGGGAGTTCGACGCCGGCGCCAGCGTCCACCCGCACCATCACCCGCAGGAAGAGGTGTGGGAGATTTTTGAAGGCGTGGTCGAGGTGACGATCGGCGAGGAGACGCGGGTCGCGCGACCCGGCGTGGTGGCGGTCGTCCCGCCGAACTCTGTTCATTCCGTGCGAGCCCTCGAAGCGGGGCGGGCCGTCGTGATCGACCAGCCGCTAAGGCTCGGCTTCGGCCCTGAGCCGGAATTTCACGCCGCCGGCTAGGGCCACCGCACCATCGGCGGCATCGAGCTCAGGATGGTCTCGATGTTGCCGCCCATCTTCAGGCCGAACATGGTGCCGCGGTCGTAGAGCAGGTTGAACTCGACATAACGGCCGCGGCGGACCAGCTGCTCCTCGCGCTCGGCCTCGGTCCAGGGTTCGGCCATGCGGCCCCGCACGATGTTCGGATAGATGTCCAGGAACGCCTCGCCGACCGCGCGGGTGAAGGCGAAGTCGGCGTCGAAATCGCCGGTGTTGTGGCGGTCGTAGAAGATGCCGCCGATGCCGCGAGGCTCGTTCCGGTGGGGCAGGAAGAAGTATTCGTCGCACCAGGCCTTGAATCGGTCGTAGAAGCCGGGATCGTGGTCGTCGCAGGCGCGACGCATCGCCGCATGGAAGGCGACGGCGTCAGGGGCGTCCGGGCGGCGCTGCTCGTCCAGCAGCGGGGTCAGGTCGGCGCCGCCGCCGAACCAGTATTCGCCCGTCGACAGGAACCGCGTGTTCATGTGCACGGTCGGTACGCGCGGCGAGCGGGGATGGATGATCAGGCTGATCGAGGAGGAGACATAGTCCGGGTCGGCCTCGGCCCCGGGCATGGTCTTGGCCATCTCGGACGAAAAGCGTCCGGTGGCGGAGGAGGTGTGCACGCCGGCCTTCTCGAACAGCCGGCCGGTCAGGTGGCCGCCCAGGCCGCCGCCGGCGGTTCCTTCGCGCGACCAGGGGCGATAGTCGAACCGGCCCGGCTGGCCCTCGTAGAGCGCAGGATCGGCCTCGTCCTCCAACTGCTCCAGGGCGGCGCAGATTCGGTCGCGCAGGGATTCGAACCAGGCCTTGGCCGCTTGGCGGCGCTGTTCGGTGACGGGGGCGATGGGCATGCGGAAGGGTCCTGCTCTGAGGCCTTGCCTCTAACCCTCAACCGCCCGCACTGGAAACCCCTGCGTCTGCCTCAGCGCCTCACCCAGGCCCATGGCGGCGGCGGTGACGATGTTCAGCGAGCGGGTCTCCGGTGCGATCGGCACGATCAGGCGCGCCTGGGCCGCCTCGTGCACGAAATCCGGCGCGCCGGCGCTCTCCTGGCCCATCAACAGGGTGTCGCCGGGCTGGAAAGAGAAGCCTGCATAGGGCTCGGCCGCCTTGGTGGTGAACAGGACCAGCCGGCCTTCTCCCCGTTCCGGGGCGGCCAGAAACTCCGCCCACGAACGGCGGCGGATCACAGCCGCCCGGCCGGCATAGTCCATGGCCGTGCGCTTCAAGGCCCGGTCGGTCAACGGAAAGGCGCAGGGCTCGATTATTTCCAGATCGACGTGCAAACAGGCGCAAAGTCTGAGGCTCGCGCCAACGTTTTGCGGAATGTCTGGTTGAAAAAGGGCGAGGCGCATTCTAAGCGAACCGTGCAAGATGCAGGGCGGGTCTGTCGACTCGCGTTGGGGGGAGCGATGGGCGTCGATCTTGCGAGCCCTTTTCGCTTGACACCAGCCCTGCGACTTGGTGCAGCCGGCCTGCAAAGGTCGACAACGTTTCTGCGTGCGCCTGATTGGCGCCGACATATCGAGGGGTGAGCTGAGGTGGCCGACACCGTCGCAACGAATCCGGACGGGCACGCCCATCCGGGCCAGGATCCCAACCGGCGTGACTTCATCCATATCGCCGCGGCCGCCGCGGCGGTGGGTGGGGTCGCCGCCGTGGCCTGGCCGCTGATCGATCAGATGAATCCGGCCGGCGACACGCTGGCCCTGGCCTCGATCGAGTTCGACCTGTCCAAGGTCCAGCTGGGCCAGCAGGTCGTGGTCAAGTGGCGCGGCAAGCCGGTGTTCGTCCGCTATCGCACGCCCAAGGAAATCGCCGAGGCTGTGCATGACGACCATGCCGACCTGCGCGACCCGCAGACCGACGCCCAGCGCACCAAGCCCGGCAAGTCGCAATGGCTGATCCTGGTCGGCGTATGCACCCACCTGGGCTGTGTGCCGAACTTCGGCCAGGGCGACTACGGCGGCTGGTTCTGCCCCTGCCACGGCTCGGTCTACGACACCTCGGGCCGCATTCGTAAGGGCCCGGCGCCCAAGAACCTGGCGGTGCCGGACTACGCCTTCCTTTCCGACACCAAGGTCAAGATCGGCTGATAAGACAAATGAGCGGACATTCGACCTACGAGCCGAAATCGGCCTTCGAGCGCTGGCTCGACACCCGGTTGCCTATCGTGCGCTTCGGCATGGACACGATGGTCAACTTCCCCACGCCGAAGAACCTGAACTACTGGTGGACCTTCGGCGGCATCCTGGCGGTGTGCCTGGTGACGCAGATCGTCACCGGCATCGTCCTGGCCATGCACTATGACCCGAGCGCGGCCAACGCCTTCAACAGCGTCGAGCACATCATGCGCGATGTGAACCACGGCTGGATGATCCGCTTCATCCACGCCAACGGCGCCTCGATGTTCTTCCTGGCGGTCTACATCCACATCTTCCGCGGCTTGTACTACGGCTCGTACAAGGCCCCCCGCGAGGTGCTGTGGATCCTGGGCCTCGTCATCTACCTCCTGATGATGGCCACGGCCTTCATGGGCTACGTGCTGCCCTGGGGCCAGATGAGCTTCTGGGGCGCCACCGTGATCACCAACATCGTCGGCGCGGTGTTCGGCGACAAGGTCACCACGCTCTTGTGGGGCGGTTTCGCGGTCGACAACCCGACCCTGAACCGCTTCTTCTCGCTGCACTATCTGTTGCCGTTCATGATCGCCGGCGTCGTCGCTCTGCACGTCTGGGCGCTGCACGTCCCGGGCAACAACAACCCGACCGGCGTCGAGGTGAAGAGCAAGGCCGACACCGTGCCCTTCCACCCGTACTATACGGTCAAGGACGGGTTCGCGATCATCGTCTTCTTCATCCTGTTCGCGTCCTTCGTGTTCTTCGCCCCGGACGCCCTGGGCCACGCCGACAACTACACCGTCGCCAATTCGCTGGTGACGCCGCAGCACATCGTGCCCGAATGGTACTTCCTGCCGTTCTACGCGATCCTGCGCGCCATCCCGAACAAGCTGATGGGCGCGCTCGCCATGTTCGGCGCCATCGGCGTCCTGTTCGTGCTGCCCTGGCTGGACACCTCCAAGGTCAAGTCGATGCGCTATCGCCCGACGGCGAAGCTCTACTTCTTCCTCTTCCTGCTGACTTGCCTGGTGCTCGGCTTCTGCGGCGCGCATGAGCCGGATGAGAAGGTGATCGGCGGCGTGGCCGGCTTCCAGCTGTTCGACGCCAACCTGAACAGCTTCGTGTGGCTGTCTCGCCTCGGCACCGCCTGCTACTTCGGCTATCTGGTGCTGGTGATGCCGATCCTGGGCCTGACCGAAAAACCCCTGCCGACGCCGGAGTCGATCTCGACCCCCGTCCTCACCGAAAAGAAGGGTTGAGACTGATGCTGCGCAAGGCGCTCATTCTCGCGGCCGCGCTCGGACTCGCCGCCGCTCACCAGGCCTCGGCCGAGGTCACTCAGGCTCCGCTCAAGGAAGCGACCTGGAGCTTCGAGGGGCCGTTCGGCCACTTCGACCAGGAGCAGCTGCAGCGGGGCTACAAGGTCTATCACGACGTCTGCTCCGCCTGTCACTCGATGAACCTGATGTCCTATCGGAACCTCGGGCAGTTGGGCGGTCCGTTCTACGATCCCAAGTGGCCGAACCCGAACGACAACCTGAAGGTCAAGGCGATCGCCAAGGACTTCAACGTCCCTGACATCGACGGCGACACGGGCGACGTGATCAAGCGACCGGCGACCCCGGCCGACACCTTCGTCAAACCTTTCCCGAACGAGGCGGCGGCCCGCGCTTCGAACGGCGGCGCCCTGCCGCCGGACCTGTCGCTGATCGCCAAGGCGCGCGAGGACGGCCCGCGCTACATCTACTCGCTGCTGACCGGCTACGTCCCGGCTCCGGCGGGCCTGCGGGTGCCGGCGGGCAAGTACTACAACCCCTACATGCCGGGCGACCTGGGCAGTTTCTGGTCCGGCAAGGGCGAGGCGCCCAAGGGCGGCTTCATCGCCATGCCGCTGCAGCTGACCGACGACCGCGTCACCTATGACGACGGGGTCAAGGCCACCGCCGACCAGGAAGCCAAGGACGTGGTGGCTTTCCTGATGTGGGCCTCCGAGCCGCATGCCGACGAGCGCAAGCAGACCGGTTATGCGGTGATGATCTTCCTGTTCCTGTTCGCCGGGCTGGTCTACGCCAGCTACCGCAAGCTCTGGAAGGACATCGACCACGGCTGATCCGCCGGGCGACCGCTGAAATGAAGAGCCCGCCGGGGGAGACCTCGGCGGGCTTTTTTGTGACAAGACGCCGAACGGCGACCTCAGACCTCCGCCCGCACCCCCGACGACCGCTGGAACAGCTGCAGGGTCCTCAACCGCGCCAGCCTGGCGGCGTCGGGCTGGTAGTCCCGGCTGCGGTCGGAGACGAAGCCGTGGCCGGCGTCGTAGAGGTGGATGGGCAGGTCCGGATGGGCCTCAGCGATCTGGTCGACCGTCTCCATGGGGATCGAGGCGTCGGTCTTGCCGAAATGCAGGATGGTCGGGCACTTGGGCGTCTCAGCCAGCAACTCGGGAATGCGCCGGCCGTAGAAGCTGGATACGGCCGCTACGCCCGGGCAGCGGCAGGCGGCGAGCCAGCTGGCCGTGCCGCCCCAGCAGAAACCGGTGACGAACACCGGCCCGTTCAGGGCGGCGATGGCGGCGTTGAGGTCGCCTTCGACCTGGTCCCAGGGGGTCTCCTGCGAATAGCGCACCGCCTTGGCCATGGCCTCGGGCGCATAGTCGGCTTCGAATCCCGGCTCCAGCCGGTCGTAGAGCGAGGGCGCGATCACCTCGTAGCCCTCCTCGGCGAAGCTGTCGCACAGCTCGCGGATGTGGGCGGTGACGCCGAAGATCTCCTGGATCAGCACCAGTCCGCCGTGGCGGGCGTCCTCAGGGAGAACGCGGTAGGCGCCGAACTCGAACCCGTCGGCGCCTTTCAGCCTCGCGGAGCCACCGCGCGCCATGACCCTAGAGGGCCCCGTTGGCTTCGAACAGGGCCAGGGTCCGCTCGCGGGCGGTCTTGGCGTCGTCCGGGTCGGAATCCGGGCGGCCGTCGTTGTTGAAGCCGTGGCCGGACTTCTCGTAGATGTAGACCGGCAGGTCCGGGTGGGCGGCCTTGATCTTGGCGGTGACCTCGTCGGCCGGGATGTGGCCGTCCTTGCGGCCGAAGTGGCAGATCACTGGGTTCTTGAGCTTGAGGTCGGCCGCCGCCGCGACCCCGCCGCCATAGTAGCTGGAGCCGGCCGCCAAGCCGTCCAGATTGGCCGAGGCGTGCCAGACCATGGTGCCGCCATAGCAGTAGCCGACGATGAACACCGGCCCGCGGTCCTTCAAAAAGGCGATGCAGGCGGCGATGTCGGCCAGGGCGTCGGCGGGCTTGGCCTTCTGCACGGTGGCGAAGGCCGCGGCCAGGCCCTGTTCGTCATGCCCGGCGGTGAAGCCCGGCTCGACCCGGTCGTACATGGAGGGCGCCACGGCCTCGAAGCCCAGGCCCGCCCAGCGCGCCACGTCGGCCTGGACGTACTGATCTAGGCCGAAGATCTCCTGAATCACGATCACCCCGCCGCGGCGCTTGCCGCTCGGCGTCGCATGCAGCGCTTCGAACTCGAACCCGTCGGCGCTCTTGATCTTGATCCGGTCGGCCATGCGTTTCCCTCGGCGGTCTTCAGGTGTTGAAACGGAAGTGCATCACGTCGCCGTCCTGGACGACGTAGTCCTTGCCTTCCAGGCGCATGCGGCCGGCTTCCCGCGCGCCCGCCTCGCCCTTCAATCGGACATAGTCATCGTAGGCGATGGTTTCAGCCCGGATGAAGCCTTTTTCGAAGTCGGTGTGGATCACCCCGGCGCTTTGCGGCGCAGTGTCGCCCACATGGATGGTCCAGGCGCGGGCTTCCTTAGGCCCCACGGTGAAATAGGTCTGCAGGCCGAGGAGCTTATAGGCCTCGTGGATCATCCGGTTCAGGCCAGGTTCTTCCAGGCCGATGGTCTCCAGGAACTCGGCGCGCTCGCCGGCGTCCAGGAGGGCGATCTCGCTCTCGATCTTGGCCGAGATGACCACGCTCTTGGCCCCGTCCTTGGCCGCGCGGGCGGCCACAGCGTCGGAGAGGCTGTTGCCCTTGTCGGCGGAGCCCTCGTCGACGTTGCAGACATAGAGGGCCGGCTTGGCGGTCAAAAGCTGCAGCATCCGCCAGGCCTTGTCGTCCTCCTTGGCCACCTCGGCGGTGAAGGCGGGGCGGCCCTCGTTGAGCTGGGCCAGGGCGAGCTTGACCAGGCGCAGGGTGGTGGCGCTTTCCTTGTCGCCGCCCTTGGCCCGCTTTTCCAGGTTGACCACCCGCTTTTCCAGGCTCTCGAGGTCGGCCAGCATCAGCTCGGTCTCGATGATGTCGAGATCGGAGATGGGGTCGATGCGGCCCTCGACGTGGGTGATGTCGTCATCCTCGAAGCAGCGGGCGACGAAGGCCACCGCATCGCAGTCGCGGATATTGGCCAGGAACTGGTTGCCCAGGCCCTCGCCCTTGGAGGCGCCGCGCACCAGGCCCGCCACATCGACGAAGTTGATCCGCGCCGGGATGATCTCCTTGGAGCCGGCGATGGCCGCCAGGGCGTCCAGGCGTGGCTCCGGCACGGCCACGTCGCCGACATTGGGCTCGATGGTGCAGAACGGATAGTTGGCGGCCTGGGCCGCGGCCGTCTGGGTCAGGGCGTTGAACAGGGTCGACTTGCCGACGTTCGGCAGGCCGACGATGGCGACTTTCAGGGCCATCGGGTCCTCGGTCTAGAGTGGATGCGGCGGGAAGGCCGGGTCAGGCGGTCTTATGACGAAGCAGGGCGGGGAAGGCCAGCCCCAGCTAGCCAATGGCCCGCGCGGCGAGCTCGCGCCAGGCCCTGGCTTCCTTGCGGAAGTAGGGATCGGCCCGCTTGATGCGGCGGTCGATCTCGGTGAGTTGGTCTGCGGCCTCGGCCTTCTTGCCCGAGCGCGCCAGGAAGGCGGCGTAGCGGGCGATGGCCTCCAGCCCGGGCAGGCGGCCGGCGGCGAATTCGTAGGCCTCCTGGGCGTCGGCATGGCGCCCCAGGGCCTCACAGGCCCGCCCGCGCGCCAGGGCCTCCTGCGGCGTCCTGACGCCCTTGTCCGACAGGGTCTGCAACTGATCCAGCAAAGGCAAGGCGTCGGCGGCCCGGCCAAGCTCGATCAGGGCGTTGGCGCGGCCCAGGAGCAGGGTCGGGTCCTCGGCGTGAATGCCCTGGGCGGCGTCGGCATAGAGCCGCTCGGCCTCGGCGTGGCGGCCGAGGTCAGCGGCGGCGCCCGCCAGGCGGATGGCGTTGGCCACGGTCGGGGTGTCGTCATGGGCCGCCTTGGCCTGGCGATAGGCGCGTTCGGGGGCCAGGGTGTCGAGCGCCGTCGCGCCCATGCGCCGGGCCGTCCTGCCGCCCGCCAGATCGGGCAGGATCACCGTGACGATGTAGATCAGCCCGCCGATCCCCGGGAAGGCCAGGATGATCCAGAGCCAGTACATGGGCTGGTTCGTGCGCACCACGTGCACGCACAAGACGATCGCAAACAGAAGACCAAGGCCGAATGGCGCGAGGGAAAGCATCCGATATTCCCTAAATGTTCTATTCGCCTATTCCATGACCCAAGCTTCGCCGTCAACCCTCGCGCGCGATCCGGCGCGGATCTACCTTTTCGGCGGGGGCCAGGCGCATCACCTCGGCCTGGTATTTCTCGTCCTCGCCCTGGGCCAGGATCGGCAGGGCGTCGGCGCAGGCGTTGCACAGGGCGTTAACCCAGGGCTGCTCGACCTTGTGGAAGTCACTCAGCACGTGGCCCATCACCCGGTCCTTGTGCCCCGGATGGCCGGTGCCCATGCGCGCACGGCGGAAATCGGCGCCGATATGGGCGGTGATCGAGCGGATGCCGTTGTTGCCGGCCGCCCCGCCGCCGGTCTTCATGCGAAACCGCCCTGGGGCCAGGTCGATCTCGTCGTAGAAGACGACCACGTCTGCGGGGGTCAGCTTGTAGAACTTCATCGCCGCGGCCACGGCGCTGCCGCTGTCGTTGTAGTAGGTCTGGGGCTTGAGCAGCAGGGCCTTGACGTCGCCGTCCGGGGTCTCGATTGAGCCCTCTGCGGCCAGGGCGTTGAAGCGCGACCGCTCGGGCCCGAAGCCCCATTTGCGGGCGATCGCGGTCAGGGCCAGAAAGCCGATATTGTGCCGATTGTGCGCGTATTTCGCGCCGGGATTGCCGAGGCCGGCCAGGATCAACATCCGCCGTCTCCGGACAGGCAGTCGCCCCTCCGCGAGGGAGGGGCTCTAGAGCGTCAGGCCTCGGCGGCGCCTTCTTCGGCTTCTTCGGCCTGCATGGCCGAGGAGGTGGCGATCGAGGCCACGGTCAGGTCGCGGTCATGGGCCGAGACCTTGGCGCCGGCCGGCAGGACCAGGTCCGCGCCGCGGATCGCCGCGCCGATGTCCAGGCCGGTCAGGTCGACCACCAGCTCTTCCGGAATGGCGTCGGCCGGAACCATCAGCTCCACTTCGTGGATGGCGATGTTCAGGGTGCCGCCGCGCTTCAGGCCCGGAGAGGCTTCCTGGTTCTTGAAGTGCACCGGGATGGCGATCTTGATCAGCTGGTGGCCATCGACGCGGAAGAGGTCGAAGTGCACCGGCTCGTCGGTCACCGGGTGGAACTGCACGTCCTTGGCGATGACCGGCTGGGTCTCGTCGCCGTACTTCAGCGTGACGCGGTGACCGAGCAGCTTGCCCGAGTGCAGCGCCTTGCGGAATTCGTTGGACTTCACGGCGATGGCCACCGGGTCGCGGTCGCCGCCGTAGAGGATGCCGGGCACCTTGCCGGCGCGGCGGGCTTCGCGGGAACCGCCGGTTCCGGTGCGGTCGCGAACTTCGACGTTGAGGACGATATCGGCCATGGCCCTGCTCTCGAAACGAAACGCCGCGCAAAACGTCCGCGCGGCGTGGGTCGGATGAATAGGGGGCGCGTAATACACACTTCCCGCCCGGGAGGCAACGGCGCCGTCAGTAATTTGGCGCCGCAGGGCGAGATGGGTGGCTCAGTCCCCTTTCTTGCGCCGTTTCTTGACGGGCTTGACGGGGGTCTTGGCGCTCTGGGTCGGGGGGATGAACTCCACCGCCGGCGGCGGCGCGCCCGCGGCCATGCGCAGGCACTGGCCGGTGTCCTTCATGGCGTGCTGGCCCAGGCAGAAGATGTCCTCGTAGTAGGGCTTGGCCACCGCCAGGCATTGGTACAGGTTCAGCTTGGCCATGTTCAGGCAGGTCTGGTCGGGCGGATCGGCGAACATCGGCTCGGTGATGGCCGCGTCCGCCTCGCCGGCATGGCCCAGCAAGGCCAGGGCGGCGATGGCCAGGCCCCGGACCACCGCCGGCGGATAGGGCGGGCTGGCGGCCGGCGCGTGGACGGGAAGCAGCAGGGGCGCATAGCCGATCGCAGCCTGGCGCTCGCGCTCGGCGTCCTCGGTCGAAGCCGTCGGGACGTTCGCCGAGGTGGTCTTGGCCAGGCTCAGCCGGCCTGCCAGGTCCGGCACGAACACCTTGGACCACTCCTGGCGCTGGACGCCATAGGCCGACAGGCGCACCGCTTCGCCCTCGTCCTGCAGGCCCTGGCCCTGGGTGGTCATGGCGGCGATGATCAGGCCGGCGGCGGCGTTCGCGCCGCGGAAGCCGGTGGCGTAGTTGGGATCGGCGGCGATGGTCCGGGCCAGCTCAGCCCGGGCCGACTCGTTCATGCTGTAGTTGCGGATCTCGGCGACGAAGGTTGGCTCCTGCAGAGCGACCACGGCGGCGAAGGCGATCTCGCCACGGGTCATGATCGCCGGATCGAAGCTTTCGCCGGTCTGAAGCCTGTGCTCGACGTCGTCGCCGTTGGCGAAGTCGGGCTTGATGGCCGTCGAGCGGGCGATGAAGGCCTGATAGGCGGCCGCGCTCTGGATGATCGCGGGCGAGAGGGTGAGGTCGGCCGGCGCGGGGGCTGGGGGCAAGGGCGCGGGCGGCGCCGGCGGCGGCGGGGGCGTGGCGCAGCCCGCCAGGACGGCGACTAGGGCGCCTACGGCTGCGCCGGACAGAATCGGCTTGAACTTGAGCGCGGCCACGTCGTTTCCCCCAAGCTGTTACATCGTCCGGACGCCTAGGCCGGTTCGGAGTCGAGAATGTGGCCAGGCGCGTTCCGACCGACTGGCAACTAATGCGGAGCCGGGAAAAAAGCTCCGCCGTCAGCTTCAGTCGAACAGCTTGGAGACCGACTCCTCGTTGGCGATCCGCCGGATGGCTTCGCCGATGAGCGGGGCGATGCTGACGATGCGGACCTTGGCGCAGGACTGCACCGGATTGGCCGCCTCGATCGAATCGGTGACCACCAGCTCCTTCAGCGCCGACTTCTGCACCCGCTCGGTGGCCGCTCCGGAGAGGACGCCATGGGTGACATAGGCCGCGACTTCCTCAGCCCCGTGGTCGATCAGAGCCTGGGCGGCGTTGCACAGGGTGCCGGCCGAATCGACGATATCGTCGAACATGATGCAGCGGCGGCCCTTCACGTCGCCGATGATGTTCATCACCTCGCTCTGGCCGGGGCCCGAGCGGCGCTTGTCGACGATGGCGAGGTCGGCGTTCAGCCGGTTGGCCAGGGCTCGGGCGCGCACCACCCCGCCCACGTCCGGCGAGACGATCATCAGCTCGTTGGACTTGGCGTAGTGGGCCTTGATGTCCTCGGCCAGAACCGGCGTGGCCACCAGGTTGTCGGTCGGGATGTCGAAGAAGCCCTGAATCTGGCCGGCGTGCAGGTCCATGGTCAGGACCCGGTCGGCGCCGGCTCTAGTGATCAAGTTGGCCACCAGCTTGGCCGAGATCGGCGTGCGGCCGCCGGTCTTCCGGTCCTGACGGGCATAGCCGAAATAGGGCATCACGGCGGTGATCCGCTTGGCCGAGGCCCGGGTCAGGGCGTCGATGCAGATCAGAAGCTCCATCAGGTTGTCGTTGGCCGGGAAGCTGGTGGACTGGACCACGAACACGTCCTCGCCGCGGACGTTCTCGTCGATGATGACGAACACCTCGTTGTCCGGGAACCGACGGACCTGGGCCTTGGTCAGCGGCAGGTCCAGATAGTCGGCGATCGCCTCGGACAGGTGCTGGTTGGAGTTGCCGGCAAGCAGCTTCATGGTCAGTCGGGTCCCCGTCCGCAGTCGTCCGGGCTTCTAGCAGGGTGACGCTTCGGAGCAAGCCCCACGGGCGGATTCCGCCGATTCAGCCCTCCAGCATGATCGCCGACAGTAGTCGGCCATAGTCGCCGTCCCCACGCAGCACCGCCCGGCGGTTGGAGAAAAACTGCGCCTCGTCGGCCAGGGTGTCGGCCCCGATCCACTCGGCCTTGGCCACGCCTGCGGCATTGAGCCGCGAGAGCACGTAGCCCGGCAGATCGAACAGACGCTTCTCGGCGCTGACGCCGGGGGCGAAGAAGCGCTCCGAGCCGGGCGATTCGGCCATGAACCGGTCCAGGAACTCCAAGCCCACCTCGTAGGACTTGGGCCCGATGCAGGGGCCGACGGCGGCGATCATCCGCTGGGGCTCGGCGCCGGCGGCCTTCATCGCCTCGACTGCCGCCTCGACCACCCCGGTAAGGGCGCCGCGCCAGCCGGCGTGGGCGGAGGCGACGACCCGGGCGCGGGCGTCGGCGATCAGGATCGGGGCGCAGTCGGCCGAAAGGGCGCCGCAGACCAGGCCTGCCTCGGTGGTGACCAGGGCGTCGACCTGCGGCGGCTGCTCCCAGATGCCGTCGACCCGGTGCGCCAGGCTGGAATGGACCTGGTAGGCGCAGAGCAGGGCCGGCTCGCCGACATTGAAGAAGCCGGCCGCACGGGCTCGGTTCTCGCGCACCGCGGCGGGATCGTCCTTCGAACCGCGGCCGACATTGAGGCCGGCGTAGATACCCTCCGATACCCCGCCCCTCCGGGTGAAGAAGCCGTGGCGCACGCCGGCGAGGCCGGCCAGGAGCGGGGACTGCAGGGGTTCGGGCGTCATGTGGCGGTCTCGAAGGCGGGCGGGGCCGGCTGGCCGGCGGGATAGAGGCACAGGGCCTTGAACAGGACCCCCATCTGGTCGTCCGCGGTCAGGCGCGCAAGCTGGCGGGCCAGGCTGTCGGCGCGATCTGGATGGCTGTGGGCCAGCCTGGCGGCGCGGGCTTCGATCCCGAGCCGGCGCAGGAATTCGCCTTGGGTCAGGAGGGCTGAGTTGGCGCCCGCGGCGCGCGCCGCTTCGGCGACGGCGGGAAAGTCGGCGTGCACGGTCAGGTCCGCTTCACCGGCGGTGGCCAGCGGATCGGCCTTCTGGTGCGCCTTCAGCGCCTGCAGGGTGTCGCCGGCCTCGAAGCGGTCCCGGCCGTAGTCGATCAGCAGGGCCGCGCCGCCGCCACGGGTGAGGCGTTCCCCGATCTCGGCGCCGAAGGCCGCTTGAGCCGCCGAGACCTCGACCACGGCGCCCACCGGCGCGTCGTGCGGCGGGGCGATCCCCGGCGGGCAGCGGACCAGGCCGAAGGCCAGGGCGCCGTCCGGGGCCAGCCCCACCACCTGCTCGCCCCAGCCGTCCGGCCGGCGTACGAACTGGCGCGCCGGCAGGCAGTCGAGCAGTTCGTTGGCCACCAGGATCATCGGCGCGCCGTCCGGTACCTCGGCCAGCGAGCCCGCCCAGCGCGGCGCGGGCCGGGCGCCAGCGAGCGCCGCAGCCTGACGCTCACGCAAGGGCGCACTGGTCTCGACCAGCCAGAGGTCGGTGGCGGCGACAAAGTCGGGCGCCGTCCTGGCCGCACGGAGCAGGTCGCTGATCAGGGTTCCGTCCCCCGGCCCGGCCTCGATCAGGCGAAAGCGGGTCGGGCTGCCGATCGCGCGCCAGGTCGCCACCGCCCAGACGCCGATCAGCTCGCCGAACATCTGCGAGACCAGAGGCGCGGTGATGAAGTCGCCCGCTGCGCCGAGGGCCGGCCGGGTCGCGTAGTAGCCGTCCTGCGGGTCGTGCAGGCAGGCGGTCATGAACTGGGCGACCGTCATGGGGCCGCTGGCCCGGATCTGGGCGGCGAGGCGGTCTTTCAGCGGCATGACCTCACGCCTGCGGCGCCTCCGCCGGCTGGGCCAGGGCCGCGGGGCGGCGCGAGCGCCAGATCAGCCAGGCGCCGGCCGCGACCATGGGGATCGACAGGATCATGCCCATGGTCAGGCCCAGCGGGAAGGCCGGCATGCCGATGTCGGGGTTGCGCACGTTCTCCAGGCTGATGCGGACGATGCCGTAGCCGACCAGGAACAGGCCGGTCAGGGCGCCCTGCCTGGGCAGCCACTGGGCCCGGTGCGTCGCCCAGCGCAGCAGCAGGAACAGGGCGAGGCCCTCCAGGCCCGCCTCGTAGAGCTGGCTTGGGTGTCGCGGCAAGGGTGGGTTGTCAGGCGCGCTGGGGAAGATGATCCCCCACGGCAGGCTGGTCGGCCGGCCCCAGAGCTCGCCATTGATGAAGTTGGCGATCCGGCCGAAGAAAAGCCCGATCGGGGCGCAGGGGGCAACGAGGTCGGCGAGGCGCAGCAAGTCCAATCTGTTGGCCCGGGCGAACAGGGTCACGGCCAGGGCTACGCCCAGGAAGCCGCCATGGAACGACATGCCGCCCTCCCACAGCTTGAAGATCTCCAGCGGGTGCTTCCAGTACTGCCCCTGGCCGTAGAACAGGACATAACCTGTGCGCCCGCCGACGATGATGCCGAGGGTGACCCAGAGAATCAGGTCGTCGATCTGGATCGTGTTGGCCGGCGGCCCGCCCGGCGCCCAGAGGCGCGCCTGGCCGATCAGCCTGAGCGCATAGCGCCAGCCCAGCAGGATCCCGGCGATATAGGCCAGGGCGTACCAGCGGATCGCCAGGGGGCCCAGGTGGATCAGGACCGGGTCGAAATGGGGAAACGGCACGGGGACCCTCTCTGGGAGCTTCGCCCTTCCTGTTAGCAGGGGCGCCGACGCCGCGGGAGCCCCTTCGCATTCAAGGCGCGTTTGCCCTATATGAACCCTATGCAGACCCAGAATCCCTTCCTCGACGAATTCTCCAAGCTGTCCCAGGCGGCCATGGGCCTGGCCCAGGCGGCCGGCGAAGAGGCCAAGACCGCGTTTCGCGCCCAGGCCGACCGGATCGCCGCCGAGATGGACCTGGTGCGGCGTGACGAATTCGATGCGCTCAAGGCCGAGCTCGAGGCCCTGCGTGATGAGGTCGCGGCCCTGAAGGCGGCGAAGGCGGAATCCCAAGCCTGAAACGGGAATTGGGTTCGCCGTTCGCAAGAAGGTCCTTGTGACGGATGGCGCGAAGCAGATTAGGCTGCAGGCCAGAGGGTGACTCGCCGGTTCTCCAGCCGGCCGAGGAAGCCTCGGAAGGGATAAGGTTCGATGGACGCTCCTCAGTCTGAAGAAGACGAAGTCGACCTGAGCTTCGACCCGCTGGACGTGGTCGAGCACGTGTTGACCGCCGAGAACCTCACCTTCGACCGCACCGAGGACGGCGACCTGGCTTTCGCCCTGACCGGCGACTGGAAGGACTACGAGCTGTGGTTCGCTTGGCGACCGGAGGCCGACTGCCTGCAGCTGTGCCTCTCGCTGGACATGAGGACGCCCAAGTCCAAGCGGGGCGCGGCCTTCGAGCTTCTTTCCCTGATCAACCAGCGCATCTGGCTCGGCCATTTCGAGGTCTGGAGCGACGGGGGCGAGGTGGTGTTCCGCCATTCGCTGTCGGTGCCCCAGGGCGAGCGGCCGACCCTGGCCCAGGCGGCCTCGATGATCGACGCGGCGGTCGAGGCGGCCGACCGCTTCTATCCGGCCTTCGACTTCCTGCTGAAGGGTTCGAAGTCGCCGGAGGACGCCATGGCCGCCTGCATGTTCGAGACCGTCGGCCAAGCCTGACGCTCGCCCGGAGGCGCTTGTGAGCACCCCGATCCTGATCCTGGGCGCCGGCCGCATGGGCGGGGCGCTGGTGGAAGGCTGGACCCGCACGGGCGCCTTCCAGCCCGCCGACCTGATCCTGTGCGACCCCAACCCGGGGCCTGCCGCGCTCGCCGCCGAGGCGGCTGGAGCCAGGCTCAACCCGCCCGACGCGGTGCTGCGCCAGGCGGCGACGGTGCTCCTATCGGTCAAGCCGCAGATCTGGCGCCAGGCCGCTGAGGCCGTCGCGCCGCTGCTGGAGCCCGGCGCGGTGGTCGTCTCCATCGCCGCGGGCGTCACCACCAAGGACCTCAGCCAAGCCTTCGAGGGCCGGCCGGTGGCGCGGGTCATGCCGACCACCGCCGTCGCCCTGGCCAAGGGCGTGGCTTCGGTGTTCGCGGACGAGCCATTGGCGCGCGAGCGGGCCCACGCCCTGTTCGCCCCGGTGGCCACGGTTGTCGATCTGGACAGCGAGGCCATGGTCGACGCGGCGACCGGCGTTTCCGGCTCGGGTCCAGCCTATTTCTACGCCTTCATAGAGGCGCTGGAGGCCGCGGCTCAAGGCCAGGGCTTCGAGGCCGAGGCCGCCGCCCGGATGGTGCGCGGAACCCTGGTCGGGGCTGCGGCTCTGCTCGACCAGTCGGCCGAGGAGCCCGCCGAACTGCGCCGCCAGGTCACCTCGCCGGGCGGCACCACCGAGGCCGCCCTGAAGATCCTGATGGGCGAGAAGGGCCTTTGGCCCCTGGTCGACGAAGCGGTGAAGGCTGCGGTCGAGCGGGCCCGAGAACTCGGCCGGTAGCGCGGCCGTTCCGCGACGCCTTTCCAAACCGGCCGCTGCGGCGAATGATCGCATGCTCGCGGTAAGGTTCGATTGAGCACCCGTAGATACTGACAATAGTCGATCACGTGCTCGCAAGCCGCGCGTGTGATTGTTGACCTGGCGGACTGGGCGGTATGTTTCGCGCGCGACTGTTCGAATACCTCAGCGCACGCCTGTCGGTCGGGGCGCGACTGGCCCTGGTCGCCGCCTGCATCGCGCCGGCCGTAGGCCTTCCGCTCTATCTTTACCTTGGACAGGCCGGCCTCGACGTGCGCTTCGCCCAGCGCGAAGAGGATGGCGCCGTGTGGCTGGCCGAGGTCTGGCCCAGCGTGATCTCTCCAGGCGACAGCCCGGCGCCGCGCCCGCCCAGCGACTTCAACGCCGGGGCGGAGCTGCGGCGCTTCGATGCGGCTCGCGGCGTGGAGCGCAGCGAGGCCGGGGCCGCCTTGATGCGGCGAGTGGCGGACAGCTCCAACCTGACCCTCGATACCGACCTGGACAGCTTCTACGCCATGGACGCGGCTACGGTGGAGCTGCCCCAGCTGCTCGTCGCCTCCCAGGCGGCGGGACTGGCGCGCACGCCGCAGGAGCAGGCCCTGGCGGATCGCGAGTTGCGGATCCGGGCCGCCGCGGCCGAGGCCGCGCTGCGGACGGCTATGGGCAGCGATCCCAGCGGCCATGCCCGCGCGGCGCTGGCCGGCCCGACCGATGGCCTGGCGAATGCCGCTGCGGCGGGTGCGGCCGGCGCCGCCGAGCTGCAACCGGCGATCGACCGCGCCTGGCGCGCGGACCAGGCTGAGCTGGCTCGCATGCTGCGGGCGCGAGTCCAGCGCCTGCAGCAGGGGATCGCGATCAGCCTGACCCTGATCGGGGCCGCCATCCTTGCCTCGGCCTTCTTCATGATCGGCGTAGCGCGCAATCTGGCCGGCCGCCTTCGAGGCCTGACGACGACGATCGATCGGCTGAACTCGGGCGACGTCACCGTGGACGTGCCGTTCCTCTCCGACCAGCAGGAGGTCGGGCGCATCGCCCGCGCCCTGGCCGAGCTGAAGCAGCGCCGGCTGGACGCGATCGCCGAGCATCTCCTGGTGGAGACCGCCAATGCGGCGGCCCGTGACAGCGAGGCGCGCTATCGCATGCTGGCCGAGGCGGCCACAGACATCATCCTGCGCTACGACGCCACGGGCGTGATCGAGTTCATCTCGCCCTCAGTGGCCCAGATCGGGTTTCGCCCCGAGGACCTGATCGGCCGCAGCGCGTTCGAGGTCTTCGAGTCCCGCACCGGCGTAACGTTGCAGCAGCGCCTGGACCTGATCCGGCAGGACGCGCTGCCGCCCGGCGCCGGCCAGAGCCTGGTCGAGGTGCGCCGGCCGGATGGCGAGCCGGTTTTGCTCGAGGGCAAGCCTTCGCGGCTCACGGACGAAGAGGGCCGTTTCATCGGCGCGGTGACCGTGCTGCGGGACGTCACGGCCCGCCTGGCGCTGGAGGCCGAGCTGGAGCGGCGGCGTGTCGAACTGGAGGAATCCTCGCTGCTGGTCAGCGAAGCTCATCGCCAGGCTGTGATGGCCGAGGAGCTGGCCGGCGTCGGCCATTGGCGGCGGGACCTGAAGACCGGGCAGGTGTACTGGTCGGACGGGGTGTTCCAGATCTTCGGCTTCGATCCCAAGGCGGGCCCGCCTCCGATCGGCTCGGCCTACGCGCTCTATGACGCCGAGGATCGGCCGATGATCGGCGAGGCGCTGCGCCGTACGGAGACCCTGGGCGAGCCCTACGCCTACGAGACCCGGGTGACACGGGCGGACGGCTCGGTCCGCAGCGTGCGGGCCCGGGGCGCGGCCGAATGCAACGCGGCCGGAGAGATCGTCGCAGTCTTCGGCGTGATCATCGACATCACCGAGGCGCGTATGCGGGAAGAGGCGCTGCGCGACAGCGAGGCGCGCTATCGCATGCTGGCCGAGCGGGCCACCGACATCATCGTCCGCTACGACCGGCAAGGCGTGATGGAGTACATATCGCCCTCGGTGCGCCAGCTCGGCTATCGGGCCGAGGACCTGGTCGGGCGCAGCATCGCCGACTTCACAGATCCCGACACCCGGGAAGCGGCGCTGGCCGCTATCGCCGAACTGGCCCACGGCCGCCTGCCGCGCGATGGGGTCTCCGGCGAATTCCGCGTCGAGCGCGCGGACGGCTCGTGGGTCTGGTTGGAGGGTAGCCCCGCGCTCTTGCGGGACGACGACGGAACCACGATCGGCGTGGTCACCGCCCTGCGCGACGTCACCGCCCGGCGCGAGGCCGAAGCGGAGCTGCGCCGCAAGCGGGCGGAGGCCGAGGCCGCCGCCCAGGCCAAGGCCGAGTTCCTGGCCAATATGAGCCACGAGATCCGGACCCCGCTGACCGGGGTGATCGGCTTCGCCGGCCTGATGGGCAAGATGCAGGACCTGCCCGAACGGGCGAGGACCTTTACGCGGCGTATCCTCACCGGCGGCCAGGCCCTGCTGTCCCTGGTCAATGACATCCTCGATTTTTCGCGGCTGGAGGCGGGGCAGGTCGAGCTGGCCCCGCAGCCGACGGCGCTGAGGCCGCTGTTCGAGGACAGCGTCGAACTGGTGCGGCCCGAGGCGGAGGCCAAGGGGCTGAACCTCGACCTGCGCCTTGCCGACGATCTTCCGGACGAGGCCTTCGTCGATGGCGAACGGGTGCGGCAGGTGCTGCTGAATCTGGTCGGCAACGCGATCAAGTTCACAGCGGCGGGGCAGGTGACGGTCGAGGCCGGCCCGGCGGAAGGCGAACGAGGGCGTTTGCGCATCACCGTGCGCGACACCGGGGTCGGTATCTCCGCCGAGCACGGCGACCGCCTGTTCCAGCGCTTCTCCCAGGTCGACGGCTCCAACACCCGCCGCTATGGCGGGGCCGGCCTGGGCTTGGCCATCTCCAAGGGCCTGGTCGAGCTGATGGGCGGGGAGATCGGGGTCGAGAGCGCAGAGGGTCGGGGATCGACCTTCTGGTTCACGCTGGCGGCGCCGGCTGGGAAGGCTGCGCCAACAGCCGGCGAACCGGACGGCGAGACGGCGCTGACCCCGCTGAGGATCCTGGTGGTGGACGATGTGGCGGTGAACCGCGAACTGGTCACCGCGCTGCTGTCGCCGTTCGACCTGGAGCTGACCGAGGCGGCCAATGGGGCCGAGGCGGTGGAGGCGGCTGGGCGCAATCCCTTCGACCTGATCCTGATGGACCTGCAGATGCCGGTGATGGACGGGCTGGCGGCGACGCGGGCGATCCGCGAGGGATCGTCCCCGAACGCCGCGACGCCGATCCTGGCGGTCAGCGCCAACGTCATGCCGCCCCAGGTCGAGGCCTGCATGGCGGCCGGCATGAACGACCACATCGCCAAGCCGATCGATCCGCAGTCCCTGCTGAACAAGATCGTGCAGTGGACCGCCTCGGCGGCCTGACCGCCGTTCAGCGCTGCGGCGCGGCTTCGTCGTAGAACCTGGCCAGGTCGGCCTTCATCGCCTTCAGGGCGTCGGGGTTCAGATAGACCATGTGCCCCGACGGATAGTAGGCGAAGCGCAGGTTGGCCCGCAGGCTTGGATCGATCTGCATGTGGCCAAGGTCGTACTCAGTGCCGAAGAAGGGCGTGGCCATGTCGTAGAGGCCGTTCAGCGAATAGACCAAAAGATGGGGGTTCTCGCGCATGGCCGCCGACAGGTCCTGGGCCACGTCGGCAGGATTGCCGCTCTGGAACGGCGTCGCCACCGGCGGCTTGTGGGTGAAGTTCCACTGCACGCCGCTGGAATAGAAGGTCGGCCGGTAGCTGAGGTCCGTTTGGTAGCCCAGCTCCCGGCTCAGATAGTCGTGGAAGCTGGAGACGAAGGCGCCAGAGATGCCGGTGTCGGAGGGGTCGTATTCCGGGCTCTCGCCGGCGGCGTCGACATCCATGCCGGTGAAGCGAGAATCGTATCGGCCAAGGGTGCGGCGCTGGTCGCGCAACTCCTCCTTGAGGAACCGGCGCAGGTCGACGCGCAGGTCTGAGTCGAGGATGAACTTGGCTGGCAGCCCGGTATAGCCGGCCATCTGGTCGGCGATCTGCTGACGCTCGGCGGGGCTGAGGTCCTGGCCCTTGGCCAGGGCCAGGGCGTAGGGGCCGCGGGCCCAGTCGCGCACCGCCTTCAGATAGGCGGCCAGATCGTTCGGCTGGGTCGCCGAGCGATGGTGATAGGCGGCGGTGGCGGCATAGCTGGGGATATAGTTGATCAGCTCCTGGTCGAAGCCGGGGTCGCGCCGGCCGTAGTTCAGGATCGATGAAAGCAGGATCACCCCGTTGAGCTGGGCGCCGTCTTTCTGCAGCCGATAGGCCAAGCCGGCTGAGCGGGTGGTGCCGTAGGATTCGCCGAAGATGAACTTGGGTGCGTTCCAGCGGTCGTTGACGGTCAGATAGCGCTCGATCCCCCGGGCGAAGGCGTCGATATCCGGGTCCGTGCCCCAGAAGGCGGCCAGCTTGGTGTCGCCCAGCGGCCGGGAGAAGCCGGCCCCGATCGCGTCGACAAAGACCAGGTCCGACTTGTCCAGCAGGCTGTCGGGATTGGGGCCGAGATCGAAGGGAGCGTTGTGCGTCGCCTGGGGGCTGTCGGTGCGCACCCGCACCGGAGCCAGCGAGCCCATATGCAGCCACACGCTCGAGGAGCCGGGACCGCCATTGTAGAAGAAGGTCACCGGCCGGTGCGGGTCGTGGTCGGCCCCGGCGGTATAGGCGACATAGAACATGCTGGCGGTGGGCTTGCCGTCGTCGTCGCGGATGGTCAGCGTCCCGGCCGTGGCGGTGTAGGCGATCTGCTTGCCGCCGATCGTCACGGTATGATGGCTGGTGCGCCGGATCTCGCGGATCGGGGCGGTGGCGATATCGCTGTCCTTGAGCTTGTCGGACTGGGCCGTCAGGGCGCGGAGGTCGAGTGCAGCGCCGGGCTTGGGTTGGCCTGCGCTCGCCTTGTCCGGCTTTTCGCCCGCCTGGGCGGCCATGCTGGCGTCGGGGCCCGGCTGGGCGCTGCTCTGGGCGCGGCCGGAGGCGGGCGCGGCCAGGAGGGCGAGGGCGGCGGCGGAAACGAGGAGATGACGCATGGGCTGACCTTGAAACGCTTGCTGACACGGCCGCTTCTTGCCGGGCTGCGGCGGCAAGGTCCTGGGCATGGCCATCCGGTGTCAAGGTCAACTTGCAGTGGCGTACCTGTCGCGCCATCAGGCCGCCGCGATCGTGGCCAGACCGACATTCCCGATCGGTGCGAAGTTACCCGCATTCATAAGCTCACGCCCGAGGAGATCGTGGCCCTCCCCAGGAAAGATGCGCCCTGAACGCCAGCAGGGCGGACCTTCCGGCTCGCTTCGGGGCGCGCTACTAAATTGCCGCAGGCGGGATGCTCGCCTGTGGGCGGGAAATCATTATAGTTAGCGGCTTATAACCGTCGGAAAGCCGCCGGCTGAGGTCGGGCGCGTGAAACCGCGTTCGGGAGCGGCCGATCTACTGGAGCCTCGCGCGACAAGACGCCCGGATGCTGCTGAAGAAGATCACCGCCACCAGCGTCGTTGTGCTGTCGATAGTGATCGTCGCGCTGGCGGTCAGCTATGTGGTCGATGTTTACCTGTTCCACACCCCGGAGCAGTTCGCTCCGGTGCATACCACGGTGGTCGCCCTGCTGGTCGGCTCGCCGGTCAGCTTCATCATCATCAGCCAGCGCTTCGACGCCACGCTGGCGCGCGAGAAGCTCGCCGAGAGCGTAGCGGCGAAGGACTGGGCGGCGGCCGAGGCGCAGGCTCGCCGCCACGAAGCGGAAGCGGCGCGTGTCGCGGCCGAGGCGGCGCTGAAGCAGGCCAGGGAGAGCGAGGCCCGCTATCGCATGCTGGCCGAGAAGGCCACCGACATCATCGTCCGCTATGACGCCGACGGTATGGTCGAGTACGTCTCGCCCTCCATCCGGCTGTTCGGCTTCCGGCCGGAGGAGATCGTCGGCCGTCACGCCAACGAATTCGTGCATCCCGAGGACGAGGCCGGGGTGCGCGAGCGGCGCCAGCAATTGGTCAGCGATCGCCCGGTGACCGCCCAGCGGCGGGCGCGCATCCGTACCGCCTCGGGCGGCTGGGCCTGGGTCGAGGGCAGCCCCTCGCCGATCCGTGACGAGGGAGGCAAGATCGTCGGCGCCGTCACCGTGCTGCGCGACGTCACGGCGGCCAAGGTGATGGAGGACGAGCTGGTGCGCCAGCGCATCGCCGCCGACGCCTCCAATGTCGCCAAGGCCGAATTCGTCGCCAATATGAGCCACGAGATCAGGACGCCCTTGACCGGGGTGATCGGCTTCGCCGGCCTGCTCGAGCGGATGGACGACTTGCCCGAGCGAGCCCGGCGCTATGTGGACCGCATCATCATGGGCGGCCAGGCCCTGCTGGCGATCGTCAAC